>NZ_JBNNVS010000057.1:0-27803 GCF_050280665.1 Pseudomonas sp. NPDC089547 | reverse complement strand
TAGGCCTGATACATAGATGCAACCGGGTTCCTATGTTCAAAAGCAATTAGACAGTGTGGGCGAGTCCATACATAGGAGCGGCCTTGCGTCGCGATGGGCTGCGCAGCAGCCCCAGGATTTCAGCGCAGATGCAAAAAGTGCTGGGGCTGCTGCGCAGCCCATCGCGACGCAAGGCCGCTCCTACAAAGCCTGTGCTTGCCTATTTCTCCAAGCAATAATCAGCTTTTTCCCGTTGCGCGTAGGCCGTTTCTGAAATAGCTTCCAAACGCCTTTGCGCCATTGCTGTGGTTTTCCGGGGGGCCTAGTCTGGCGCTGTTCGTTGCGCAAGCAGCGACCGGGCCTGCAAGCCCGCAGACGATTACTACCGCTATCCGGATTGCTGCCAGTCGGTAATTTCGGTCAATGGTGGCTGCGTACGGGAGATCCTCGGATCTGCCGGTTTAATCGTCTGTCCGGTCTTGCAGACCCGTACGTAGCCGCCACCCATCAAATGCAAGTGATGTTGTGGCGGTCTTTTCGGAATCAGACGAGATTACGCCATGCTCAAGATTGTCCCCGATCCGCCCCACGATCCCCTTTTATTGAAGGCAGCCCGATGCAGGGGCGGATGCCTGCTGTAAGGCTTCAGTGATATTTCGCCTGGACGGACCTCTTCGCGGGCATGCCCGCTCCCACAGGTACGGTGCAAGTCGCGAAGTTTGTGGTGACTTTGTGGGAGCGGGCGTGCCCGCGAAGAGGCCGGCCCAGGCAGTCGAGAACTTCCGGGGGATTGAACAATGACAACAGAAGACACCCAATTCACCGTCGGCAAGACCACGTTCTACCAAGGCGAAAATGGCACCCACCCGTTGTTCCGCATCGAGCCCGGCATTCCGTGCAGGGATGCTCGCGAGCAATCTTCAGAGTTGATGGGGTATGTGCGCGAGCTGACCATCACCGGGCTGATGGATGAAAAACCGATGATGATCTGGGCTGCCCATTACCTGAGTGCGATGGCTAAGGCGCTGATGGATGATGCTGAGTTGGGCATGAAGCAGTGAGGGCCTGGCCTCAGGTTGCATGAAGGCTGCCATGTGTTCGCCGCAGCAATTTCAGCGCCTATGAGATCGAGCGCCGCCCGCGCGGCGCTCGATCTCACAGGCGCTGCATATGCTGTGTCGAACACCTGCCAACCCCACCACACCCCCCAAGCCAGCCACCTGGCACCCCACCCACCAACCATCGCCCCACCCACCAATCCCCACGAATCCAGTCGGATTTGGTCAAAATTTGTGCTATATTCCGCGCCCGCGATTTCCCTGTACACCAGAACCGGTCACTGACATGCAAGCAGCCAAACCACTCTACGACTATCCCAAGTACTGGGCCGAATGCTTCGGGCCAGCACCTTTCCTGCCAATGAGCAGGGAGGAGATGGATCTGCTCGGCTGGGATTCCTGCGACATCATCATCGTGACCGGGGACGCCTACGTCGACCACGCGTCGTTCGGCATGGCCATCATCGGTCGCCTGCTGGAGGCCCAGGGCTTCCGCGTGGGCATCATTGCGCAGCCGAACTGGCAGTCCAAAGACGATTTCATGAAGCTCGGCGAGCCGAACCTGTTCTTCGGTGTGGCCGCAGGCAACATGGACTCGATGATCAACCGCTACACCGCGGACAAGAAAATCCGCTCTGACGACGCCTATACCCCGGGTGGCCTGGCCGGCAAGCGCCCGGATCGTGCCAGCCTGGTGTACAGCCAGCGCTGCAAGGAAGCCTACAAGCACGTACCGATCGTGCTGGGTGGCATCGAGGCTTCGCTGCGCCGCATTGCCCACTACGACTATTGGCAGGACAAGGTTCGCCATTCGATCCTGATCGACGCCAGCGCCGATATCCTGCTGTACGGCAACGCCGAGCGGGCCATCGTCGAAGTGGCCCAGCGCCTGTCCCAGGGCGAGAAGGTCGAGAGCATCACCGACGTACGCGGCACCGCCTTCGTACGCCGTGATACCCCTCAGGGCTGGTACGAGATCGACTCGACCCGCATCGACCGCCCAGGCCGCGTCGACAAGATCATCAACCCCTACGTGAACACCCAGGACACCCAGGCTTGCGCCATCGAGCAGGCCAAAGGCGACCAGGAAGACCCGAATGAAGCCAAGGTCGTGCAGATTCTCGACAGCCCGAGCGTGACGCGCGAGAAGTCGGTGATCCGCCTGCCATCGTTCGAAAAAGTGCGTAACGACCCGGTACTCTATGCCCACGCCAACCGCGTGCTGCACCTGGAGACCAACCCGGGCAACGCCCGCGCCCTGGTACAGAAGCATGGCGAAGTGGATGTGTGGTTCAACCCGCCACCCATCCCCATGACTACCGAAGAGATGGACTACGTGTTCGGCATGCCCTACGCGCGTATTCCACACCCGGCCTATGGCAAGGAGCGCATCCCGGCCTACGAGATGATCCGCTTCTCGGTGAACATCATGCGTGGCTGCTTCGGTGGCTGCACCTTCTGCTCGATCACCGAGCACGAAGGCCGCATCATCCAGAACCGCTCGCACGAGTCGATCCTGCACGAGATCGAAGAAATGCGTGACAAGGTGCCGGGCTTCACTGGCGTGGTCTCCGACCTTGGCGGCCCGACCGCCAACATGTACCGCATCGCCTGCAAGAGCCACGACATCGAGAAGCACTGCCGCAAGCCGTCTTGCGTGTTCCCGGGCATTTGCGAAAACCTCAACACCGACCATAGCTCGCTGATCGAGTTGTACCGCAAGGCCCGTGCCTTGCCGGGTGTGAAGAAGATCCTGATTGCCTCGGGCCTGCGCTACGACCTGGCCGTGGAATCGCCGGAGTACGTCAAGGAACTGGTTACCCACCACGTGGGTGGCTACCTGAAGATTGCCCCGGAGCACACCGAGCGTGGCCCGCTGGACAAGATGATGAAGCCGGGTATCGGCACCTACGACCGCTTCAAGCGCATGTTCGAGAAGTTCTCGAAAGAGGCGGGCAAGGAGCAGTACCTGATCCCGTACTTCATCGCCGCGCACCCGGGCACCACCGACGAAGACATGATGAACCTGGCCCTGTGGCTGAAAGGCAACGGCTTCCGTGCCGACCAGGTGCAGGCGTTCTACCCGTCGCCGATGGCTTCGGCCACGGCCATGTACCACTCGGGCAAGAACCCGCTGCGCAAGGTGACCTACAAGAGCGAAGGGGTTGAGATCGTCAAGAGCGAAGAGCAGCGCCGCCTGCACAAGGCGTTCTTGCGTTACCACGACCCGAAGGGCTGGCCGATGCTGCGTGAAGCGCTGGAGCGCATGGGCCGCGCCGACCTGATCGGGCCGGGCAAGCACCAGCTGATCCCGCTGCACCAGCCGCAGACTGACACTTACCAGAGCGCGCGCCGCAAGAACTCGACGCCAGCGGGCAGCCACAAGGTGGGCAAGGACCAGAAGATCCTCACCCAGCACACCGGCCTGCCACCGCGTGCCAGTGATGGCAGCAAGCCGTGGGACAAGCGCGAGAAGGCCAAGGCCGAGGCGTTTGCGCGTAACGAGAAGGCGGCCAAGGAGCGCAAGGAAGCGGCCAAAGGCGGCAAGGGCAACAAGAAGCCGCGTCAGCCCGTCATTCCGCGTTAATCCAGGCCTTGCATAGAACCCTGTGGGAGCGGGTTTACCCGCGAATGCGTCAGTAGACCTACCATCGCATTCGCGGGTGAACCCGCTCCCACAGGTTAGGTGTCAGGCCAATCAAACGAGATTAACCGAGGTCAATCAGGCTTCTTGTCGACCCACTTCGGCGCCACCGGCGCAACAAAGCTGTCCATCCCGTCCAGCAGTTCATCCGGCTGCTGCGCCAGCAGCAACATGGCCCGATGCTGCTGCCGCACAAAGCCTTCTTCGACGATATGGTCGAGGAACCCGCCCAGCTTGTCGTAAAAGCCGTTCACATCGAGCAGCCCCAGCGGCTTGGCGTGATAGCCCAGTTGCCCCCAGGTCCATACCTCGAACAATTCTTCCAGCGTACCCAGCCCACCCGGCAGGGCGATGAAGGCATCGCTCAGCTCGGCCATGCGGGCCTTGCGTGCGTGCATGCCATCTACCACCTCCAGGCGCGTCAGGCCTTTGTGGCCGACTTCAGCGTCCAGCAGGCTTTGCGGGATGATGCCGACCACTTCGCCACCTGCTGCCATGGCCGCGTCGGCCACCACGCCCATCAGGCCTACGGCACCGCCGCCATACACCAGGGTCAGCCCACGGCGGGCAATGGCCTGGCCGAGCGCGACGGCAGCTTCACGGTAAGCAAGGTTGGCGCCGATGCTGGCGCCGCAGAACACACAAACGGAACGTACGGGCATTGCTCATCTCCTGTTACTCAGCTGTACAGGGTACGGCGCATGCCCGTTGCTTCCAAGGCCACTTTCATTCGGGGCGGGAGAATTCGCAGATGGCACCAGTGGCGCCGTGGGCGTAGGCGGCGAGCAGGCTGTTGAGGAATTGGGAGATGGGCATTTGGTATTGCTCCTAAATGAGAGGTTGTCCCATCGTCTATTAAAAGGGCATGATGTGCCCTTAGATTGGTTGTATACAATCCATTGAACAATTCTACTGGCTGGCCTCTTGACACCCCCTTGACCCATATCAGCAGGGGGATGAACGGTTTCAGGCAGTCTCGCAATTGATAAAACCCTGCCAAGGAGATTCATGATGTTTGCGAAAGCTGTAGCGGTATCCCTGCTGACCCTCGCCAGCGCCTCTGTCTTTGCAGCCGAGTGCTCGGTAACTGTCGAGTCGACCGACCAGATGTCCTATACCACCAAGGAATTCACCGTCGACAAGAGCTGCAAGGAATTCACCGTCAAACTGACCCACTCCGGCAACCTGCCGAAGAACGTCATGGGTCACAACCTGGTGATCAGCAAGACTGCCGACATGCAGGGCATTGCCACTGAAGGCATGAGCCAGGGCATCGAAAAGGGTTATCTGAAAGAAGATAACGCCAACATCATCGCCCACACCGCGATGATCGGCGCGCCGGAAAAAGAAACTGAAGTGAAGTTCGACACTTCCAAGCTGGAAGCCGGTGGTGACTACAGCTTCTTCTGCACCTTCCCGGGCCACATCTCGATGATGAAGGGCAAGGTTGTAGTCAAGTAATGACAGCTGTTTAGGCCTCTAGGGCCTATTCGCGGGCTCGCCCGCTCCCACAGGATAGCCACTGTTCTCAAGGGCAGTGGTTATCCTGTGGGAGCGGGCGAGCCCGCGAAGCTTTTATGGGGCGAACGGCAGTTCGCGCTTGTGCTGGGTCTTGTGGTAGGTGGCGACGATGATGTCGAACGCTGCCTGGTCAACCGGCAACCCATGCAGGAAGGCATCGATCTGCTGGTAGGTCACGCCATGCGACGCTTCGTCCGGCTTGCCTGGTTCCAGGTCTTCCAGGTCGGCAGTCGGCACCTTTTCCACCAGTGACTCCGGCGCACCAAAGCTGCGCGCAATCGCCCGTACCTGGTTCTTCACCAGCCCGCTCAGCGGCGCCAGGTCGCAGGCCCCATCACCAAACTTGGTAAAGAAGCCCATCACCGCCTCGGCGGCGTGGTCGGTACCGATCACCAGGCCTGCGCGTGCCCCGGCGATAGTGTACTGGGCAACCATGCGCGTGCGCGCCTTGACGTTGCCGACCACGAAGTCGACCAGGGTTGGCGAGCCGTTCTTCAGCTCCACCACTTCCGCCGCCAATGCCCGTACTGCCGGGGCAATGTCCACGGTGTGCACTTCATCGGCCTTGATTACCTCCAGGCAGGCCTGGGCATCATGCTCGTCATGCTGCACCTGGTACGGCAGGCGCACGGCAATGAAGGTGTATGCCTTGTCGCCGGTTTCGGCGCGCAGTTCATTCACGGCGCGCTGGGCGAGCAGGGCGGCAGTCAGCGAGTCGACACCGCCGCTGATGCCCAGCACCAGCGTCTTGAGCCGGGCGTTGGCCAGGCAGTCCTTGATGAACGCCACACGCCGGGCGACTTCGGCCTCGAGCGCAGCAGTGTCGGCGAACGGCGGCTGTACCTTCAGCGCCTGGGCAATCTCTTGCTGAACCGCTTGCATGGGTTACTCCTTGCTGGGGACTTTGAATACGTGGCGCATATAGGCGACGAAGTTCTCGTCGCGGCATTGGGTCTTGGCGGCTTCGTCCGAGATCTTGGCCACTGGCGCGCCGTTGCAGTCGGTCATTTTAAGCACGATGTTCATCGGGGCCACACCCGGAATGTCACAGGTCAGGTTGGTGCCGATGCCAAAGCTGACGTTGATGCGACCCCGCAGGGCACGGAAGATTTCCAGCGAGCGGGTCAGGTTGAGGCCGTCGGAAAACACCAGGGTCTTGGTCATGGGGTCGATACCCAGTTTCTGGTAGTGGGCTATGGCCTTTTCCGCCCAGGCCACCGGCTCGCCCGAGTCGTGGCGCAGGCCGTCGAACAGCTTGGCGAAGTACAGGTCGAAATCGCCGAGGAAGGCGTCCATGGTGATGCAATCGGTCAGGGCGATGCCGAGCAGCCCGCGGTACTCGCGTACCCAGCAGTCCAGCGCGGCGATCTGGCTGTCGATCAGCCGCGGGCCGAGCTGCTGGTGGGCCATGATCCACTCATGGGCCATGGTGCCCAGTGGCTTGATATCCAGTTTCCATGCCAGGTCGACGTTACTGGTGCCGACGAAACGGGCCGGGAAGTCGTCGCGCAATACCCGCACCACGTCTTCCTGCACGCGGCTGGAAAAACGCCGGCGGGTGCCGAAGTCGGCTACCTGCAAGTCGGCCAGTTCATCGTCACTGGCATGCGCGCGCAGCCAGTCGAACTTGCGGTACAGCTGGTCACGGGCTTCGGCCAGCCGCATGTGCGGGTGCAGTTGGCGGTTGCGCACCTCGCTGATGATGGCCAGTAGCGGCACTTCGAACAGGATTACGTGCAGCCACGGGCCTTTCAGGCGCAGGAACAGTTGATCGTTTTCGATACCGACGCGTACGTAGCGCAGGTTGAAGCGAAACAGCCGCAGAAAGCGCAGGAAATCGGGCTTGAGGAAGCTGATGCGTTCGAGGAAAGCCAGTTGGCCATCATCCAGCGTAAGGTCGCTGAGCAGTTCGAGCTGGTGACGGATCTCGCCCAGGTAGGGGCGAAGGTCCTCGCCGTTGCGGCAGCGGAATTCCCATTCGACGTCAGCGTCCGGGTAATTGTGCAGCACGCCCTGCATCATGGTGAGTTTGTAGAAGTCGGTGTCGAGCAGGTTGTGCACGATGCGCTCGGCGAATGCGCTCTCGCTCATCAAAGGGGGCTCCGGAAGCGGCGAATGGCGGACATTGTGCCAGCCTTTTGCGCCTTGTGTGGCTGTTCCGGCCTCTTCGCGGGCTTGCCCGCTCCCACAGGTACTGCGCCGTTCTCGAGCTCAGCGCAGTTCCTGTGGGAGCGGGCGAGCCCGCGAAGAGGCCGGAACAGCCAAAACAGAGGTGTTTTTCCGTGCAACGGCTAGCCTTGAAACGGTGCCGCCTGTAGCAGTCGCGCACCAGCGGTGTGCAGTTCGGTGACGTCCGCTGTTACAGGCTGGTTGCACGTAAACACTTGCCGGGGTTGCAATGATGGCACCGTACGGTTGCTCCTTGTCTGTACGTGTGGTGGCGCCTGCCGCGTGGCAGACGGTTGCACGCTCAATAAAGAAAAGGCCGTCGGTCGCTTGCTGGCGCCCGTCACAGTGTGTTTTCCCGGAAGACAAAACCTATGGCACGGCCCTTGCTCTGAGCACAGGGTTGAGAAGTTGTAGTGCCAACCAAAAAAAACTCTAGGAGCACCACCTCATGTCGCAGACGTTTTACAAGAAAGGTTTCCTGGCTCTGGCCGTGGCTACAGCACTGGGTGTTTCTTCGTATGTTCAGGCCGACGTCAAGATCGGTGTAGCGGGCCCGATGACCGGGGCGAACGCAGCGTTTGGCGAGCAGTACATGAAAGGTGCGCAGGCAGCGGCCGACAAGATCAACGCCGCCGGTGGCGTGAATGGCGAGAAAATCGTCCTGGTGAAAGGCGATGACGCCTGCGAGCCGAAGCAGGCCGTGGCCGTGGCCAACCGCCTGGTCGACCAGGACAAGGTGATCGGTGTAGTCGGGCACTTCTGTTCCTCCAACACCATTCCGGCGTCCGAGGTGTATGACGAGGCGGGCGTCATCGCCATCACCCCTGGCTCGACCAACCCACAGGTTACCGAGCGCGGCCTGAGCGCCATGTTCCGCATGTGCGGCCGTGACGACCAGCAGGGCATCGTCGCCGGCGACTACATCGTTGATGTGCTCAAGGGCAAGAAAGTCGCGGTACTGCACGACAAGGACACCTACGGCCAAGGCCTGGCCGACGCCACCAAGGCGCAGCTGGAAAAACGCGGCGTGAAGCCTGTGCTGTACGAAGGCCTGACCCGTGGCGAGAAAGACTTCAGCGCCGTGGTTACCAAGATCCGCTCCACCGGTGCCGACGTGGTGTACTTCGGTGGCCTGCACCCAGAGGCCGGCCCGCTGGTACGCCAGCTGCGCGAGCAGGGCCTGAAGGACGTCAAGTTCATGTCCGATGACGGCATCGTTACCGACGAACTGGTGGCCACGGCCGGCGGCGCGCAATACGTCGATGGCGTGTACATGACCTTTGGCGCCGACCCGCGCCTGCTGCCAGACAGCAAGGCGGTGGTGGAAGAGTTCCGCAAGGCAGGTACCGAACCTGAAGGCTACACCCTGTACGCCTATGCCTCGCTGCAGGCCTTGGCCGCTGCCTTCAACGGCTCCAAGTCGAACAAGGGCGAAGACGCTGCCAAGTGGCTGAAGGCCAACCCGGTGCAGACCGTAATGGGCGAGAAGAAGTGGGACGGCAAGGGTGACCTGACCGTCTCCGACTACGTGGTCTACCAGTGGGACAAGGACGGTAAATACCACCAGCTGGAAAAACAAAAATAATAACGGCCCACGGCCCGGGCTGATGCTCGGGCCCAAGCCCCGCGGTACCTGTCTTTATTTCGGAGATCTGCACGGTTCTGCGCCGCTTGGGGCCGCTTCATCCGTGGCCGGCGCCCGTGCAGTCTCACTCAGGTGAGATTGCGTTATGGATGGTATTTTCCTGCAGCAACTGGTCAACGGCCTGACCCTCGGGTCGGTCTATGGCCTGATCGCCATCGGCTACACAATGGTCTATGGCATCATCGGCATGATCAACTTCGCGCACGGCGAGGTGTACATGATTTCCGCGTACCTCGCGGCGATCAGCCTGGCATTGCTGGCTTATTTCGGTATCGAGTCGTTCCCCCTGCTGATGTTGGGCACGCTGTTGTTCACCATCGTCGTCACGGGCGTGTACGGCTTCACCATCGAGCGCATCGCCTACAAACCCCTGCGTAATTCCACCCGCCTGGCACCGCTTATCAGTGCCATCGGCATCTCGCTGATCCTGCAGAACTACGCACAGATCAGCCAGGGTGCCCGCCAGCAAGGCGTGCCGACCCTGCTTGAAGGGGCATTGCGCGTCGAAGTCGGTACCGGCTTCGTGCAACTGACCTACACCAAGATCTTCATCCTGATTGCCGCCTTCGTGGGCATGGGGCTGCTCACCTACGTGATCAAGTACACCAAGCTCGGCCGCATGTGCCGTGCCACCCAGCAAGACCGCAAGATGGCCTCGATCCTGGGCATCAACACCGACCGGGTGATTTCGTACGTGTTCGTCATCGGTGCGGTAATGGCCGCCCTGGCAGGCGTGCTGATCACCATGAACTACGGCACCTTCGACTTCTACGCCGGCTTCATCATCGGCATCAAGGCGTTCACCGCCGCCGTACTCGGTGGTATCGGCTCACTGCCTGGCGCCATGCTTGGCGGCATCATCCTGGGGATTTCCGAGTCGCTGTTCTCTGGCCTGATCAACTCCGACTACAAGGACGTGTTCAGCTTCTCGCTGCTGGTGATGATCCTTATCTTCCGCCCACAAGGCCTGCTGGGTCGCCCGCTCGTGGCTAAGGTGTGAACATGTCCGTTGCCAAAACTGCCTCTGCTTCCGAAACCAAGGGTTTCGACCTTAAACGCAGCCTGCTGGAGACCATCGTCGCCGGCCTGCTGGCCCTCATTGTGTTTGGCCCGGTCGTCGGCGTGGTGCTCGACGGCTACACCTTCAACGCCGAGCCGCGCCGCGTGGCCTGGCTGGTAGGCGGGGTGATGCTGGGGCGCTTCCTGCTCAGCCTGTACCTGCAGACCGCCGCTGGTGCGCGCATGCTCCAGGGTTTCGATAGCGGCGGCTCGGGCGTGCATGTGAACGCACCGGACTATAAGTCGCGCTTGCGCTACATCATCCCGGCGCTGGTGGTGATTGCCATCGTCTTCCCGATCTTCGCCAACAAGTACCTGCTGACCGTGGTCATCCTCGGCCTGATCTACGTGTTGCTGGGCCTTGGCCTGAATATCGTGGTCGGCCTGGCAGGCCTGCTCGACCTGGGCTACGTGGCGTTCTACGCCATTGGCGCCTACGGCCTGGCGCTGGGTTACCAGTACCTCGGCCTGGGCTTCTGGAGCGTACTGCCGCTGGCGGCCATCGCCGCAGCGCTGGCGGGGTGCATACTCGGCTTCCCGGTGTTACGCATGCACGGTGACTACCTGGCGATCGTGACCCTGGGCTTTGGCGAGATCATCCGCCTGGTGCTGAACAACTGGCTGTCGTTCACCGGTGGCCCCAACGGCATGCCGGCGCCGTCGCCAACCTTCTTCGGCCTGGAGTTCGGCCGCCGGGCCAAGGACGGCGGGGTGCCGATCCATGAGTTCTTCGGCTTCGATTACAACGCCAACCTCAAGTTCGTGTTCATCTACGCGGTGCTGTTCCTGGTCGTGCTGGCCGTGCTGTACATCAAGCACCGCCTGACCCGCATGCCGGTCGGGCGCGCGTGGGAAGCACTGCGCGAAGACGAGATCGCCTGCCGTTCGATGGGCCTGAACCACGTACTGGTCAAGCTTTCGGCGTTTACCCTGGGTGCTTCCACTGCCGGCCTGGCCGGGGTGTTCTTTGCCACCTACCAGGGCTTCGTCAACCCGTCGTCGTTCACGTTCTTCGAGTCGGCGCTGATCCTTGCCATCGTCGTACTGGGCGGCATGGGCTCGACCGTGGGCGTGGTGATCGCAGCGTTCGTGCTGACCGTAGCGCCGGAGCTGCTGCGCAGCTTCTCCGAATACCGGGTACTGCTGTTCGGTGTGTTGATGGTGCTGATGATGATCTGGCGACCGCGTGGGCTGATTCGCATCAGCCGTACCGGTGTGACCCCGCGTAAAGGAGTGGCGCCATGAGCGACGAAATCATTCTCTCGGTCGACAACCTGATGATGCAGTTCGGCGGCATCAAGGCGCTCAGCGACGTCAGCCTGAAGGTCAAGCGCAACCAGATCTTCGCCCTGATCGGCCCCAACGGCGCCGGCAAGACCACCGTGTTCAACTGCCTGACCGGCTTCTACAAGGCCAGCGGCGGGCGTATCGAGCTGAACGTGCGCGGCAGCCACACCAACGTCATCCAGCTGCTTGGCGAGCGCTTCCAGGCGGCCGACTTCGTGTCGCCGGCGCGCTTTGCCAACCGCCTGTACTACAAGATGTTCGGCGGTACTCACCTGGTCAACCGCGCAGGTCTGGCGCGCACCTTCCAGAACATTCGCCTGTTCAAGGAAATGTCGGTGGTGGAGAACCTGCTGGTAGCCCAGCACATGTGGGTCAACCGCAACCTGCTGGCCGGGGTGCTCAATACCAAGGCCTACCGCAAGGCCGAGAGCGATGCGCTGGACCACGCCTTCTACTGGCTGGAAGTGGTCGACCTGGTCGACTGTGCCAACCGCCTGGCGGGCGAGTTGTCGTACGGCCAGCAGCGCCGCCTGGAAATTGCCCGGGCCATGTGCACGCGGCCAAAGATCATCTGCCTGGACGAACCGGCAGCCGGCCTGAACCCGCAGGAAACCGAAGCCCTCAGCCGCATGATCCGGGTGTTGCGGGACGAGCACGACATCACTGTGGTGTTGATCGAGCACGACATGGGCATGGTCATGAGCATTTCCGACCATATCGTGGTGCTGGACCACGGCAACGTGATTGCCGAAGGCGCCCCGCAGGATATCCGCCACAACCCGACGGTGATCGCCGCCTACCTGGGTGCAGACGAAGAGGAACTGGTATGAGTGCACCCATTCTCGAGCTGAAGGACCTGGACGTGTTCTACGGGCCGATCCAGGCGCTGAAAAAGGTGTCGATGCACATCAACGAGGGCGAGACGGTCAGCCTGATCGGTGCCAACGGTGCCGGCAAGTCGACCTTGCTGATGTCGATCTTCGGCCAGCCGCGGGCGGCCTCCGGGCACATTGTGTACCGCGGCACCGACATCACCCGCAAGTCGTCGCACTACATTGCCTCCAACGGCATTGCCCAGTCGCCGGAAGGGCGCCGGGTGTTCCCCGACATGACCGTCGAGGAGAACCTGATGATGGGCACCATCCCCATCGGCGACAAACATGCCGACGAAGACATGCAGCGCATGTACGAGTTGTTCCCACGGCTGAAGGAGCGGCGCAACCAGCGGGCCATGACCATGTCCGGGGGCGAGCAGCAGATGCTGGCCATCGCCCGTGCGCTGATGAGCCGGCCGAAGTTGCTGCTGCTGGACGAGCCCTCGCTGGGGCTGGCGCCGATCGTGGTCAAGCAGATCTTCTCGACCTTGCGTGAGCTGGCCAAGAGCGGGATGACCATCTTCCTGGTGGAGCAGAACGCCAACCATGCGCTGAAGCTGTCGGACCGGGCGTATGTGATGGTCAACGGGCAGATCCGCATGACCGGGACCGGGCAGGAACTGTTGGTCAACGAGGAAGTGCGTAACGCCTATCTTGGCGGGCACTGACTTGTATCCGGGGGCCGCTTTGCGGCCCATCGCGACGCAAGGCCGCTCCAACAGGAGACCGCCCTACTGCATGATATTGCGATCCCTGTAGGAGCGGCCTTGCGTCGCGATGGGCTGCAAAGCAGCCCCATTCCAAATGTGGACAACTTGTCGAGCACCTCTCGCCATACGCATCACCATCCCATCCCAAGCCCTTGTTTCCACAGGCCAGATCTTTTCCACGGATAATGTGGAACCGCCTGTGGAAAACATGGTGGCATCTCGCTCAAGCCCTTTGATACCAAGCCCTGTAGGGATGTGGTTATTTTTTGATCACTATCCCCTTGTGGATGATTTTCGCAGGTTTTTCAAAGCCCTGCATGTATTCGCAGAGCAACGAAAGGCCTGTGGATAAGTCTGTGAAAAAACCTTGGATAGAGCGCTGCAAGCGGCATGCTTGAAAGCCTTGCGCCATCACTGAAAAGATATCCACCGACCACCTTTCGCTGAAAGGGTTCCGCTCAGCAGACAAGTTGCCCCCAATCCGTGGGGAAAGCCTTGTGGATAACATGCGCATAGCTGGCGCCGGGCCCTCTGCCGCAAGGGTTTGCCGCTTATGTACAAAAAATGAACAGTGCCATGAACGGCTTGCTGCCGGCGCCCGGCGCGGGCATGCTGCAAAGCTGCCGATGACAACCTACCGTGAGGAACAGAGCATGACGTCCACCGTATTCATCACTGGCGCCACTTCCGGTTTTGGCGAGGCCACCGCCCGCCGATTCGCCGAAGCCGGCTGGAAGCTGGTGCTCACCGGCCGTCGCAAGGAGCGCCTGGATGCCCTGTGTGCCGAACTGTCGGCCAAGACCGAAGTGCATGGCCTGGTATTGGACGTGCGTGACCGCAAGGCGATGGAAGAGGCCATTGCCACCCTGCCGGCCGGCTTCGACAAGCTTCAGGGCCTGGTGAACAACGCTGGCCTGGCACTGGGTGTGGACGCGGCACAGAACTGCAGCCTGGACGACTGGGAAACCATGGTCGACACCAACATCAAGGGCCTGATGTACACCACTCGGTTGCTGCTGCCACGCTTGATCGCCCACGGCCGTGGTGCATCGATCCTCAACGTGGGTTCGGTGGCGGGCAACTACCCGTACCCGGGCAGCAACGTGTATGGCGGCACCAAGGCTTTTGTCGGCCAGTTCTCGCTGAGCCTGCGCTGCGACCTGCGCGGTACTGGCGTGCGGGTGAGCAACATCGAGCCGGGCCTGTGCGAGAGCGAGTTCTCGCTGGTGCGCTTTGGTGGTGACCAGGCCAAGTACGACGCTACCTATGCGGGTGCCGAGCCGATCCAGCCGCAGGACATTGCCGAGACCATCTTCTGGATCCTCAACCAGCCGGCGCACATCAATATCAACAGCCTCGAGCTGATGCCGGTGAGCCAGGATTGGGCAGGGTTCTCCATCGACCGCTCGGTCAAGGGCTGATCCGAGAGGCTAGCTTGAGACATACACTGACCCTGTAGGAGCGGCCTTGTGTCGCGAAAGGGCTGCGAAGCAGCCCCGGCTATCTGTGCATTTTTGCTGAAATCCTGGGGCTGCTTCGCAGCCCTTTCGCGACACAAGGCCGCTCCTACAGGGGCCCGTGTGGTTTGCGAGCGAATGCGTCAGGCCAGGCGCTGCAACCCTTCCAGGCAAGTCGCCAAGTGGTAGGGGGTAGTCGAAGGCATGTCATGCCGGCTGACATTGCCTTCGCCATCCCGGCACTCATACCAGCCTGCCTCACGCAGGAACCGCGCCTCCAGCACCTGCAACTGCTCTGGCAATTTCGCCTCGCCTCCAGCTCGCAACACCAGCGCCCGCAGGTACTCAGCCTGTGCCCAGACCCGCTGTGTAGCATCGATCACCTTGCCCTCCACATCCAGCATGGCCAGCACCGCCCCATCCTTCACCCCATACTGCTCGGCAAAGCCGAACGCCCGGTCGATGGAGGCATGCAGCGGCGTATCACGCAGCAGCGGCGAGGTATGCAGCAAATAGAACCACTCGAACTGATGCCCTGGCTCAAACCAGTTATCCACAGCCCCGAGTGGCTTTTCCAGCATCAGGCCGTGGGCCGGTTCGATGAAGCAGGTTTGCAGTGCTTCGCACAGTTGCAGCAGTGACTGTTGGGTATGCTCGTCATCACGCACCGCCAGCACTTGCAGGAATGCTTCGGCCAGGTGCATCTGCGGGTTCTGCAGCGGGCCGCTGCCCAGGTCGGCCCAGTCTTCACCCAGGCTGGCTTCGTACAGGCCGTCGTCACGGGCAAACTGCTGGTCGATGATGTCCAGCGCGGCGTTCAGGGTGGACTCCACCAGGCTTTCGCGCACCTTGCCCCAGTAGTGCGCGCAGGCGAAGACGATGAAGGCGTGGGTATACAGGTCCTTGCGCCGGTCCAGCGGCTTGCCTTGGGCATCGATGCTGTAGAACCAGCCACCATGCTCGGCGTCGTGGAAGTGCTTTTGCAGGGAGCGGAACAGGGCGGCTGCGCGCTCGGCGGCGCCCGGTTGGCCGATGCGGCTGCTGAACAGGTACAGCTGACGGGCGCAGGCCATGGCCCGGTAGCGCTGCACGGGCAATGGCTGATGCTGGTTGTCCAGCGCCTCGTAGGGCAGGGCCATGTCGGCGTTCCAGCCTGGCCCTTGCCACATCGGCACGATGCGCTCGGCAAAATGCTGGTTGAAACGGGCCAGTTCGGGCAGGGTGGGGCGGGGGTTGGACATTTCGGCGCTCGTCGCTGTCGGGCAGGGCGCCATGGTAGCAGAACTGGGGTTCTCGGTAGCCTGTGCGGGCCCTTTCGCGGGCGCGCCCGCTCCCACATGAGCACCACACGCCCCGGCAATGTGGGTTACCTGTGGGAGCGGGCGTGCCCGCGAAAGGGCCCGCACAGGCTACCCATCAGCCCGGGTTGCCCAGCCCCTGCCAGTGCCGCGCGCCCACAAAGATGAAGCGCAACTGCTGGGTAATCTTTTCCTGCGCCGTCAGCGCCTGTGGATAACCCGCTTCCGGGCTGTCGATAAGTTCGGGCAGGGTAGCGAACACCGTCTTCACCACAAGGTCAGCCATTACCGTCAGCGCGGCACTGTCCAGGTGCTGCCAGCGTTTCATGCGCGCAAGGTCGGTGGCCAGGTCGTCGCTGATGTCCTGGCGCAGGCGGGCAATGGCTTGGCGCACGGCCTGCGAGCCCCCGTATTGCTCGCGGGCCAGGAACAGGAACTGCGCACGGTGGGCGGCCACCACATCGAGGAAGATACGCACCGAGGCGTCGGTGATGCCACCCAGTTCGAATTCGTTTTGCCGTACCAGGCGGATGGTCTGGCGGAACGTGGTATCGACTTCAGCTACCAGGGCCAGGCCCAAGGCGTCCATGTCGGAAAAGTGCCGGTAGAACCCGGTGGGCACGATGCCTGCCGTTTTCGCCACTTCGCGCAGGCTGATACTGCCGAAACCACGGCCGCTCTCCATCAGCAGGCAGGCGGCATCGAGCAGGGCCTGGCGGGTCTGTAGCTTCTGTTCGGCGCGCGGCAGCATGGTGCGGGCTTCTGTGACGGTAAGGCTGGGCACTCTAGTTAAAAAAACAAAGCCCGGTCAATGACCGGGCCTGGAGGGGAGCAAGCGTTGTGACATGAGTTGTTCTTTTCGACCATGGCTATCAGCTCACACGGCTGAGTTCAACCAGGCGATCCGAACCACCTTCAGCTACGCGGCCACTGCGTTCGATCAGGCGATCAGAACCACCTTCGGCGACGCGGCCACTGCGTTCGATCAGGCGATCAGAACCACCTTCGGCAACGCGGCCACTGCGTTCGATCAGGCGATCAGAACCACCTTCGGCAACACGGCCGCTGCGTTCGATCAGGCGATCAGAGCCACCTTCAGCTACGCGGCCACTGCGTTCGATCAGGCGGTCGGAGCCACCTTCGGCGACGCGGCCACTGCGTTCGATCAGGCGATCAGAGCCACCTTCGGCAACGCGGCCACTGCGTTCGATCAGGCGATCGGAACCACCTTCGGCTACGGTTTTCAGCGGTTGGGCGATTTCGGCAGCGCTGGAGCGCGATTCAGCGGTCAGGTGTTGTTCGGCGGCTGGCAGGGCAAAAGCGTTGGCAGCCAGGATGGACAGGGTCAGGGTCAGCAGATGGCGTTTCATGATTTCGGTGCTCCTCTCGGGGGCTGGAAAGTGGGTACGGAGCCAATGCTACGCCGCGTAACGCCAGAGAGAAGTTCATACGGGTAATGGTAACAATCGACCGCGTTGATAGAGGTTAGCAACGTCTCTATTCAGCCTGTTGCAGGCCGAATGGTGGCAATTTGACCTTGCTGTACATGGGTAACATGTAGGGGCTGGCACGACAAATTGCTGAGCAAAAGGCCAGGAAAAACTTCGCTATCATGGCGCCATCGATAAAACCCTGCGGGTTTTCGCAAGTCCGACATATTGAGTGCCAACGTTGTGCCCGTTTTGTGCCATGCCGCAAGGAGAATCACGCAATGACGCGTCCCGCCAGAATCCTCGTCTGGACTTTCACCAGCCTGCTGACACTGCTGGCAATCCTGGTGGTGGTGATCGCCACCTTCGACTGGAACCGCGTCAAGCCGCTGCTTAACGAAAAGGTTTCCGAGGCCCTGCACCGGCCCTTCGCAATCAACGGCAACCTTGCCCTCCACTGGCGCACCGAGCCTGAAGAGGGGGGCTGGCGAGCCTGGGTGCCTTGGCCGCATTTCATTGCCGAGGACCTGAGCCTGGGCAATCCTGAGTGGCTGAAGGAGCCGAAGATGGTCGGCCTGGAGCGCGTGGAGTTCCGCCTGGCGCCGTTGCCGCTGCTGTTCCAGCAGATCAGCATTCCGCGCATTGACCTGACCAGGCCCACAGCCAGCCTCACTCGCCTGGCTGATGGCCGTGCCAACTGGACGTTCGACTTCGGCCCCAAGGATGAAAACGCAGAACCCTCCAAATGGCAGCTGGATATAGGTGCAATCGGCTTCGATCAGGGCAATGTCAGCTTCGACGACCAAACCCTGAAAACCAGCATGAAGGTGCAGATAGACCCGCTTGGCAAGCCAATCCCGTTCAGCGACATCGTCGGCAAGGCCAGCGCCGAGAAGGCCGGCGGTGCGCAGGACTATGCCTTCGGGCTCAAGGCCCAGGGCCGCTACAAGGGCCAGCCAGTGTCCGGTATTGGCAAGATCGGCGGCCTGCTGGCCCTGCAGGACGCCAGTCAGCCGTTCCCTTTGCAGGCCGACGTGCGTATCGCCGATACCCATGTGGTGCTCGCCGGCACCCTGACCGACCCCCGCAACCTCGGCGCCCTCGACCTGCGCCTGCGCCTTTCCGGTGCCAGCCTGGGCAACCTCTACCCATTGACCGGGGTTACCCTGCCGGACACCCCGGCCTACTCGACCGACGGCCGCCTCAGCGCCAACCTGCATGCGGCGCAAGGCGCGACGTTCAACTATCAGGGCTTCAACGGCAAGATCGGTGACAGCGATATCCACGGAGACCTGGCCTTCGTTGCCAGCCAGCCACGGCCCAAGCTGTCCGGCAACCTGGTGTCGAACCAGTTGCTGTTCAAGGACCTGGCACCGCTGATTGGCGCCGACTCCAACGCCGAGCAAAAGGCTCGGGGGGGCGCCAGCAAGCAGCCGGCAGGCAAGGTATTGCCGGTAGAGGAGTTCCGCACCGAGCGCTGGCGTGCGATGGACGCTGACGTCACCTTTGCCGGCAAGCGCATCGTGCACAGCACGCAGCTGCCGTTCAACGACCTGTCGGCGCATGTGATCCTCGAAGACGGCCTGCTGCGCCTGGAGCCCCTGCGCTTTGGCGTGGCCGGTGGCAACCTGGCCTCCAAAATCCGCCTGGACGGGCGCAACGTGCCACTGCAGGGGCGTGCCCAGCTGACTGCACGTGGCTTCAAGCTCAAGCAACTGTTCCCTTCCTTTGCACCGATGCAGACCAGCTTTGGCGA
This sequence comes from Pseudomonas sp. NPDC089547, assembly GCF_050280665.1. Lineage (NCBI taxonomy): Bacteria > Pseudomonadati > Pseudomonadota > Gammaproteobacteria > Pseudomonadales > Pseudomonadaceae > Pseudomonas > Pseudomonas sp. NPDC089547. Next base: position 8,915 of record NZ_JBNNVS010000057.1, on the reverse strand, counting down.
GTTGAACGGTGATGCCGACATCAGCGGCCGTGGCAACTCGGTAGCAGCTTTGCTGGGCACGGCCAATGGTGACCTGCGCATGCTGATCAACGATGGCGCCATCAGCCGCAGCCTGATGGAGATTGCCGGTCTGAATGTGGGCAACTACGTGGTCGGCAAACTGTTTGGTGACGAGGATGTGAAGATCAATTGCGCGGCGGCTGATGTGGGGATCAAGGATGGCCTGGCGACGACGCGTCTGTTCATCTTCGATACCGAGAACGCGATCATCTACATCAACGGCACGGCCAATTTCGCCAGCGAGCAGCTGGACTTGAAGATCACGCCGGAATCGAAAGGGCTGCGGCTGTTCTCGCTGCGCTCGCCGCTGTATGTGCGCGGGCCGTTTGCCAAGCCCGGTGCCGGGGTGCAGGCGTTGCCGCTGGCGCTACGTGGTGCGGGAATGGTGGCGCTCGGTGTGGTGGCCGGGCCGGCGGCGGGGTTACTGGCGCTGATTGCGCCCAGCAGTGGGGATGAACCGAACCAGTGCACGCCGTTGTTGCAGCAGATGAAGGCGGGCAAGGCGCCGGCTGCGGTGAAAGGGCGGAAATAGCAGGGGGCTGCTTTGCAGCCCATCGCGACACAAGGCCGCTCCTACAGGTACTGCACACGCCTCGAGGGCTGTGAAATTCCTGTGGGAGCGGCCTTGTGTCGCGATAGGGGCGCAGAGCGCCCCCAGCAATTACAAGCCTTGCAGCAGGTCGGACATGTCGTCCGCGTGCTCTTCTTCCTGCGCCAGGATGTCTTCGAAGATACGGCGAGTTGTCGGGTCTGTATCCCCGATGTACTGAATGATCTCGCGGTAGCTATCAATGGCGATCCGCTCCGCCACCAGATCCTCCAGCACCATCTCCTTCAGCGAATTACCCGCCACATACTGGGCATGGGAATTCTTGGTCAGGTTATCCGGGTTGAAATCCGGCTCCCCGCCCAGCTGTACGATGCGCTCCGCCAGCTTGTCGGCATGTTCGGCTTCCTGGTTGGCATGCTCCAGAAACTCGCTGGCTGCCACGCTGGCCTTGATGCCGCTGGCCATGAAGTAGTGGCGCTTGTAGCGCAGCACACACACCAGCTCGGTGGCCAGTGACTCGTTCAGCAGGCGCAGGATCTGTTTGCGATCGGCGTGATAGCCCTCGGTCACCGCGCCTTGCTCGACATGCTGGCGGGCACGCTTGCGCAGGGTTTGCACATCGGTCAGTTCAACGTTGCTCATGGTTATCTCCAGGCGGGTCAGGACGGTAGGTGAAGGTGGGACTTACGCGCCATGCACGGCGTCGCTGTCCTCTTGGCGTTGCTTGCAGGTCTTGAAGCCCTTGGCATCGACATGGCCGGTGGCGTCAAAGCGCACGTAGTAAGGCTGCTGCTTGCCGTCGCGGTTGAGGATGTAGTCGTTGCAGGTGCCCCCGTGCGGCAGGTCGATCACGTTCGACGGGCTGCCGCCGATGGCGATGACCTTTTGCATGGTCATGCCGTGCTCCACCTGTTTGACCAGCGGCTCGTCACGGTAGGTGACGTAGTCCACCGGGTTTTCCGGGCGGCTGCCGCAGGCGGCCAGGGTGGCGCTTGCCAGAAGGATTGCCAGGGTCTGCTTGTACATGGTCCCGCTCCTTGCAAAGGGTCTGTGTGGTTTGGAACCACAGCGCGCGCCGGGAGTTCGATTGCGATGGTCATGATGGCCGCTGTAGTGTTGGCCGGTCGTCCACGGAAAGGGGCTGGGGCAATGCAGCAGGAATTGGCCACGCGATACCCGTTGGTGCTGGTGCCGGGCATGCTCGGGTTTGTCCGGTTGGTGCTCTATCCCTACTGGTTCGGCATCGTGCCGGCCCTGCGCAAGGGCGGCGCACAGGTGTTCCCGGTGCAGGTTTCGCCGCTGCACTCAAGCGAGGTGCGTGGCGAGCAGTTGCTGGCGATCATCGAAGACATTTGCCAGCGCTCCGGCGCCGACAAGGTCAACCTCATCGGCCATAGCCAGGGTGCCCTGAGTGCGCGCTACGCCGCGGCCATGCGCCCGGAACGCGTGGCTTCGGTCACCTCGGTGGCCGGCCCCAATCACGGCTCGGAACTGGCGGACCACCTGGAACGCACGGCGCCAGGCGATTCTGCCCAAGGGCGCATTCTCAAGGCCGTGCTGCATGGTTTTGCCCTGATGCTGGTGTGGCTGGAAACCGGCTGGCGCCGCGACCCGCTGCCGGTCGACGTGCACGCCTCGCACCAGTCGCTGACCAGCGCCGGGGTTGCGCTGTTCAACCAGGCTTATCCACAGGGCCTGCCACAGGCCTGGGGCGGTGAAGGTGCCTATGAGGTCAATGGCGTGCGCTATTACTCCTGGTCCGGCACCTTGCAGCCTGGCCTGACTGACCAGGGCCGCAACCGTTTTGACGGCAGCAACCGCTTTTGCCGCCTGTTTGCGCGCAGTTTCGTCAAGGAGAAGGGCCAGTGCGACGGCATGGTCGGGCGCTTCAGTTCGCACCTGGGGCAGGTAATTGGCGACGATTATCCGCTCGACCATCTGGACATCGTCAACCAGTCGCTTGGTGCCGTGGGCAAAGGCGCCGAGCCGGTGCGGCTGTTCACCGACCATGCCGCCCGGCTCAAGGCGGCAGGGCTTTAGCGGCGGATGGGCGTGATCCAGCGCTCGGCCAGCACCACCCCGGCCAGGGTCAGCACGCCGCCGATCAGGTGATAACGGGCCAGTTGCTCGTCGAGCACCACGGCGGCGATCAGCGCAGTGATCACCGGCAGCAGGTTGAAGAATAGCGTGGTACGGCTTGGCCCCAGGCGATGCACCGCCTGCATCCATACCAGCGGCGCAATCATCGAGGCCAGCACGCAGGCATACAGCACCAGGCCGATGTTGTGGCTGTTCAGGCCGGTCTTGTCCGACAGCAGGTACAGCGGCAGTAGCACCACGATCGCCACCAGCACCTGCAGGTAAAGCAATTGCAGGGGCGGCAAGCGCAGCTGCCATTTTTTCAGCAGGAAGCTGTACAGCGCATAGGCCAGGGTGGCCACCAGCATCAACAGGTCACCGCTGTTCAGGCCTTGTTCCAGCAGGCTGGCGGGGTGCCCGGCGCTGACCACCTCCAGTACGCCGAAGAATGAAACCACCGCACCCAGCAGCGCGCCGTAGCTCAGCCGCTGGCCCAGCCAGGCGATGGACAGCGCCAGCGACATCAGCGGCATCAGCGAGAGGATGATGCCCATGTTGGTGGCGCTGGTGATGCCGGCGGCGAAGTAGGCCAGGCTCTGGTACAGCGCCATGCCCAGCACGCCGAGCACGAATACTTTGCCCAGGTGCGGGCGAATGGCTGCGCGGTTGCGCCACACGGCGGGCAGCAGGAACGGGGTGAACAGCAGCCCGGCCAGCAGCCAGCGGTAGAAGCCGATTTCGGCGGGGTGGATGGCACCGGCGGACATCTTGGTGACCACGGTGTTGCCGGCCCAGATGAGGATGGCGGTGAGGGGGAACAGGTAGTTCATGTAGCGGGGTACTCGTTTTGGGCTGATTGGGGCTGCTTTGCAGCCCTTCGCGACACAAGGCCGCTCCTACAGGGATCGCACAGGCCTGGAGGGCAACGCGATGCCTGTAGGAGCGGCCTTGTGTCGCGATGGCCTGCGCAGCAGGCCCCGATTGCAGCCATTATCGACTGTCCGCCCGCAGGCCTATACTCCTATACAGACAACCCACCCCGCCAAACAGTCAGCATGCCGCCCAAACACCTCGACATCCCCCGATTCACCCAGCTCCCCGCCCCGGTGTACTTTCGCCACGACGAGTTCGGTGCCGACACCCTCAGCGCCCCGCACCGCCACACCTGGGGCCAGCTCAACTATTCCGCTCATGGCGTGATGCAACTGGATGTGGCCGGCCAGCGTTTCCTTTCGCCGCCACACTACGCCGTGTGGGTGCCGCCCGACACCGAGCATGGCTGCTACAACCCCCAGGCCATTGTCTACCGCTCCATCTACCTGGACCGCAGCCTGTGTGCCGCGCTGCCACAGCAACCATGCAGCCTGATGATCAGCGATATTCTCAAAGCCATCCTCGGCGACTTCGCCCGGCGCGACCTCAAGGTGGCCGAGCACGCGCGCGACCAGCGCCTGGTGCAGGTACTGCTCGACCAGCTGCTGCTGGCGCCCACCCAGGCCTGCTACCTGCCATTTGCCCACAGCGATGGCCTGCGCCTGGTACTTGATGCCCTTGGCGCCGAACCGGGGGACAACCGCCCACTGGCTGACTGGGCCGCGCAGGTACATGTCAGCGAGCGCACCCTGGCCCGCCAGTTCCTGCGCGAACTGGGGATGAGCTTTGGTGAATGGCGCCTGCGCCTGCGCTTTCTGCGTGCCATCGAAGCGCTGGAGGCCGGCCTGCCGATTCAGGCCATCGCCTTCGACCTGGGCTACAGCAGCGCATCTGCGTTCATTGCCATGTTCCAGCGCCAGGCCCAGTGTACGCCCGAGCAGTATCGCCGGCAGGCGCGGGCAGGGCGTTGAGAATTCTTGGCTACACTCAGCTCGACCCCCGTGCATCGGGCGCGGAGCCAAGGAGACCACTCCATGAAAGTGCTGCAAATCCCATTGCTGGTGTTGGCGGTGTTGTTCAGCGCCCAAGGCTTCGCCGCCAATACCGCGCAGCAGGAAAAGATGAAAACCTGCAATGCCGACGCCACCACCAAAGCCCTCAAAGGCGATGAGCGCAAAGCCTTCATGAGTACTTGCCTGAAGAAAGACGTGCCCCAAACCCAGCAAGACAAGATGAAAACCTGCAACGCCGACGCCACTGCCAAGACCCTCAAGGGAGACGAGCGCAAAGCGTTCATGAGCGACTGCCTGAAGAAGAAATGACCTGCGCCTATGCCTGCAGGCATAAGGCTGGCAGACTGCGGGCATTCCCGCTGTCTGCCGTCGAGGCTGTATGACCTTTACCCCCCGTCAGATCACGCTGGCCAGCCTGATCATTGTCATGGCCGGGCTGCTGCTGGCTTTGCCCCTCAAATTGTTGCCCAGCCTGCTTGCCGGCCTGCTGGTGTTCGAACTGGTCAACATGCTGACCCCGCGCCTGCAACCGCTGCTGGCCGGCCAACGGGCCCGCTGGCTGGCCGTGGCGCTGCTCGGTACGCTGGTGGTCAGTACCTTGACGCTGTTGATTGCCGGCGCCTTCAGCTTCCTGCTGCACGAGGCGGAAAACCCCGGCGCCTCGCTGGACAAGTTCATGGCCCTGGTCGAGCGCGCACGCGGCCAGCTGCCGCCGTTCATCGAGGGCTACCTGCCCGCCAGTGCCGCAGAGTTCAAGGTGGCCATCGGCGACTGGATCAAGAGCCACCTGAGCGATTTGCAGCTGGTGGGCAAGGGCATGGCGCACATGTTCGTGACGCTGCTGATCGGCATGATCCTCGGCGCCATCATCGCCTTGCAGCGCATTCCTGATGTATCACGGCGCAAGCCACTGGCGGCGGCGCTGTTCGAGCGCCTGAACCTGCTAGTGAAGGCGTTTCGCAACATCGTCTTCGCGCAGATCAAGATCTCGCTGCTGAACACGGCCTTCACCGGCATCTTCCTGGCGGTGGTAATGCCGCTGTTTGGCGTGCACCTGCCGTTGACCAAGACGCTGATCGTGCTGACCTTCCTGCTGGGCTTGCTGCCAGTGATCGGCAACCTGATGTCCAACACGCTGATCACCATCGTCGGTTTGTCGCTGTCGATCTGGGTGGCGGCGGCAGCGCTGGGGTATCTGATTGTCATCCACAAGGTCGAGTACTTCCTCAACGCGCGGATCGTCGGCGGGCAGATCAGTGCCAAGGCGTGGGAGCTGTTGCTGGCGATGCTGGTGTTCGAGGCGGCATTCGGGCTGCCCGGGGTGGTGGCGGGGCCGGTCTACTATGCCTACCTGAAGAGTGAGCTGAAGCGCGAAGAGCTGGTTTGATCAGGTAGTTGACCTGTGCTGGCCTCTTCGCGGGCTTGCCCGCTCCCACAGGTACTGCACAAATCCTGAGATCTGTGCGATCCCTGTGGGAGCGGGCAAGCCCGCGAAGAGGCCAGCACAGGCTAAACGCCGTACCGCTTGAGCGCCTCGATGGCCAGGCCGCTGCCAATGCTGCCAAAGATGTTGCCTTCCACATGCCGCGCATTCGGCAGCATCGCCGCCACGCTGTTGCGCAGTGCCGGAATACCGCTGGAACCACCCGTGAAGAACACCGTGTCCACCTGGCCTTCGCTCACGCCAGCCTTGGCCAGCAGTTCGGTCACGCTACCGCGCACACGTTCCAGCAACCCTTCAATCGCGTCTTCGAACAGCACGCGGGTCAGTTCTGCGGTCAGCTCCGGCTCGACACGGCGCAGGTCGATGTGGCGGCTCTCACGGTCCGTCAGCTCGATCTTGCTGGCCTCGACTTCCATCGCCAACCAGTGCCCGGCGCGTTGCTCGATCAGCTTGAACAGGCGGTCGATGCCGAAGCTGTCCTCGATGTCATAGCGCATGCTGCCCAGCGCCAGCTGCGACTTTTGCGAATACAGGGCGTTGATGGTGTGCCAGGTGGCCAGGTTGAGGTGGTAGCTGGTGGGCATCAGTGCGCCGCTCTTCATGCGGCTGCCGTAGCCGAACAGCGGCATCACGCCCTGCAGGCTCAACTGTTTGTCGAAATCGGTACCGCCGATGTGCACGCCGCCGGTGGCGAGGATGTCGCTTTGGCGCTCGGCTACCAGGTGGCGCTCGGGCGACAGGCGGATCAGGGTGAAGTCGGACGTACCACCGCCGATGTCGACGATCAGCACCAGCTCTTCGCGGCTGATGCCCGACTCGTAGTCGAAGGCCGCGGCAATCGGCTCGTACTGGAACGACACGTCCTTGAAGCCGATCTTGCGTGCTACTTCGGCCAGGGTATCCTCGGCTTCCTGGTCGGCAGCAGGGTCTTCGTCGACGAAGAACACCGGGCGGCCCAGTACCACCTGGTCGAATTCGCGGCCCGCGGCAGCTTCGGCGCGCTTTTTCAGCTCGCCGATGAACATGCCCAGCAGGTCCTTGAATGGCAGGGCGCTGCCCAGCACGCTGGTGTCGTGCTTGATCAGCTTGGAGCCCAGCAGGCTTTTCAACGAGCGCATCAGGCGGCCTTCGTAGCCTTCCAGGTACTCGTGCAGCGCCAGGCGGCCATACACCGGGCGACGTTCCTCGATATTGAAGAACACCACCGAGGGCAAGGTGATCTTGCCGTCTTCCAGGGCGATCAGCGATTCCACGCCAGGGCGGTGCCAGCCGACCGTGGAGTTGGAGGTGCCAAAGTCGATGCCCAGGGCGCGGGCCGGGGATACGTCAGACATGGGAAATGAGCTTCCGGAGGCAAAACGGCCGCGCAGTGTATGCCAGTTGGCTACAGAATCAAGACCAGTCGTCTGCCATGGGGCAAACCCAAGGCGGCCTTGAAAGGCTATGCTTGACCCCTATCTTCAGTTGCAACACGCACATTCACATTGGTGATCCACAGATGGACTTCAAAGACTATTACAAGATACTCGGCGTAGAGCCCACGGCGGACGACAAGGCGATCAAGGCCGCGTACCGCAAGCTGGCGCGCAAGTATCACCCCGATGTCAGCAAGGAGCGCGACGCCGAGGACAAGTTCAAGGAGGCCAACGAGGCCTACGAAGTGCTGGGCGACGCGCAGAAACGTGCCGAATTCGACGAAATCCGCAAGTACGGTGGCCAGCATGGCCGGCCGTTCCAGGCGCCACCAGGCTGGGAAAACCGTGGCGGTGGCGGCGGCTTCGAGGGCGGCGACTTCTCCGACTTCTTCAGCTCGATCTTTGGTAGCCGGGGTGGTAACCCCTTTGGTGGCGCCCGGCAGCAGCAACGCAGTGCCGGCAGGCGAGGGCAGGACGTGGAGCTTGAACTGGCAGTATTCCTTGAAGAGACCCTGAGCAAGGAGTCCAAGCAGATCAGCTTCCAGGTGCCGCAAACCAATGCCATGGGCCAACGCACCGGGTTCACCACCAAGACCCTGAACGTGAAGATTCCGGCCGGTGTGACCGACGGCGAGCGCATCCGCCTCAAGGGCCAGGGCGCACCGGGCAGCGGTGGCGGGGCCAATGGCGACCTGTTCTTGACCATCCGCATGGCACCGCACCCGCTGTTCGATGTCGAAGGCCATGACCTGATCATCACTGTGCCACTGGCTCCGTGGGAAGCTGCCCTGGGCACCAAGGTGGCGGTGCCGACCCTGGAAGGCAAGATCAACCTGACCATCCGCCCCGACAGCCAGAGCGGCCAGCGCCTGCGCGTGCCGGGCAAGGGCCTGGCCAACAAGAGCGGCGAGCGCGGCAACCTTTACGCGCAACTGAAGGTGGTCATGCCGCCAAGCTCCGATGAGGCTGCCCGCGAACTGTGGACCCAGCTTTCCGAGAAGGCGGCGTTCAACCCGAGGACACAATGGAGTAAGTGATCATGAGCAGCACCCTGATCGTTCAACTGGACATGCGTACCCTGTGTCAGGAAGCCGATGTTACGGCGGACTGCGTGATCGAAATCGTCGAACACGGCATTGTCGAACCCTCTGGGCGAACGCCTGAGGACTGGTTGTTCGACGATCAGGCGCCGTTGTTGGCCAAGCGCGCGGCGAAGCTGCACCACGAGCTGGAACTGGAGTGGGAAGGGGTGGCGCTGGCGCTGGAGCTGTTGCAGGAAGTGCAGCAGTTGCGCAGTGAGAACAGCATGTTGAAGCAGAGGCTGGGCAGGTTTACCCAGATGTAGATAGCTGCGGTGTGCCCCTGTAGGAGCGGCCTTGTGTCGCGATGGGCTGCGCAGCAGCCCCAGATTTTTGTCCTGCCTCAGGACTGCCGGGGCTGCTGCGCAGCCCATCGCGACACAAGGCCGCTCCTACAGGGGG
>NZ_JBNNVS010000056.1:0-30091 GCF_050280665.1 Pseudomonas sp. NPDC089547 | reverse complement strand
TTATATCGATTACCCGCGGCTTTGTTTTATTTTGCCGGGGCCGCTTTGCGGCCCTATCGCGACACAAGGCCGCTCCTACAGGGGTACGCGATCCCCTGTAGGAGCGGCCTTGTGTCGCGAAAGGAGGGCAAAGCCCTCCCCTGCAATTTCACTGCCGGGCACTGATCTGCTGTTGCAGGTTCTGGATCTGGCTCTGCAAGGTATTCAGATTGCGGGTCATCTGTGCCCGGAAGGCATCGAACTCCTGCACCGAAGCGCCACCCGCCGACGAAGCAGCCGGGCGGTTGTCGATCTGGCTCTTCAGCACGACCATGTCCTGCTCAAGGCTCTGGATCGCCGCACTGGGGTTACCCTGCTTCTTCAGCGCCGCCACATCGCTGCCCAGGCTCTTGAGCTGCCCGTCCAGCTTGCCGCCATCCACCTGCGCGGCCTTCAGCGCAGCCACCTGCTCGTTCAAACCCTTGAACTGCGCATCCAGCTTGCCACCATCAACCTGGCCCGAACGCAACGCTGCCAGCTCACCATTCACCAGCTTCAATTGTGCCTGCAACTGGCCTTGCAGCTCGGCAACAGCCTTCTGCTGCTCACGGGTATCAGCCAGCACCTGCTCCAGGCGCTTGCCCAAGTCACCGGTCTGCCCCGCTACACCTTTCTGCAACTGACGCAGTTGCAACTTCAGCGCCTCGCTGTTGGTCGTGGCGCCAGACTCGCTGGCCGCCACCTTGCCACTGATCGCCTGCAAGCGCCCGGCCGCATCTTCGCTGATGCGGGCAAAGCTCTCCTGGGTCGCCACCAGTTGCTGCTCCATCAACGAGATCTGCTGGAAGCTCCACCAACCCAGGCCTGCCAATGCGATGAACGAAGCACCCAGCAATGCCCACAGCGGCGCCGTGCTGGCACCACGGGCGGCTTTCTGGCGGCTGCGCACCACGTGCGCCGGCATCAGTTCGTCATCATCAACGGTGCCCGCCCGCAAGGTAGGCACGTCATCGTAGTCATCGTGAGCATGGTTACGCATGGATACATTCAACCGCGGTAGTCGCAAAGAGGCACGAGTATAAACCGCCAGCGCGGCACGTTGATGACCATCGTCCGCCCAGTGGCATCAATGCGCCTGCGGCAAGTGCTTCCACCAGCCACAGAACTCATCCAGCGCCGTCCACAGGCTGACCTTGGGCTGGTAGTCCAGGTATTGCCGGGCACGGCTGATGTCCAGGGTGAAATCGCGGCTCATCACCTGCATTCCCACGCGCGACAAGGTCGGTTGCGGGCGCCCGGGCCACAGCATGCAGGCCGCTTCGTTCAGCGCGGCCAGGCTGTAGGCCAGGCCGTAGGAACGGTAGCGGGTAACCTGAGGCAGCTGCATCTGGCGCATCACGTAGTTGACCACGTCCCAAAGCGGCAGCGGTTGACCGTTACTGATGTTGTAGGCCTGGCCCAGCGCGCGCTCCTCAGCGAACAGTGCGCTGAGCAGCGCCTCGTTGAGGTTGTGCACACTGGTGAAATCAACCTTGTTCAGGCCGTTGCCGATGATTGCCACACGGCCTTTGCGCTGCATCTGCATCAGCCTCGGGAAAATGCTGGCATCACCGGCGCCCGTAACGAAGCGCGGGCGCAGCGCCAGCACTTCCAGGCCAAACTCCTGCGCACCGAACACTTTCTGCTCGGCCAGGTACTTGGTGTGCCCATAGTGATCGTGGAAGCGGCGCGGTACCTGGTCTTCACGGATATCCACACGCGAATGGCCATTGAAGTAGATCGACGGCGACGACAGGTGAACCAGGCGCCGGACATGCTCCTTCAGGCAGCCCTCGACCACGTTCTCGGTGACGACCACATTGCCTTGATAGAAGTCCTGATAGCGCCCCCAGGTGCCCACTGCACCGGCGCAGTGCACCACGGCATCGATGCCTTGGCACAGGCGCCGGGCCAGTTCGGCATCGCCAAGGTCGCCAGGAATGAACTGGGCGCCGCGCTTGACCAGGTGCTCGACCCCTTCGGCGCGGCGCCCGCTGACCCGCACGTCCAGGCCCTGCTCCAGGGCAAAGCGCGCAAAGCGCCCGCCGATGAAGCCACTCGCGCCGGTGACCAGAATTCGCATGTAAGACTCCGTCTTGCCAGATTTCAGATGCAACTGACGCCAGCCGTGGCTACAAGGGCACCAGCCAATGCCGTGCGGTGTGCCGCAGGTGGTCAGTCAGTTGCGCGAGCAGTTGCCCGCCATTGCGCCAATGATGCCAGTACAGCGGCACATCGATGGGGGTATCGCTGCAGATTTCCACCAACTGCCCGCTGGCCAGTTGCTCCCGGGCCTGCAATTCGGGCACCAGCCCCCAGCCGAGCCCCGCCTCGGTCATGCGCAGGAAGCCTTCGGATGAAGGGCACAGGTGGTGCAGGAAACCGTCCTCGATGCCGAGCGATGCCAGGTAGCGATGCTGCAGGAAGTCGTCCGGGCCGTACACGATCGCCGGGGTGCGGGCCAGGCGGCTGGCGACAAAGCCCTGGGGAAAATGCCGCGCCATGAACCCGGGGCTTGCCAACGCCCGGTAACGCATCGCCCCCAGTGGCAGGCTGCGTGCCCCGGCGACAGGGCGTTCACTGCCACACAGGCAGGCCGCCACCTCACCCGCACGCATGCGTTTCAGGCCCACTTCCTGGTCTTCTACTACCAGGTCGGTCAGCACGTTCTGCTGCGCACAGAAGTTGCCCACCGCGCCAGCCCACCAAGTGGCCAGGCTATCGGCGTTGAGGGCGATGCGCAGGCGCTCCGGCATGCCCTCTTCGTCCAGCGCCGGCACCTGGCGCTGCAAGTCACGTTCAAGCAGGCGCACCTGCTGCACATGGTTGAGCAACTGGCGGCCGACCTCGGTCGGACTGGGCGGTGTGGCACGCACCAGCACTGGCTGCCCGACTCGGGCCTCCAGCAACTTGATGCGCTGCGAAATGGCCGACTGCGACAAACCCAGCACTTGCGCCGCGCGCTCGAAACCACCCTGTTCGATCACCGCCGCAAGGGCGGCCAGCAGCTTGTAGTCGAACATCGATTTTCCTAATGACGGATCAGCTTTATTTGTTTTTCTTATACAGGGCAAATCATCAGAATGACCACCATCTTTTTCGGTTTTTCAATGGAGAGCACGCCATGTGGCAAAGCTATATCAACGGCATGCTGGTGGCCTTGGGGCTGATCATGGCCATCGGTGCGCAGAACGCCTTCGTGCTCGCGCAAAGCCTGCGCCGCGAGCATCACCTGCCGGTGGCGGCGCTGTGCATCGTCTGTGATGCCATCCTGGTGGCTGCCGGTGTGTTTGGCCTGGCAACGGTGCTGGCGCACAACCCGACCTTGCTGGCAGTCGCACGCTGGGGTGGTGCCGTGTTCCTCATCTGGTACGGCGCCAAGGCGTTGCGCAGCGCCTGTTCGAAGCAAAGCCTGCAACACCAGCAGGGCCAAGGCACGCGCTCGCGGCGGGCGGTGCTGCTCAGCGCCCTGGCGGTAACCCTGCTCAACCCGCACGTGTACCTCGACACGGTGTTGCTGATCGGCTCGCTTGGCGCCCAGCAGACCGTGCCCGGGGCTTACGTGGCCGGCGCAGCCAGTGCTTCGCTGCTGTGGTTCTCGACCTTGGCGATCGGCGCAGCCTGGCTGGCACCTTGGCTGGCACGGCCTGCAACCTGGCGCATGCTCGACCTGATGGTGGCGGTGATGATGTTCGCAGTGGCGGCGCAGTTGATCTTTTCCTGAATACACGCCACCGGTCGGTAACGTGTAACCGCTCTGGAACCTCTATTCCCTATCTTTGTTGCGTGGTTATGCGCCGGGGCTGGTGCTATGATCGGGGGCTTGCGTCGCAAAGAGTACAAACTCGCCGACGCTCATAGGGCCGCCCGTGATCGGCCCTGCGCAAACCGCGAACTAGACCTGAATCAGGAGATCCACCATGGCTTTTGAATTGCCGCCGCTGCCGTACGCCCACGATGCCCTGCAGCCGCACATCTCCAAGGAAACCCTGGAGTATCACCACGACAAGCACCACAACACCTATGTCGTGAACCTGAACAACCTGGTCCCAGGCACCGAATTCGAAGGCAAGACCCTGGAAGAGATCGTCAAGTCCTCTTCGGGCGGCATCTTCAACAACGCCGCTCAGGTCTGGAACCACACCTTCTACTGGAACTGCCTGGCACCTAACGCCGGTGGCCAGCCGACCGGTGCCCTGGCTGACGCCATCAACGCCGCTTTCGGTTCCTTCGACAAGTTCAAGGAAGAGTTCACCAAGACTTCGGTTGGCACCTTCGGTTCCGGCTGGGGCTGGCTGGTGAAGAAGGCTGACGGTTCCCTGGCCCTGGCCAGCACCATCGGCGCCGGCTGCCCGCTGACCAGCGGCGACACCCCGCTGCTGACCTGCGACGTCTGGGAACACGCCTACTACATCGACTACCGCAACGTCCGTCCGAAGTACGTCGAGGCGTTCTGGAACCTGGTCAACTGGAAGTTCGTTGCCGAGCAGTTCGAAGGCAATACCTTCAAGGCCTGAGTCCTTCAGCCCTGAACGTAAAAACCCGGCCATGTGCCGGGTTTTTTTATGCCTGTGCCGGCCTCTTCGCGGGCATGCCCGCTCCCACAGATACGGCGCTGCCGGTGACCTTGATGCTATCCCTGTGGGAGCGGGCGTGCCCGCGAAGAGGCCGGCACGGTTTTGCTTGCTCAGCGCGCATACCGCGCTAACATCAAAGCTCTGGAAGATTGATACAGCGCACTCAAGTTGCGGGGTCATGCAACCGATACACTGCTCATGATCGGCCGATAGTGTATCGTCATCGTTGATGGCAAAATGATGCCACGCGCATGGATAAGGAAACCTCATTGAAGCTGGAATTGCGGAACAGCTTGTCGGTCAAGTTGCTCAGGGTCGTGTTGCTGTCGGCGTTGGCGGTTGGCGTCGTGCTCAGCTGTGCGCAAATCGTCTATGACACCTACAAGACCCGCCAGGCCGTGAACAACGATGCCCAGCGCATCCTCGACATGTTCCGCGACCCTTCCACCCAGGCGGTGTACAGCCTCGACCGCGAAATGGGCATGCAGGTGATGGAAGGCCTGTTCCAGGACGAATCGGTGCGCATGGCCTCCATCGGCCACCCCAACGAAACCATGCTGGCCGAAAAGTCCCGCCCGCTGCAGGACATGTCCATGCGCTGGCTGACCGACCTCATCCTTGGCCAGGAACGCACCTACACCACGCAACTGGTCGGCCGCGGCCCCTATAGCGAATACTACGGCGACCTCAGCATCACCCTCGACACCTCGTCCTATGGCGAAGACTTCCTGATCAACGCGGTGATCATCTTCATTTCCGGCGTATTGCGGGCCTTGGCCATGGGCCTTGTGCTGTACCTGGTGTACCATTGGCTGCTGACCAAGCCGCTGTCCAAGATCATCGAGCACCTTACCCAGATCAACCCCGACCGCCCCAGCCAGCATCAGATACCGTTGCTCAAGGGCCACGAAAAGAACGAACTGGGCCTGTGGGTCAACACCGCCAACCAGTTGCTGGCCTCGATCGAGCGCAACACCCACCTGCGCCACGAAGCCGAAAACAGCCTGCAGCGCATGGCCCAATATGACTTCCTCACCGGCCTGCCCAACCGCCAGCAACTGCAACAGCAGCTGGACAAGATCCTCATCGATGGCGGCCGTTTGCAGCACCGTGTGGCGGTGCTGTGCGTGGGGCTGGACGATTTCAAGGGCATCAACGAACAGTTCAGCTACCAGGTTGGCGACCAGTTGCTGCTGGCCCTGGCCGACCGCCTGCGCGCCCACAGTGGCCGCCTGGGTGCCCTTGCGCGGCTGGGCGGCGACCAGTTCGCCCTGGTGCAGGCCAATATCGAACAGCCCTACGAAGCGGCCGAGCTGGCGCAAAGCATCCTCGACGACCTGGAAGTGCCTTTCGACCTCGACCACCACCAGCAGATCCGCCTGCGTGCCACCATCGGCATCACCCTGTTCCCCGAAGACGGCGACAGCACCGAGAAGCTGCTGCAAAAAGCCGAACAGACCATGACCCTGGCCAAGGCTCGCTCGCGTAACCGCTACCAGTTCTACATCGCCAGCGTCGACAGCGAAATGCGCCGCCGCCGCGAGCTGGAAAAGGACCTGCGTGAAGCCCTGCCGCGCAACCAGCTGTACCTGGTGTACCAGCCGCAGATCAGCTACCGCGACCACCGCGTGGTCGGTGTCGAGGCGCTGCTGCGCTGGCAGCACCCGGAGCTGGGCATGGTGCCTCCGGACCAGTTCATTCCCTTGGCCGAACAGAACGGCAGCATCATCGGCATTGGCGAATGGGTACTGGACCAGGCCTGCCGCCAACTGCGCGAATGGCACGACCAAGGCTTCAGCGACCTGCGCATGGCGGTCAACCTGTCCACCGTGCAACTGCACCACAGCGAGCTGCCACGGGTGGTCAACAACCTGCTGCAGGCCTACCGCCTGCCCCCGCGCAGCCTGGAGCTGGAAGTGACCGAAACCGGCCTGATGGAAGACATCAGCACCGCCGCCCAGCACCTGCTCAGCCTGCGCCGCTCCGGGGCGATGATTGCCATCGACGACTTCGGCACCGGCTACTCATCGCTCAGCTACCTGAAGTCGCTGCCGCTGGACAAGATCAAGATCGACAAGAGCTTTGTCCAGGACCTGCTGGACGACGATGACGACGCCACCATCGTTCGCGCCATCATCCAGCTGGGCAAAAGCCTCGGTATGCAGGTAATCGCCGAAGGCGTGGAAACTGCCGAGCAGGAAACCTACATCGTTGCCCAGGGCTGCCACGAGGGCCAGGGCTACCACTACAGCAAGCCCCTATCGGCTCGGGAGCTGACCCACTTCCTCAAGCAGGCGCAGCGCAACCAGGTCTCGATGCTCTGACCCATCCCCCGGTTATAGGCCGTGACCCGGATTTACATGAATTGCACGCCGGCCCCTTTACAGCAAATGCAAATCTTTCGCATGATGTTGCGGTTTCGCGTGCCACGGCGCACGGTCCACCCCTTGGTCCAACCACACGACGCAGGAAAACCAACAATGATTCGAATGCCTCTGGCCTCCGCCAGTCTGCTGGCCATTGCCATCGCTCTCGCCGGCTGCGGCGAAGGCAAGGACGAAAAAGCCGCCGCGCCGCAAGCCCAAGCACCTGCTGCCGCCAGCACCACCGCTGCTGCGCCAGGGGCTGTGGATGAAGCCGCCGGCAAAGCCGTGGTCAAGCATTACGCCGAAATGGTCCATGCCGTGTACAGCGACTCGCTGAGCACCGCCAAAACCCTGCAGACCGCAGTCGACGCGTTCCTGGCCAAGCCAAACGACGAAACCCTGAAGGCCGCCAAGGAAGCCTGGTTCGCCTCGCGCGTTCCGTACCTGCAATCCGAAGCCTTCCGCTTCGGCAACACCATCATCGACGACTGGGAAGGGCAGGTGAACGCCTGGCCGCTGGACGAAGGCCTGATCGACTACGTCGACAAGAGCTACGAGCACGCCCTGGGCAACCCGGCCGCCAGCGCCAACATTATTGCCAACACCGAAGTCCAGGTGGGCGAAGAGAAGGTCGACGTCAAGGACATCACCCCCGAGAAGCTGGCCAGCCTGAACGAGCTGGGTGGTTCCGAGGCCAACGTCGCTACCGGCTACCACGCCATCGAATTCCTGCTCTGGGGCCAGGACCTGAACGGTACCGGCCCAGGTGCCGGCGCCCGCCCGGCCTCCGATTACCTCGAAGGCCAGGGCGCTACCGGTGGCCACAACGAGCGCCGCCGCGCCTACCTGAAGGCAGTGACCCAACTGCTGGTCAGCGACCTCGAAGAGATGGTCGGCAACTGGGCGCCGAACGTCGCCGACAACTACCGCGCCAAGCTGGAAGCCGAGCCGGTCAACGACGGCCTGCGCAAGATGCTGTTCGGTATGGGCAGCCTGTCGTTGGGTGAACTGGCGGGCGAGCGCATGAAGGTTTCGCTGGAAGCCAACTCGCCGGAAGACGAGCAGGACTGCTTCAGCGACAACACCCACTATTCGCACTTCTACGATGCCAAAGGCATCCGCAACGTCTACCTGGGCGAGTACACCCGCCCGGACGGCACCAAGCTGACCGGCCCGAGCCTGTCGTCGCTGGTGGCCAAGGTTGACCCGGCCGCCGACGCAACCCTCAAGGCTGACCTGGAAGCGACCGAAGCCAAGATCCAGGTAATGGTCGACCACGCCCTCAAAGGCGAGCACTACGACCAGCTGATCGCGGCCGACAACGCTGCTGGCAACCAGATCGTTCGCGACGCCATCGCCTCTCTGGTCAAACAGACCGGTGCGATCGAGCAGGCTGCCGGCAAGCTGGGCATTGCCAACCTGAACCCGGATACCGCGGATCACGAGTTCTGATCCTTCAGTAGCGGTGCTCAAAAAGGCGGCCCTCGGGTCGCCTTTTTCTTTGCAACCATGCACGGTCCCTTGTAGGAGCGGCCTTGTGTCGCGATAGGCTGCAAAGCAGCCCCGGCAATTTGTGCAGCTGTGCTGAGACTCTGGGGCCGCTTCGCAGCCCATCGCGACACAAGGCCGCTCCTACATGGGCCACTGCTGGCCTTCCCGCGAAAAGGCCAATGCTGCACATGAAGATGCTGTCATTTCACATCCTTTTCACCCAAGCAATTGCAAATTGCTCTTATTCAAAAAACGCTGGCCTGCTAAGCTTGCACGCCGGTTTTTCGTCCACGCCCAGGATTTTGCATGTCCTCGTCGCTGTCCCGACTCCCCCTTCTGCTGCTGACCCTGGCCCTTGCCGCCTGTGACGACGCCCCGCGTTTCACTCAGGCCGAGCCCGGCGAAGCGTTGTCGGGTGGCAAGGCGACCGTGCAGCGCGCCGACCGCCAGGCCTATTCCCTGCCCTCGGCCAACCTCTCGCCCGAACGGCGCCTGGATTTTGCCGTGGGCAACAGCTTCTTTCGCAACCCCTGGGTAATCGCCCCCTCCACCACCACCGCGCGTGATGGCCTGGGCCCGCTGTTCAACACCAACGCCTGCCAGAACTGTCACGTACGCGATGGCCGTGGGCACCCGCCAGAGCCTGGCGACAGCAACGCGGTGGGCATGCTGGTACGCCTGTCGATCCCCGACCAGCCTTACCTGGCCAAAGTGATCGAGCGCCTTGGCGTGGTGCCAGAGCCGGTGTACGGCACCCAGTTGCAAGACATGGCCATCCCCGGCGTGGCGCCGGAAGGCAAGGTGCGGGTGAGCTATACCAGCCAAACCGTGTCGTTCCAGGATGGCCACCAGGTCGAACTCCGCAAGCCAACCCTGGACATTTCCCAACTCGGCTATGGCGTGATGCATCCCGACACACGCTTTTCAGCCCGCGTGGCCCCGCCCATGATCGGCCTGGGCCTGCTCGAAGCCATCCCCGAAGCCGACTTGCTGGCCAACGAAGACCCGGACGACCGCAACCGCGACGGCATCCGCGGGCGTGCCAACCGGGTGTGGGACGATGCCCAGGGCAAGACCGTGGTCGGCCGCTTCGGCTGGAAGGCCGGGCAACCCAACGTCAACCAGCAGAACGTGCACGCCTTTGTCGGTGACATGGGCCTGACCAGCACCCTGCAGCCCAAGGACGATTGCACCCCGGCGCAGGCCGACTGCCTGGCCGCGCCCAACGGCGACGGCGTCGGTGGCGAGAAGGAAGTCAGCGACAACATCCTGCGCCTGGTCACCTTCTACACCCGCAACCTGGCCGTGCCGGCACGCCGTGACGTCAACTCGCCGCAGGTGCTGGCAGGCAAGAACCTGTTCTACCAGGCCGGCTGCCAGGGCTGCCACACCCCACAGTTCACCACTGCGGCCGATGCCGCCGAGCCAGAGCTGGCCAGCCAGGTCATCCGCCCCTACAGCGACCTGCTGCTGCACGACATGGGCCCGGGCCTTGCCGACGAGCGCACCGAATTCGCCGCCAACGGCCAGGACTGGCGTACCCCGCCACTGTGGGGCGTGGGCCTGAGCGAAACGGTCAGCGGCCACAGCCAGTTCCTGCACGACGGCCGCGCCCGCAACCTGCTCGAAGCCGTGCTCTGGCATGGCGGCGAAGCCGAGGCGGCACGCAATTTCGTACTCACTTTCAATGCCGAGCAGCGCACTGCGCTACTGGCTTTCCTGAACTCACTTTAAAACGCGCAAAGGAGCCGGGCATGTTCCGACCCAAACTGTTGTTCACCAGCCTCGCCGCACTCGCCCTCGGTGCCTGCTCGCCGCAGGATCCGCAAGCAGTCACCTCCGCTGCCATCGCCAAGCAGGTCATCCTGCCCACCTACAGCCGCTGGGTCGAAGCCGACCGCATGCTGGCCGCCAGCGCCCTGGCCTACTGCGAAGGCAAGGAAGACCTGGAAAAGGCCCGCGCCGACTTCCTCAACGCGCAAAAGGCCTGGGCCGAGCTGCAGCCGCTGCTGGTCGGCCCGCTGGCCGAAGGCAACCGCGCCTGGCAGGTACAGTTCTGGCCTGACAAGAAGAACCTGGTCGGCCGCCAGGTCGAGCAGTTGGTCAACGGCGACAAGCCGGTCGACGCCGCTTCCCTGGGCAAGGCCAGTGTGGTGGTACGCGGCCTGTCGGCCTACGAGTACATCCTGTTCGACAGCAAGCCGGACGTCGCCACTGCCGAGCAGAAAGCCCGCTACTGCCCGTTGCTGGTCGCCATCGGTGAGCACCAGAAGGTCCTGGCCGAGGATATCCTCAAGAGCTGGAACAGCACCGACGGCATGCTTTCGCAGATGACCAAGTTCCCCAACCAGCGCTACGCAGACTCCCACGAGGCAATCGCCGACCTGCTGCGCTCCCAGGTCACCGCCCTGGATACCCTGAAGAAGAAGCTGGGCGCGCCGATGGGTCGCCAGAGCAAGGGCATCCCACAGCCGCTGCAGGCCGAAGCCTGGCGCAGCCACTCCTCGCTGAAAAGCCTGGAAGCTACCCTGAAGGCTGCCGAAACAGTCTGGGTCGGGGTCGACAACAAAGGCCTGCGCGGCTTGCTGCCCAGCGATCAGAAAGCGCTGGCGGACAAGATCGACGCCGCCTACGCTACCTCGCTCAAGCTGCTGGCGGACAACCAGAAGTCCCTGGGCGAGCTGCTGGCCGACGACGCAGGCCAGCAAACCCTCAACCAGATCTACGACAGCCTCAACGCCGTCCACCGCCTGCACGAAGGGGAACTGGCCAAGGCGCTGAACATCCAGCTGGGCTTCAATGCCAACGACGGTGACTGATCATGCTGCGACGCCAGGCCCTCAAACTCGGTAGCGTACTGCTCAGCGCCCTTACCCTGGGCGGCTGGAGCCTGTTCCGCAATAAAGGCAGCGAACCCCTGCTGCTTTCGGCGCGTGACGATGGCGACGGCAAGCACTATGCCGTCGGTTTTCGCCTGGACGGCACCCAGGTGTTCAGCACCCAGGTCGCCCAGCGTTGCCACGCTATCATTCACCACCCCGAGCAGCCGATTGCCCTGTTCGTCGCACGTCGCCCCGGTACCGAGAGCTACCTGGTCGACTTGCGCGACGGTCGCCTGCTGCAAACGGTTGTTTCGCAGCCGAACCGGCACTTCTATGGCCACGCGGTGGTGCACAAGGGTGGCGAATGGCTGTATGCCACCGAGAACGACACCTCCGACCCAGGGCGGGGTGTGCTCGGCGTGTACCGCTTTGAAGGCGAGCGCCTGGTGCATACCGGCGAAATCCCGACCCACGGCATCGGTCCGCACGAGGTCGCCTGGCTACCCGACGGCGAAACGCTGATCGTGGCCAACGGCGGCATTCGCACCGAAGCCGAAAGCCGGGTGGAGATGAACCTCCACGCCATGGAGCCGAGCCTGGTACTGATGCAGCGTGACGGCACCCTGCTGAGCAAGGAAACCCTGGCCCAGCAGATGAACAGCGTGCGCCACCTGGCGGTGGGCAGCGATGGCACCATCGCCGCCTGCCAGCAGTTCATGGGCGATGCCGATGAAACAGCGCAGCTGTTGGCGATCAAGCGCCCGGGCGAGCGATTCAAGGCCTTCCCGGTGCCAGAGCGGCAGCTGCAGGCCATGGCCCAGTACACCGCCAGCGTCGCTATCCACAGCGAGCTGAGGCTGGTGGCGCTGACTGCGCCACGGGCCAACCGGTTGTTTGTCTGGGACCTGGACACGGGTGCGGTGAAGCTGGATGCATCGATGCCCGATTGCGCAGGCGTTGGCGCGGTGAAAGACGGTTTTGTCGTCACCTCCGGGCAGGGCCGTTGCCGGTTTTATGATTGCACCAAGGCCGAACTGGTCGGGCAACCGATGAATCTGCCGTCCGGGTTCTGGGACAACCACCTGCATCTCGTCTGATTTTTCTGCTGCCTTCACTGGCCTCTTCGCGGGCAAGCCCGCTCCCACAGGGACCGTACAATCCGCTGACTACGCGGTTTCTGTGGGAGCGGGCTTGCCCGCGAAGAGGCCGGCACAGGCATTTCACACCCTTTCCACAAAAAACAGTCAATACTTCCCCCATCCACACGTGGGCAGGATCGCCCGTTGTCGTGTCTAAACGAATAACAACCAAATCCAAGGAACCGGACCTATGCTGCGCCGCCGCATGCTCATCATGTTGGCCGTGGTTCTGCTGATCGTGCTGGCCCTGGGGGGCTACAAGGCCTTCTCGATCTACCAGCAGATCCAGATGTTCACTGCCCCCAAGCCGCCCATCACCGTCGCGGCTGCCTTGGCCGAACAGCGCCAGTGGCAAGCGCGCCTGCCCGCCGTGGGCAGCCTCAAGGCACTGCAAGGCGTAGAGCTAAGCCTGGAGGTGGAGGGCATCGTCAAAGCCCTGCACTTCGACTCTGGCCAACAGGTCAAGGCCGGGCAACCGCTACTGCAACTCAACGACGACCAGGAAATCGCCCTGCTCGGCACCGCCCAGGCCGACCTGGGCCTGGCCAAGGTCGATTTCGGCCGTGGCAGCCAGCTGGTCGGCGACTCGGCGATCTCACGCGGCGAGTTCGACCGCCTCACCACCCAGTACCGCCGCAACCAGGCCGTGGTCGAGCAACTCAAGGCGCAGAAGATCAAGAAAAGCATCAACGCCCCGTTCAGCGGCACCATCGGCATCCGCCAGGTGGACATTGGTCAATACCTGGCTGCCGGTACGGTGATAGCGACCTTGCAGGACACGTCCAGCCTCTACGTGGACTTCAACGTCCCCGAACAGGCCCTGCCACAGTTGAGCCTGGGCCAGCAGGTACAGGTACAGGTCGCCGCCTACCCAGGCCAGACCTTCACCGCCAGCCTTAGCGCCATCAACCCCAAGGTCGAGGAAACCACGCGCAACCTGCTGGTACGCGCCACCCTGGCCAACCCCGACGGCAAGCTGCTGCCCGGCATGTTCGCCAATCTACTGATCCTGCTGCCTAATCCACAGCCACAAGTGGTAGTGCCTGAAAGCGCCATTACCTACACCCTGTATGGCAACTCGGTGTACGTCGCCACGCCGAAGAAAGACAAGGACGGCAAGCCGGAGAACGACGACAAGGGCCAACCACAGTTGATTGCCGAACAACGCACCGTACAAACCGGCGAGCGCCGCGACGGCGTGGTGGTGGTCATTAAAGGCTTGCAGGTCGGCGAACAGGTGGTCACCGCCGGGCAGCTGAAGCTCAGCCCAGGCGCCGCCATCCGCATCGGCCAGGACAAAGCCCTCAAGCCCGAGCAGGGCGCGCCGGGCAAGGACTGAGGAGGCTGGCATGGCGTTCACCGACCCGTTCATCCGCCGCCCGGTGCTGGCCAGTGTGGTCAGCCTGCTGATCCTGCTGCTGGGCTTCCAGGCCTGGAACAAACTTCAGATCCGCCAGTACCCGCAAATGGAAAACGCCCTGATCACGGTGACCACCGCCTACCCCGGGGCCAACGCCGAGACCATCCAGGGCTACATCACCCAGCCCCTGCAACAAAGCCTGGCCAGCGCCGAAGGCATCGACTACATGACCTCGGTCAGCCGGCAGAACTTCTCGATCATTTCCATCTACGCGCGGATCGGCGCCGACAGCGACCGCTTGTTCACCGAGTTGCTGGCCAAAGCCAACGAGGTGCGCAACCAGTTGCCCCAGGACTCGGAAGACCCGGTGCTGAGCAAGGAGGCTGCCGATGCCTCGGCGCTGATGTACGTCAGCTTCTATAGCAAGGAAATGAGCAACCCGCAGATCACCGACTACCTGTCGCGGGTCATCCAGCCCAAGCTGGCCACCCTGCCAGGCATGGCCGAGGCGGAGATTCTCGGCAACCAGGTGTTTGCCATGCGTATCTGGATCGACCCGGTAAAGCTGGCCGGCTTCGGCCTGTCGGCCACCGACGTGACCAACGCTGTGCGCCGCTACAACTTTCTCTCTGCTGCCGGTGAGGTGAAAGGCGAGTACGTGGTCACCAGCATCAACGCCAGCACCGAACTGAAGTCGGCTGAGGCGTTTGCCGCCCTGCCGGTCAAGACCAGCGGTGACAGCCGCGTGCTGCTGGGCGACGTGGCGCGGGTGGAGATGGGCGCAGAAAACTACGACACGGTCAGCTCGTTCGACGGCACCCCTTCGGTCTATATCGGCATCAAGGCCACGCCGGCTGCCAACCCGCTGGAAGTGATCAAGGAAGTGCGGCGCATCATGCCCGAGCTGGAACGCCAGTTGCCCTCGACACTGAAGGTGTCGATCGCCTACGACGCCACGCTGTTCATCCAGGCCTCGATCGACGAAGTCATCAAGACCCTAGGCGAGGCAGTGTTGATCGTCATCGTGGTGGTGTTCCTGTTCCTCGGTGCGCTGCGTTCGGTGCTGATCCCGGTGGTGACCATTCCGCTGTCGATGATCGGCGTGCTGTTCTTCATGCAGATGATGGGCTACTCGCTCAACCTGCTGACCTTGCTGGCCATGGTGCTGGCCATCGGCCTGGTGGTCGACGATGCCATTGTCGTGGTGGAAAACATCCACCGGCACATGGAAGAAGGCAAGTCGCCCTTTGACGCGGCCATTGAGGGCGCCCGCGAAATCGCCTTGCCGGTGGTGTCGATGACCATCACCCTGGCGGCCGTGTATGCACCGATCGGCTTCCTCACCGGGCTCACCGGTGCGCTGTTCAAGGAGTTTGCGCTGACCCTGGCCGGCGCGGTGATCATCTCCGGCATCGTGGCACTTACACTGTCACCCATGATGTGCGCCCTGCTGCTGCGCCAGGAGCAGAACTCCAGCGGCCTGGCCCACCGCCTGGACGTGCTGTTCGAACGCCTGAAGGTGCGTTACCAGCGCCTGCTGCACGCCACCCTGGACAGCCGACCGGTGGTGCTGGTGTTCGCCGTGATCATCCTGTGCCTGATACCGGTGCTGCTCAAGTTCACCCAGAACGAACTGGCGCCCAACGAGGACCAAGGGGTGATCTTCATGATGAGCAGCGCGCCGCAGCCGGCCAACCTCGATTACCTCAATGCCTACACCGACGAATTCACCCCATTGTTCAAGGCCTTCCCCGAGTACTACTCGTCGTTCCAGATCAACGGCTTCAACGGCGTACAGACCGGTATCGGCGGTTTCCTGCTCAAACCCTGGAACGAACGCGAGCGCACGCAGATGGAGTTGCTGCCGCTGGTGCAGGCCAAACTCGAGGAAATCGGCGGCCTGCAGATCTTCGGCTTCAACCTGCCCTCCCTGCCCGGCACCGGCGAAGGCCTGCCGTTCCAGTTCGTGATCAATACCGCTGGCGACTACCCGGCACTGCTGGACGTGGCCCAGCGCATCAAGGCCCGCGCTCAAGATTCCGGCAAGTTCGCCTTCCTGGACATCGACCTGGCGTTCGACAAGCCCGAAGTGGTGGTGGACATCGACCGGGCCAAGGCAGCGCAGATGGGGGTATCGATGGACACCCTCGGCGGCACGCTGGCAACCCTGCTGGGTGAAGCCGAGATAAACCGCTTTACCCTTGAAGGCCGTAGCTACAAGGTCATCGCCCAGGTCGAGCGGCCCTACCGCGACAACCCCGGCTGGCTGAACAACTACTACGTGAAGAACGACCAGGGCCAGCTGTTGCCGCTGTCGACCCTGATAACCCTCACCGACCGCGCCCGCCCGCGTCAGCTCAACCAGTTCCAGCAACTGAACTCGGCGATTATCCAGGGCGTGCCGATGGTCAGCCTGGGCGAAGCGCTGAAGACGGTGCAGGACATCGCCCGCGAAGAGGCCCCGGAAGGCTTCGCCTTCGACTACGCAGGCGTGGCGCGCCAGTATGTGCAGGAAGGCAGCGCGCTGTGGGTCACCTTCGGCCTGGCGCTGGCGATCATCTTCCTGGTGCTGGCGGCGCAGTTCGAGAGCTTCCGCGACCCGTTGGTGATCCTGGTGACGGTGCCGTTGTCGATCTGCGGGGCGTTGTTGCCGCTGTTCCTGGGTATATCGAGCATGAACATCTACACCCAGGTCGGGCTGGTGACCTTGATCGGGCTGATCAGCAAACACGGCATCCTGATCGTCGAGTTTGCCAACCAGTTGCGAGAAGAACGCGGCTTGAGCGTGCGCGAAGCCATCGAGGAAGCCGCGGCGATTCGCCTGCGGCCGGTGCTGATGACCACGGCAGCGATGGTGTTTGGCATGGTACCGCTGATTCTGGCAACCGGCGCCGGGGCGGTCAGCCGCTTTGACATCGGTACGGTGATTGCCACCGGGATGTCGATTGGTACGCTGTTTACCCTGTTTGTGCTGCCGTGCATCTACACCTTGCTGGCGCACAAGGCGGTGGCCAAGGAAGCTGCTGTAGCCTGATCCGGCCTCTTCGCGGGCTTGCCCGCTCCCACAGGCACAGCGCCGCTTCTGAAGCTTGCGCCGTACCTGTGGGAGCGGGCAAGCCCGCGAAGAGGCCGGTGAAGCAAAAACAAAAATGCCAGAGGCCCCGCGATTGCGGGGCCTCCGGCATTTCTAGCTCACACCGGGTTCAACCGAACGGCCGCAACCCTTGGCGCATGCCGAACAGGAACAGCAGCAAATCCTGGTCCGGCGCCGCCTGTGCCTGTTGCTGCGGTTTCACATCCCGCGGCAACGCGCACTGGTCAGCCATCTCAGCCTTGCTGAACACTGTCGGCCTCGGCTCTTCCCATGCAGCCACCGCCACGGTGGTCACCGCCAGGCCAGCCACCAGGAACAAAGCTCGAGCTATTTCTAGTTTCATCACTCTAACCCTTTGACAGCGCTGCCAAACGCCATCTTGTAAAAGTAGAGCAGCGTCTGCCATTCCGCGTCATTGATCGACGAATGGCGGCGCAGCTGACGCAGGTCGTTTCCTGCCGCACGCTGGCAGCTGATACGCCGCCTGCACTTTTCCAGGTCCAGCAGTGCCACTTCGACACGAGCCTGCTCGCCTTCGCCAGTCACCTTGATGAATACGTGCTTGCCATACAGGCAGCCGTGCTGCCAGTGCCCCAGGTGCATGCGCGCCAGGTTGTCCGCCAGGTCCTTGTACATGCGCTCATGCACCACCTGCGGGTAACGCTCACGTGCACCTTCGGCATGCCAGGTGTCGAGTTCGACAAAGCCATCCAGCGCCTCGCTGACCAGCAGCGCACGCCACTGGTGCTCGGCATCGCGCTCGACACCACAAAAGACGATCCGCGGTACACGCACGCCCAATTGCTCGAAGCTGTTCAGTGCATCCAGTTCACGCAATACGGTCGGCCGGCCGAAAGGGTGCAGCAGGCTGCGGTAGATATGCCCGACCTGGCGCTTGGCATACAGCAGCTTGCCATTGGCATCATTGAGGCGTTGCACGCCGCTCTCGCCACCGCGGCGCTGGTTAGGCTCCTCGACCCACTCGCCTTGCTGGCGCCAGTAAAAATCGAACCGCGACTCCCCTTTCTGGGCTACAGCCATCAAACACTACCCCTTACGCAATACGTAGACCCGCCACATGGCATAGAACGGCAGGAAGTCGAGGCGTTCCTGGATTCTGAAGCCGGCGGCCATGAATTCTTCTTCGACCGTTTCGGCCGGTAACACGAAACGGTTCTGGTAATTGTCCTGCTCGGCCTTGGCGCTGCGGCGCTGTTCCAGCTTTTTCCGCCGCCAGGCCTTGAAGTTGCCATCCACCCACAGCGAAAGGATCACACTATCACGGCTAACCCGCTGAAATTCCGAAAGTATGGTCTTTCTGTGCGCCGATTCGCCAATGTGGTGGAACAGGCGCATGCAGAAAATGCTGTCTACCGAGTTGTCCGGCAGGTCGATGGCAAATGCCGATGTCTGCAAAGGGCGTACCCGTGCCACCACTTCTGGCGGTTGCGCGGCACAGGCTGTCTCGATCATCGCTTCGGAGTTGTCGGCACCAATGATCACCCGGTTAGGCTTTTCAGCCAGCAACGGCCAGAAACGGCCTGCACCACAGGGCAGGTCCAGTACCAGGCCGGGCTCACCAGCCAATGCCAGGGCGCGGCGCGCCAACTGCTCATCTCGCTTGTGGGAAAGGCGTCGCGCCAGGCCGTCCTGGTGCTTGAGAAAGTACTCGCGGGCATGGTCTTTGTCGTACTTCTCGGAAAATTCAAGCTTGATGGGGCTACGCATTGGGCATCTCCTGACTCCAGTGCGCCCACCTTAGGCAGGCAGGCGTTGGAATCAGGTCATGCCAATGTGAAAAAAATGTTGCGCGCCCTTTAACCTGTTACAACAGATTACTCGACCATGGCGTCCGGGCTGTTCTGGACCTTGGTATTGCTCAAGTCCACCTGGAAACGGCAACCATGCGGCAGGGTCGATGTGAGGGTGACATGCCAGCCCTGGTCGTCGCAGATTCGCTGCACCAGCGACAGGCCAAGGCCCAGGCCCTCGCCGCGCCGCTCATCGCCACGAACGAACGGCTTGAACATCGCCTCGCGCTGCTCTTCGGGGATGCCCACGCCACTGTCCTCCACACTGAAACCGTTGGCTTCCAGGCTTAGTCGGATGTAACCACTGTCGGTGTAGTGGGCGGCATTGCGCAACAGGTTGCCCATTACCGATTGCAGGAACGTGGCGTTGTACAGCACCGGGCTGGCACTGACGCGTCCGTCGAAATACAGGGTCAGGCCCTTCTGCTCGATCGTGTCGCGCCATACGCCGATAAGTTCGTCGGCCACCTCCCGCAGGGTTGCCCTTGAGGCCACGGCACCCTCGTCGCGTTGTGCCCTGGCCAGCATCAGGAAGGTCTGTACCAGCTCGCGCATTTCTTCCGTAGCCCGCGCCACGCGCTCAACCTGGCTGCGCGAACGGGCGTCCAGCGTCGGGTTCTCCATCAGCAGTTCGCACGAGGTGGCCAGCACCATCAAGGGCGTGCGCAGTTCGTGGCTCACGTCACTGGTGAACAGCCGCTCGCGGGTCAGCGCGTCACGCAGGCGGCCCAGGGTATCGTCGAAGGCCACCGCCAACTGGCCTACTTCATCCGCCGCGTAGTCCGGCGCCAGCGGCGGGGCCAGGCCCAGTAACTGGTCGCGGTGCCGTACCTGGCGCGCCAGGCGCACGACCGGCGCCATCACTCGGCGTGCCACCAGCCAACCCAGAATGACGGCCAGCACCAGGCTGAGCACGAAGCCCACCACCACCACGGCGAACAGCACGCGCTCGCGTTCTTCGAAGTCGCTCTGGTCCTGCAACAGCACATAACGGCGGCCATCGACGATCTCGACCATGGCGTGGTACGACAGCTGGTCGCGGAACACCTCGTGGAAGCCCCGGCTCAGGTGGCGCAAGTCTTTGGGTAACTCGAAGTCGTCACGCCCGCCGCTGAAGTAGAACAACTGGTCTGGGCGCGGCCGGTGGCTCCAGTCACTGACACTGTCCATGCGCAGCAGGCGCTGAAGGTCACCGCCCAATACCGAGGAAATCAGCCGCTCTTCGACCAGGTGCACGGTGGCGACAATGCCGAAGGCAAAGGCGCCGGCCACCAGCGCGCTCATCAGCGCAAAGGCGATGATGATGCGCTGGGCAAGGCTTTGCTTAAACTCCATCGCGGCCCTCGGCGAGGCGATAGCCGACGCCATGGACGGTATGCAGCAACGGTTTTTCAAATGGTTTGTCGATTACCTGGCGCAGCTGGTGCACATGGCTGCGCAGGCTGTCGCTGTCGGGGCAGTCGTCGCCCCACAGGGCTTCTTCCAGCACTTCGCGGCGCAGGACGTGCGGGCTTTTCTGCATCAGCACCGCCAGCAACTTGAGGCCGACCGGGTTGAGCTTGAGCAGGCGCCCCTGGCGGGTAACCTCAAGGGTGTCGAGGTCGTAACTGAGGTCGGACACCTGCAACGTGCGGCGCCCGCCGCCCTGGGCGCGGCGCAGCACCGCTTCGATGCGTGCGGCCAGCTCCGACAGGGCGAAAGGCTTGAGCAGGTAATCGTCAGCACCAGAGCGGAAACCTTGTAGGCGGTCGTCCAGCTGGTCGCGGGCGGTCAACATGATCACCGGGGTATCGCGGCGGGCATCTTCGCGCAGGCGCTTGCACAGGGTGTACCCATCGATGCCGGGCAGCATGATGTCCAACACGATCAAGTCGTAGTGTTCGGTGGCAGCCAAGTGCAGGCCGGACAGGCCATCCTGGGCGCAGTCGACGGTGTAGCCCTTCATGCCCAGGTAATCGGCCAGGTTGGCCAGGATATCGCGGTTGTCTTCAACCAAAAGAATGCGCATCGGTTTCTCCTGTGCGGCGCTTCTCGCTGTGGTGCGCGGCAGGCGCAGCTTAAGGCCTATGCTTGCACGGTGCCAGCCCCCAGAAAAATTCACCGCACTTGACGGTTTTTTCACTGATCCTTCACGGACACAGGATAGCGGGCAGCCGACAATGCCCGATCTTTTTCGTGCCCTGGAGCCGTCATGCAGCAACCCATCCGCCCTCGCCCGATCAACTACTGGCTGTACCTGGGCATACCTTTGGCGACTGCGCTGGCCTTGATTCTGCTGGAGCTGACTTCGGTCGACATGGACGTGGCCCAGCTGTTCTTCGACCCGGCAGCCGGGCAGTTCATTGGCCGCCACAGTTACCTGCTGGAAAACATCCTGCACGACCGGGTCAAGCAGGTGGTGATCTTGCTGGGTGTGTTATCGCTGCTGACCTTTGCCGCCAGTTTTTTCTGGAAACGCCTGTTCGGCTGGCGCCGCGAGCTAGGGTGCCTGGTGCTGGCACTGGGCCTGTCCACAGCGTTTGTCACGCCGCTGAAAAAGGTGACCCAGGTGCAATGCCCCTGGAGCCTGACCCAGTTTGGCGGCACGGAAACCTACAGCAAGCTGCTGGAGCCACGACCGGCTACCGACAAGCCTGGGCTGTGCTGGCCAGGCGGGCATGCGGCGACCGGGTTCTGCCTGTTCGGCTTGTTCTTCATGCTGCGTGATCGCAAGCCGCGGCTTGCGCGGGTGGCGTTTGTTGTGGCCTTGCTGGCTGGGTCGGTATTAGGCGTAGGCCGGATGATGCAGGGCGCGCATTTCTTGTCGCACAACGTGTGGACGGGGGTGTTCTGCTGGTTGATCGGGCTGGGGTCGTACTACCTGATCCTGTATCGCCGGGGCATGGTGGAGGCGTCAGTCGCCGAACGTAGCGTTGCCTGACGGAGGGGGCCGCTGCGCGGCCCTATCGCGACACAAGGCCGCTCCTACACGGTAACGCGATCCCTGTAGGAGCGGCCTTGTGTCGCGATAGGGCTGCGCAGCAGCCCCAATGGCTCTCACAGGTAAAACGAAAAAGCCCCGGTTCTCACGAACCGGGGCTTTTTCATACTACTGGGGGTAAGGCTGGCTTACATCATGCCGCCCATGCCACCCATGCCGCCCATGTCTGGCATGCCGCCGGCAGCTGGTGCTTCGCTCGGAGCGTCAGCAATCATGGCTTCGGTGGTGATCATCAGACCGCCAATCGAAGCAGCAGCTTGCAGGGCCGAACGGGTGACCTTGGCTGGGTCCAGGATGCCCATCTCGATCATGTCGCCGTACTCGCCGGTAGCAGCGTTGTAACCGAAGTTACCCGAACCTTGCTTGACCTTGTCGGCCACAACGCTTGGCTCGTCGCCGGCGTTGGCAGTGATCTGGCGCAGCGGGGCTTCAACAGCGCGACGCAGCAGGGCGATACCGACGTTCTGGTCTTCGTTGTCGCCTTTGAGGCCGGCAATGGCAGCCAGGGCGCGAACCAGGGCAACACCACCGCCAGGCACCACGCCTTCTTCAACGGCTGCACGGGTAGCGTGCAGGGCGTCTTCAACGCGGGCTTTCTTCTCTTTCATTTCAACTTCGGTGCCAGCACCGACCTTGATCACGGCAACACCGCCAGCCAGCTTGGCCAGACGCTCTTGCAGCTTCTCACGGTCGTAGTCCGACGAAGTTTCTTCGATCTGGGCGCGGATCTGCTTGACGCGAGCCTGGATGTCGTCTTCGGCGCCAGCGCCGTCGATGATGATGGTGTTTTCCTTGGACAGGGTCACACGCTTGGCGTTACCCAGGTGCTCCAGGGTAGCGGTTTCCAGGGACAGGCCGATTTCTTCGGAGATGACCTGGCCGCCAGTCAGGACGGCGATGTCCTGCAGCATGGCCTTGCGACGGTCGCCGAAGCCTGGAGCCTTGACGGCTGCAACCTTGACGATGCCGCGCATGTTGTTGACTACCAGGGTAGCCAGCGCTTCGCCTTCAACGTCTTCGGCAACGATCAGCAGTGGGCGGCCGGCCTTGGCAACGGCTTCCAGTACTGGCAGCAGCTCACGGATGTTGGAGATCTTCTTGTCGACCAGCAGCAGCAGCGGGCCTTCCAGCTCGGCAACCATGGTGTCCGGCTTGTTGACGAAGTATGGCGACAGGTAGCCACGGTCGAACTGCATGCCTTCTACGACGGACAGTTCGTTTTCCAGGCCCGAGCCTTCTTCAACGGTGATCACGCCTTCTTTACCGACTTTTTCCATGGCTTCGGCAATGATGTTGCCGATGGAGTCGTCAGAGTTGGCGGAGATGGTGCCTACCTGGGCGATGGCCTTGGAGTCGGCGCATGGCTTGGACAGGTTCTTCAGCTCGGCAACGACGGCAGCAGTGGCCTTGTCGATACCGCGCTTCAGGTCCATCGGGTTCATGCCGGCAGCGACGGCTTTCAGGCCTTCGTTGACGATGGCCTGAGCCAGAACGGTAGCGGTGGTGGTGCCGTCACCGGCAGCATCGTTGGCCTTGGAAGCAACTTCCTTGACCAGCTGGGCGCCCATGTTTTCGAAGGCGTCTTTCAGCTCGATTTCTTTGGCGACGGAAACGCCGTCCTTGGTGATGGTTGGCGCGCCGAAGCTCTTGGCCAGTACCACGTTACGGCCTTTCGGGCCCAGGGTCGCTTTTACCGCGTCAGCCAGAACGTTGACACCAACCAGCATTTTCTTACGAGCGGAATCGCCGAATTTTACGTCTTTAGCAGCCATGATCGTTTAATCCTTGGAATTCTTTGGAGTAACGGGAAGTCGGGGAAATCAGCCTTCGATAACGGCGAGGATTTCGTTCTCGGCCATGACCAGCAGGTCTTCGCCATCGACTTTCACGGTGTTGCTGCCCGAGTAAGGGCCGAAGACCACTTTGTCACCCACTTTCACGGCCAGCGCGCGAACTTCGCCGTTGTCCAGGATGCGACCGGTGCCGACGGCTACAACTTCACCGCGGTTTGGTTTTTCAGCGGCCGAACCCGGCAGGACGATACCGCCAGCGGTTTTCGATTCTTCTTCGCTGCGACGGATAACGACGCGGTCATGCAGAGGACGAAGCTTCATTGTCGATCTCTCCCAAATTGTGGTTTTCATCGGCCGGTATCGACACCGGCGGGTTGATGCTGTCCGGCGTTGCCGGGGAGTGGCCCGCAATGGGCGAACCACCTGTGTCATGTCTGGCGTAACCACCAGAAACCTTGCGGTGACCACATACATGAGGCCGCCATATTCAATTACAAGGCTTGATATACAAAATTTTTCTTCAGGCTGAAAAACACCGGGGCCGCATCTGCGGCCCCGGGTGTTTTACTTGTCGCGGCGCTCGTACTCGCCTTCGATCACATTCGGACGGTGGCCACTCTCACGTGGTCGCGCCTGGAACGGGTCGTCCTGGAATGCACGCTGGCGCATGGCCTGGGCCTCGGCACGCTCGCGCATCTTGCGTGCGGCCAGGTGGCGGGTGAACGGCAGCAGGCACAGCAGGCCCAGCACGTCGCTGATGAAGCCTGGCAGCAGCAGCAGGCCGCCACCGACCGCCAGCATCATGCCCTGGAACATGTCCTCGGCGGGCAGTTCGCCACGCTGCAGGCTTTCACGGGCACGCAATGCGGTGGCCAGGCCGGCCACGCGCATCACCAGCACACCCAGGGCGGAGCCGGCGATGATCAACAGCAGCGCCGGGAAAAACCCGATGGCCGCGCTGACCTTCACGAAAACGAAAAGCTCCAGCACGGGAAACAGCAGAAGCAACAGTAGAAAAGCACGCATCAAAGCAATCCTCGTTGGAAGAGAACCTTCCTGTAAGACCTACAGATGGATGCGTATGCTCGGCTTTTCAACCCTCGGCTGCCGTCGCAACCGGCCACTGGTCGGCGCGCGCCAGTAAAACCAGGGCTTCGCGGACTTGTGTCGGCGTGTTGCAAGTACTGGGGAAAGGCAACCAGTGCAGCGCCTGGCCAATGCGCAGGTGCATGCCTTCACTATCGACCCCGGCCATTTGCGCCGGAGCATGGCGTGGCAGGTCGGTCAGCTCCACATAGTGGGCGATGGCGTTGGCGTGATCGCTGTTCATGTGCTCGACCATGCTTGCCTCGGCCTTGCCGGCGAACGGGTTGGCCAGGGTCACCTGGTCCAGCCAGTGGATCGCGCCGAAGCCGCCGATGTAGCGGTGCCGTACCGGCTGCAGCACCCAGAAGTCGAAGTCGTGGGCCTTGTGGTAGTTGCCGGCATCGGGGAAGTAGCGGTAGTAGCGTTCGGCGGCAGCCTCGATGGCGGCTTCTTCGACCAGCTTGTGCGCCTCGGCCATCACCGTCAGGCGCCCCACGGCTTGCACGTCCTCGGCCTCGCGCTCCCCCACCAGCAGCGAGCACTTGGGGTCTTTCTGCAGGTTGTGGGTGTGCTGGGCGATGCGGCTGATGAGGATCAGCGGGTTGCCCTGGGCGTCCAGGCAGTACGGCACGACCGAACCGAACGGGAAGCCAGGCATCGACTTGGAATGGGTCGAGAGCACGCCGCGGTATTCCTTGAGCAGCAGTTCCCGGGCGGGGCGGATGGCGTTGGTACTCACTTGGGGGCGGCTCCTGGTGGGGGACTGAATGCAGACAAGATAAGCATTATCAGTTCCAGTGCCAATGGGGCTGCTGCGCAGCCCTTTCGCGACACAAGGCCGCTCCTACAGGTTGTACGCGATCCCCTGTAGGAGCGGCCTTGTGTCGCGATGGGCCGCAAAGCGGCCCCAAAAAACTACCAGGTCACGCCGAAGCCTGCGGTATAGCGGGTCTTGTCCAGGTCACTCTCACGCGTCCCGGTGATGATGTCCTTCTCCGCCTTGAGGTTGAGCGAGGCCCACTCGGTAACCTTGTAGCGCAGGCCAACTTCGGCATCCAGCGAGTAGTCCGCCACGCCGCCCAGCGGCTTGGCGAACTCGCCGTTGGTGAACAGCTGCACGTTCTTGCCGATCAGGTAGCGGGTGTAGTCCCACTTCACCGCCGCGGAGTAGAAATTGTCCTTGCTGCCATCCTGGTATTCGAAGTCGGTACGGTTGACCAGCGAACCCAGCGAGAACGCCCCCAGTTCGTCATCCCAGAACTGGTAACCCGGGCCGGTACCCACGGTGCGCTGACGGGCCAGGTCTTCGATGCGGTCGCGCTTGTATTCCGCACGGCCCTGCCAGAACCACTTCTCGGTCATGAAACGGTCCAGGGCGTACTCGGCGCTCCAGTTGTCGGTGGTGGTGACGTCGTCCTTGGTCTCGCGGTTGTACTCGCCTTCGGCGTTGTGTCGCCAGCGGCCGTGACGGGCCGTGGTCTTGAAGCCGATGTCGTAATCGTCGGTATCATTCTCGGCACGCTTGTAGTCCAGCGCCACGTCGACGTTGCCCTTCCACACGAAGTCCTCGACCAGTGGCTTGGGCTTCATGATCTGCTCGATGCTTGCCAGCTCCACGGTCTTCGGCGCCTCGCCATTGGCCAGGGTGACCTTGCCAGGCTCGGCCGCTTTGAGCGATTTGGCCTTTTCTCCGGTGTAGGCATCTTGCTTGACCAGCATTTCCTGGTCGCTTTCCAGGGTCTGGACTTCTTTCCAGTCCAGGGCGATGGACCCACCGTAAGGGGTTTCCAGCAGCAGCTTGCCACCGTCGAAGACTTTGATCTTGCCGCTGAGCCGGTCACCGTTCTTCATCCACACGGTGTCGGCGAACACCGGGGCGGCGCACAAGGATGCAGCGAGCAGGCACAACAACGATCTAGAATTCATAAGCGGACTACGGGTTCGATTTGACGAAAAAAGCCGGGCATTATCCAGATACCAACGCCCAGAGCAAGGACAGACCGGGTACTTGGCGTTGAGTTCAACTCTCATTTGCCGGACCACCGGTCCGTTTTCATCTGTAGCCCAAGGGGGGCGTGATGTCTGATGGATATGAACACGCCTTGGTATCCGCCGAGGGCCGACGAACGGCGCTATATTCAGTACTTGGCCAGGTGCCTAGCGGCAAGGTGGTGAGCTACGGCCAGCTGGCCGAGCTGGCGGGGCTTGGCCGCGCAGCGCGCTGGGTCGGGCGCACCCTCGGGCAGTTGCCTGCGGACACCCGCCTGCCCTGGCACCGGGTGCTCGGTGCAGGTGGGCGGTTGAGCCTGGCAATGGGTACCCCGTCGGGGGATGAACAAAGGGCGCGACTACGCGCGGAAGGTGTGAATGTAACCAACAATCGTGTGGATATGACGCGCCATGGCTGGCGCCCAATGGAGCACAGCGGTTAGAGTGCGCGCTTTGTTTTCGCAAACTTGAGGCAGATGTTGGCCCATGCCCCGTAAAACCTGGCGCGCTGCGCTTGCTGCCTATGCCAGCCCGTCAACCTTGGTACTTTTGCTGCTCGGTTTCGCCGCCGGTCTGCCCTACATGCTGGTTTTCTCGACCCTGTCGGTGTGGCTGCGTGAAGCCGGCGTTGCCCGCGAGACCATTGGTTACGCCAGCCTGATCGGCTTGGCCTACGCCTTCAAGTGGGTGTGGTCGCCGCTGCTCGACCAATGGCGCCTGCCACTGCTGGGTGGACTGGGTCGGCGCCGTTCGTGGCTGCTGTTGTCGCAAGCGCTGGTAGTCATCGGCCTGGTCGGCATGAGCCTGTGCGACCCGCAACAACACCTGTCGTGGCTGATCGCCATGGCCGTTTTGGTGGCCTTTGCCTCGGCTACCCAGGACATTGCCGTAGACGCCTACCGCCTGGAAATCGCCGACGACCAGCGCCAGGCTGCGCTCGCCGCCAGCTACATGGCCGGCTACCGGGTAGCAGCCTTGCTGGCCACGGCCGGCGCCCTGTTCTTCGCCGAGTGGTTCGGGTCCACCGGTTTCAGCTACCTGCACAAGGCCTGGGCCGGCACCTACGTCATGTTCGGGGTGATGATGCTGCCTGCCCTGTTCACCACCCTGGTCATGCGCGAGCCGCCAGTGCCCCTGCGCACCCAATTGTCGGCTGCGCGCTATGGGCTGGTGCACCAGCTGGCGTCGGTGTTCGTGCTGATCATCCTGCTGGTGTCGGTGCCGGCCAGCTTCACCCAGATGTTCAATACCGGCTGGTCCAGCGTCATTTCCGGCGATGCCACGCCGCTTGACCTGCTGCTGGAAGACCGCGCTTTCCTGCGCCTGATCCTGTATGTGCTGCTGAGCTGGGCGTGCTTGTCGAGCCTCGGCCGTCGCGGCCTGGCACCGGTACTTACGCCGGTCCACGACTTCATTGCGCGCTACCGCTGGCAGGCCCTGCTGCTGCTCGGCCTGATTGCCACCTATCGCATGTCCGATACCGTGATGGGCGTGATGGCCAACGTGTTCTACATCGACATGGGTTTCACCAAGGACCAGATCGCCAGTGTCAGCAAGATCTTCGGCCTGATCATGACCCTGGTCGGCGCCGGGGTCGGCGGCCTGTTGATCGTGCGCTTCGGCATCATGCCTATCCTGTTCATCGGCGGCGCGGCCTCAGCTGCCACCAACATCCTGTTCCTGATGCTGGCCGACATGGGGCCAAACCTGGAAATGCTGGTGGTGACCATCTCGCTGGACAACTTCAGCTCCGGCTTGGCCACTTCTGCCTTCGTTGCCTACCTGTCGAGCCTGACCAACCTGAAATTCTCGGCCACCCAGTACGCACTGCTCAGCTCGATCATGCTGCTGCTGCCGCGTCTGATCGGCGGGTATTCGGGGGTGATGGTGGAGAAGTTCGGTTACCACGACTTCTTCCTGATTACCGCATTGCTGGGTGTTCCCACGCTGATCCTGATCGCCCTGCAGTGGCGCCAGGAGGCCGGGCGGGGTACGCCGGTGGCAGAGGAAAACTCGGCGGCCGAGCGGCCCTGACAGATTGTTAGCGCCTGTGCTGGCCTCTTCGCGGGCTTGCCCGCTCCCACAGGAATCGCACAGATCTCAAGGGCTGTGCGGTACCTGTGGGAGCGGGCGAGCCCGCGAAGAGGCCGGTGCAGGCAAAGACGATTACTGAGTAACAGCCCCTTCCCCAGGCCGCCCACCCACCACAAACCACAGCGGCCACAGCGCCAGTGCCCCTGCCACCCCCGCCGCCAGGGCAAAGTGCAGCAAGCTGGCCCCGGCACCAATCATCGCCAGCACCGCACCGCCCAGCCCCAGCAAGGCAATGGTGATCATCCCCAACATGGCCGAAACCAGGCCCTTGCTCTGTTCACTGGAGAACAGCGTCATGCGGTACAGCACCGCGTTGGCTACGCCCAGCCCCAACGCGTACAAAGACATGCCTGCTACCACGCTGGTCACGCTCGGCCAGTACCAGGTCGCCAGCACCATCAGGCACAGGCCAGCCAGGTACGGCCACAGCGCCCCCCGCACCAGTGCGGGCAACGGGTAGCGGTCGGCGATGCGGTTGATGATCAGGTTGCCAAGGATCAGACCACCGAACACCGGCAGCTGCCACAAGGCATATGCCATTGTGCTCAAGCCCTCATCGTGAATCAGCAACACCGGCGACAGGCCGATCCAGCCAATCAGCGGCAAGCCGACCAGCCCCAGGGCGGCACTGCCGGCAACGAAGCGACGGTTGGCCAGCAATTGGCCGTAACCGGCCAGCAACGGCAGCAGGTGAATCGGGGTAAACGCCAGGCGAGAACCGTCACGGCGCTCAACACCCAGGGTTTCCGGCATCAACCGGTACAACAGCACCCAGGCCAGCACCGCGCCGATGGCAAAGGCCACGAACAGCCAGCGCCAGTCCAGCCACTGCAACAGCAACGTGCCCACCAGCGGCCCCAGCAGCGGTGACAGCAAGGCAATATTGGCCAGCAAGGCCATCATGCGTACGGCATCTGCCTCGCTAAAGGCTTCGTTCAGCGCGGGGTAGCTGACCGTGACCACAAAGCCCAGGCCGATCCCCTGCAACAGGCGCAGCAGGTTGAACAGGCCGATGTCGTGGACCCAGAACGTCGCCAGGCAGGCCACGCCGAAGAACGCGCAACCGGCCAGCAGCAGCGGGCGCCGGCCATAACGGTCGGCCAGCGGCCCGATCAGCCATTGCAGCACCACGCCGCCCAGCAGGTACAGGTTGAGGGCGTGGGGGATGTACTCGGGGCTGGCGTTCAGGTCGCCCACCACCACCGGCATGGCCGGCATGACCGCGTCGCTGGCCAGGTAGGTCAGCAGCTCGAACAGGGCCAGGGTAAGGCCGAACAGCAGGGCGCGCAGGGGCGTGATGTAAAGCAGTGGTTTCATGATGGCGTATCGGGTGTGGCAACTGGGGTCAGGCTATATGCCAGAAACGGCGAGGGTTTGCTGTGAACAAGTGTAAAAAAGCGGGGCCGCTTCGCGCCCCATCGCGACACAAGGCCGCTCCTACAGAGATCGCGTAACCCCTGTAGGAGCGGCC
>NZ_JBNNVS010000055.1:0-32782 GCF_050280665.1 Pseudomonas sp. NPDC089547 | reverse complement strand
TCACGTAGTGAGCCTTGTGAACATTGTTGATTGCGTAGGCCAGTTGACGACGGCCCCAGTCTTCCAGGCGGTGGATTTTGCCACCGTCTTCTTCGATCAGCTTGGTGTAACGCTCAACCATGCCGCCGACTTGCTCGCTCTGGTCCGGGTGAACCAGGAAGATGATTTCGTAATGACGCATGAATGCTCCTTACGGGTTAGTAGTCTGCCAGGGAATCTGGTCAGACAAGGAGTGAATGACACTGTATGTCTTGCACGGAGGGGAGGCACATGCGCGCCTGCCAGCTCGGCAAGGGGCGCAATTGTAGAGAAGCCGGGGCGCACAAGCAAGGTGATTGGTGAATATTTGAACAGCCTGAAACACTTTATGCCTGCCTGGGCCCTATCGCCTGTAGGAGCGGCCTTGTGTCGCGAAAGGGCCGCAAAGCGGCCCCAGGATTTATGCATCAGCACCGAGATCCCTGGGACCGCTTTGCGGTCCTTTCGCGACACAAGGCCGCTCCTACAAGATCAGCGTTTGGCCTGGCGCTGACGCACGGCCTCGAACAGGCAAACCCCGGTCGCCACCGAAACGTTCAGGCTGCTGACACTACCGCCCATCGGCAACTTCACCAAGAAATCGCAGTGATCGCGGGTCAGCCGGCGCATGCCCTTGCCTTCCGCGCCCATGATCATCACCAGCGGACCGGTCAGGTCCTGCTGGTAAATCTCCTGCTCGGCCTCGCCCGCGGTACCGACCACCCACAAGCCGCGTTGCTGCAACTTCTCCAGGGTACGCGCCAGGTTGGTCACGGCCACCAGCGGAATCACCTCGGCGGCGCCGCAAGCCACCTTGCGCACCACCGGGGTAAGGGTTGCCGACTTGTCCTTGGGCACGATCACCGCCGTGGCACCGGCCGCATCGGCGGTACGCAGGCAGGCACCGAGGTTGTGCGGGTCGGTGACACCGTCCAGCACCAGGATCAGCGGCGGTGTTTCAGTGCGTTCAAGCAGCTCTTCGAGCATCAGCTCGCCCCACACCTGGCTCGGGCTTACCTCGGCAACCACGCCCTGGTGCACGCCTTCGACCCAGGCATCCATCTCACGGCGCTCGGCCTGGCCAACCTGCACGCGGTTTTCCGCAGCCAGCGCCAGCAGCGCCTGCAGGCGTGGCTCGCTGCGCCCTTCCGAGAGCCAGATCTGCTTGACCCGCTTCGGATGGTGCTGCAGCAATGCCTGCACGGCGTGCACGCCGTAGATCTTTTCCAGCTGACTCATGACTTGCTCTTGCTCTTGCGTGGCGCACCGGACTTCGGCGGGCCTTTACGGTGCTTGGTCGGCTTGCCGGAACCAGAGGGCTTGCCGCCCTTGTCCGACTTGCTGCTGGCATGGCCGCCACTGCGTGCCTCGCTCATCAGCGCCTTTTTCATTTCGCGGCTCTTGCGCACCTCGGCGTTGCGCTGCACGGCGTCTTTCGGGAAGTACGCCTCGGCGGTTTCGCTCTTGCGGCTACGCGGCTTGGGCGTGGCTTTCGCCTCGGTCACCGGCTGCTGTTCAACCTTGTCGGCTGCCGGCGCAGCGCCGCGCTGCTTGCGGCCGATCGGCGCAGCAAGGGTCTTGTCCGACACTTCGAAGTCGATCTTGCGCTCGTCCAGGTCGACGCGCATGACCTTGACTTCGATGGTATCGCCCAGGCGGAAGCTGCGCCCGGTGCGCTCGCCCGACAGGCGGTGATGCACTGGGTCAAAGTGGTAGTAGTCGCCCGGCAGTGCACTGACGTGTACCAGGCCCTCTACATAGATGTCGGTCAGTTCGACGAACAGGCCGAAACCGGTCACCGCGGTGATCACGCCCGGGAAGGTTTCGCCCACGCGGTCCTTCATGAACTCGCACTTCAGCCAGTTGACCACGTCACGGGTGGCCTCATCGGCGCGGCGCTCGGTCATCGAGCACTGCTCGCCGAGTTGCTCTAGGGTGTTCTCGTCGTACGGGTAGATGCGCGCCTTGGGGATGCTCATGGCGCCGGCACGCTTGACGTGCGGGGTATCGACCTTGGAACGGATGATGCTGCGGATGGCGCGGTGCACCAGCAGGTCCGGGTAACGGCGGATCGGCGAGGTGAAGTGGGTGTACGCCTCGTAGTTCAGGCCGAAGTGACCGTTGTTTTCGGTGCTGTACACAGCCTGGCTCAGCGAGCGCAGCATTACGGTCTGGATCAGGTGGAAGTCCGGGCGCCCGGCGATGCTCGCCAGCAGGGCCTGGTAATCCTTCGGCGATGGATCCTTACCCTTGTGCAGGCTCAGGCCCAGTTCACCCAGGAAGGCGCGCAGTTTTTCCAGGCGCTCCGGCGGCGGGCCGTCGTGCACACGGTACAGGGCCGGTACGCCATGCTTTTGCAGGAACTCGGCAGTGGCGACGTTGGCCGCCAGCATGCATTCCTCGATCAGCTTGTGGGCGTCGTTGCGCACGGTCGGGCGGATTTCCGCGATCTTGCGCTGGTCGCCGAAGATGATGCGGGTTTCCTGGGTTTCGAAGTCGATGGCACCCCGGGTGTGACGGGCATCCACCAGCACCTTGTACAGGTTGTACAGGTTCTTCAGGTCCGGCACGACCTCCTTGTACTCCTCGCGCAGCGCCTTGCCCTCACGGGTGCGGGCGTGTTCGAGCATGCTGCTGACCTTGTTGTAGGTCAGGCGGGCGTGGGAGTGAATGACGCCTTCATAGAACTGGTAGTCGACCATCTGGCCGGCTTTGTTCATGGTCATTTCACAGACCATGGCCAAGCGGTCGACATGTGGGTTCAGCGAGCACAGGCCGTTGGACAGCTCTTCGGGAAGCATCGGCACCACGCGCTCGGGGAAGTACACCGAGTTACCGCGCTGCTGGGCCTCGACGTCCAGGGCCGAGCCCAGGCGTACGTAGCTGGACACATCGGCGATGGCCACATACAGGCGCCAGCCGCCGGAGAACAGGCGCAGCTTGCCCAGCGGTTCGCAATAGACAGCATCGTCGAAGTCACGCGCATCCTCGCCGTCGATGGTGACGAACGGCAGGTGGCGCAGGTCGACGCGCTTCTCTTTGTCCTTCTCTTCGACTTCGGAGCGGAACTTGCGCGCTTCCTTGACTACGGCATCAGGCCAGACGTGCGGAATGTCGTAGCTGCGCAGGGCAACGTCGATTTCCATGCCTGGCGCCATGTAGTTGCCGATGACTTCGACCACGTCGCCTTGCGGCTGGAAGCGCGGGGTTGGCCAGTGGGTGATCTTGATCTCGACGAACTGGCCAATCTTGGCGCCGCCGTTACGCCCGGCAGTTACCAGCACTTCCTGCTGGATCTTCGGGTTGTCGGGGGTTACGTAGCCAATGCCGCCTTCTTCGAAGTAGCGGCCGACCACGCTTTCGTGCGCGCGGGAAATGACCTCGACGATGACGCCTTCACGGCGGCCACGGCGGTCGGTGCCGGAAACACGCGCCAGCGCGCGGTCGCCATCGAAGGCCAGGCGCATTTGCGACGGGCCGAGGAACAGGTCATCGCTGCCATCATCGGGGATGAGGAAACCAAAGCCATCGCGGTGGCCGGAGATGCGGCCGCAGATCAGGTCCAGCTTGTCTACCGGGGCATAAGTGCCGCGCCGGGTATAGATAAGCTGGCCATCGCGCTCCATGGCACGCAGGCGACGGCGCAGGGCTTCGATCTGGTCTTCTTCATACAGACCAAACTCTTTCGCCAGCTCCTCGCGCGCAGCAGGTTCGCCACGGTCGGCAAGGCGCTGCAGGATCAGCTCACGGCTGGGAATGGGGTTGTCGTATTTTTCCGCTTCGCGAGCGGCCTCGGGATCGAGGGATTGCCAATCGGCCATCAGAAGGGGTTCACCTTGGGGTATATAGATAGGAATTCTGGCATAGGCGTATTGAAACCGGAAATGTCGGCCTTGGACAGCCCCTGCTGCACTGCATAGACAGCAGGAATAGGCCTGTGGAATCAACAAGTTGAATTTTTTGAAATTTTTTTTGCTTGAGGGGTTTACAGCCCCCCGGACCGTCCGTATAGTGCGCACCACAACGACGGACAAGCCCGAAGTTGTAGTAGAGATTAGCGACGCTGTAAAGCATCAAATAATCTCGAATGTGTGCCCAGGTGGCGGAATTGGTAGACGCGCTGGTTTCAGGTATCAGTGACCGCAAGGTCGTGGAAGTTCGAGTCTTCTCCTGGGCACCAAATATTTTCAAGTAACAGATGACCAAGGATCTGTTACTACTGTGTGAAAGCTGACGATAGTCGCCTTCAACAGATGATGTAAAGCTTTGCCCAGGTGGCGGAATTGGTAGACGCGCTGGTTTCAGGTATCAGTGACCGCAAGGTCGTGGAAGTTCGAGTCTTCTCCTGGGCACCATACAAAAACCCACTAGCTTGCTAGTGGGTTTTTTCTTGCCTGCGT
Source organism: Pseudomonas sp. NPDC089547 (assembly GCF_050280665.1). NCBI lineage: Bacteria > Pseudomonadati > Pseudomonadota > Gammaproteobacteria > Pseudomonadales > Pseudomonadaceae > Pseudomonas > Pseudomonas sp. NPDC089547. The sequence goes on along the minus strand of NZ_JBNNVS010000055.1, from coordinate 28,364 downwards.
TTTTTGTATTCCCCCTCCCTCATTGCAATCCAGAATGATTCCTATCTAGGATTGGGCTTTCTCTCATGGAGCGAGCGAACGATGAGCACGGACCTGACCACCCCTCACCCACTCCAGGCGTGCTGGGACCTGCAACTGGCAGGCCTCGCTGCCGATGCCTTGCGGGTGGCACTGACAATCGACCTGTTCGAGCACCTTGAGCAATTCACCGCACCCGCTCAGTTGGCGACTGTGCTGGACCTTGAACCTTTCAATACCGGCTACCTGCTGGAAATGCTCTGGGCCCAGGGCCTGCTGGAGCGCGATGTGCAGGGCAGCCTTTACCGCAATGGCGAAACCGCCCAACGCTATTTGAGCCGGCGCGCCGGCAGCTATTGCGGCGATGCCCTGCTCTTTCGTCATCAAGTGCTGCGCCAGGCCGGGCAAACACTGGAACAGGCGCTGCGCAATGGCCTGCCATCGGCAACAGCACCGGGGCCAGAAATGGCCCGACGCTGGGCGGAAGCAGCACGGGTGCAGATTGCCCAGGAGCAACAGGCAGTTACCGTGGCCGTGGCATGCGCATTGGTCGAACGCTTGCCACAGGCGCCATCCCTGCAACGCATGCTGGACCTGGGCGGTGGGCCGGGCCTGGTAGCCATTGCACTAGCCCGACAGCTACCCGACTTGCACGGGACAGTGTTCGACTTTGCCGAAACCGCAGCGGTGGCCCAGGACAATATCGAGCGCGCCGGGCTGGAAAAGCGTCTCGGGATTATCAGTGGCGACCTGGACCGGGATGATTTTGGCCGTGGCTACGACTTGATCTGGTGCTCGTCGGTGCTCCACTTTGCCGATGATCTTGATGGCGTGCTGCGCAGGGTGCATGCGGCGCTGAACCCAGGCGGGGTGCTGATATGCTGCCATGCCGAAGTGCCCGAAGACCGAGAGACTGCGGCGCGGGTGCTGCCTTATTACCTGCATATGCGCATGCAGGGGCGGCATGTGTTGCCGGCCGGGGAGTTGGCGCAGCGCTTGCGCGAAGTGGGGTTTGCCGAGGTGCAGCAACAGGATGGGCTTAGGTATCCGGTTGCGCCGGTGAGCGCTGTTATTGCCAGTAAGCTGTAAACCTGCTCCGACCTCTTCGCGGGCTCGCCCACTCCCACAGGGAATACCGCTGGTTTCGAGGGCAGCGCAATACCTGTGGGAGCGGGCATGCCCGCGAAGAATCCAGCACAACCCTCAAGGGTTGAACCATGGTCTGCCCATGAATTTCTCGTCACGCGGCCACTTGAGAAACGATTTCGTTTACCATTGTTTCCAAATATGTAGCCGTAAGCGAGGAAGTACCCGCATGACGATCCGCCCGCAACCGCTGATGCGCACCTTGGCCGCCGCCGTGCTGAGCCTGGTCATCGGCGCTCCGGCCGCCATGGCAGACGCACCGGTCACCCTGACCATGTACAACGGTCAGCACAAGGAAATCGGCGAAGCCATCGCCAAGGCCTACGAGGCCAAGACCGGCATCCATATCGATATCCGCAAGGGCAGCAGCAACCAGCTGGCCAGCCAGATCATCGAGGAAGGCGACCGTTCGCCCGCCGACATCATCTACACCGAAGAGTCCCCGCCCCTGAACAACCTGGGCGAACTGGGCCTGCTGGCGAAGATCGACGACGCCACCGCAAACATGATGCCCAAGGAATACGTAGGCGCCAACGGTACCTGGATGGGCATCACCGCCCGTACGCGCATCGTGGTGTACAACCCGAAGAAGATCGACGAGAAAGACCTGCCGACCACGGTGATGGATTTCGCCAACCCTGAGTGGGAAGGCCGCGTTGGCTACGTTCCCACCAGTGGTGCATTCCAGGAGCAGGCCGTGGCCATCCTGAAAATGCACGGGCGTGAAGCCACCGAAGAATGGCTAACCGGCCTGAAAGCCTTCGGCAAGACCTACACCAACAACATGGTCGCCCTCAAAGCCGTGGAAAAGGGCGAAGTGGCTGCGGTACTGGTGAACAACTACTACTGGTACGCGCTTGAACGCGAACGCGGCAAGCTGGACACCAAACTGTACTACCTGGCCGACGGCGATGCCGGCAACCTGGTGACCATTTCCGGCGCGGCCGTGGTCAAGGCCAGCAAGCACCCGAAAGAAGCCCAGGCGCTGCTCAACTGGATGGCCAGCGAAGAAGGCCAGCGGGTGATCACCCAGACCACCGCCGAGTATCCGCTGCACAAGGGCATGGTGTCCGACCGCGGCCTGAAGCCGTTCGAAGACCTGCGCCCGCCGAAGATCTCGCCGGCCGACCTGGGCAATGCCGAGGAAGCCATCGAGCTTGAACGCGAGGTCGGCTTGCTCTGATGACCGCCGCCCTGTCCGAACCGGTGCCGGTACGCTTCGTACCGCGCCGCAAGCGCCCGTCCATCTGGGTGGTGCTGCCTGTGCTGTTTCTGGTGGCGATGAGCTTGCTGCCACTGCTGTATGTCGCCATCAAAGCCTGGGAAGCCGGCTGGCGCGAAGCCTTGCACCTGTTGTGGCGCCCCTTTGTCTGGGGGCTGATGCGCAACACCCTGATGCTGATGGTCGGGGTGACAGTGACCTGCATGATGGTTGGCCTGGCCCTGGCCTGGCTGCTGGAGCGCAGCAACCTGGCCGGCCGCCGGCTGTGGGGCGTGGTGCTGTGCCTGCCCTTCGCCGTGCCGTCGTTCGTCAGCAGCTTTACCTGGGTGTCGCTTAGCTCGGACTTCGAAGGGCTTGGCGGGGCGATCATGGTCATGGCCCTGTCCAAGTACCCACTGGTGTTCCTGCCGGTGGCCGCCACCCTGCGCAACCTCGACACCTCGCTTGAGGAGTCGGCGCGCACCCTGGGTTGCAGCCGCTGGGGCGTGTTCATCAAGGTGACCCTGCCGCTGCTGTGGCCATCGATGCTCGGCGGCGCACTGCTGATCGCCCTGCACATGCTGGTGGAGTTCGGTGCGCTGTCGATCCTCGGCCTGCAAACCTTCACCACGGCGATCTACCAGCAGTTTGAACTGGAGTTCAGCAATGCCAACGCGGCCATGCTGTCTGCCGTGCTGTTGGCGATGTGCCTGGTGATGCTGTGGCTGGAGCTGCGGGTCCGCGGCAAGGCCCGACATGTGCGCATCGGGCAAGGTGTGGCACGCCGCGCGCAGCCGGTACGCTTGCGTGGCTGGACGGTGCCGGCGCAGCTGTTCTGCGTGGGCCTGGCCGTGCTGGGCAGTGGCATTCCGCTGGCCATGCTCGGCTACTGGTTGAGCGTGGGTTCGTCGGCGGCGTTCCCGGTAGCAGCCATCTCCAAGGCGCTGTTCACCTCACTGTCGGTGTCGCTGGGCGGTGCCGGCTTCTGCGTGCTGCTGGCCCTGCCGATCAGTTTCCTGGTGGTGCGCTACAAAGGCCGCCTGGCAATCTGGGCCGAACGCCTGCCTTACCTGCTGCACGCCCTGCCCGGCCTGGTCATTGCACTGACACTGGTGTTCTTCGCCCTGCACTACGTGCCGGCGCTGTACCAGACCACGGCATTGCTGTTGCTGGCATATGCGCTGCTGTTCCTGCCACTGGCACAGTCGCCGGTGCGCACTGCGCTGAACAAGGCCTCGCCAACGCTGGAGGAGGCCGCACGCACGCTCGGTGCCAGCAGCTTCACGGCGTTCTGCCGGGTGACCCTGCCGATCATCTTCCCGGCCATGGCCGCAGCGTTTGCGCTGGTGTTCCTGGATGCCATGAAGGAGCTGACTGCCACGCTGCTGCTCAGCCCTACCGGCATGAACACCTTGGCGACCGAGGTGTGGGCGCACACGGCAAACGTCGAGTTCGCGGCGGCGGCGCCTTATGCGGCGCTGTTGATTGTGGTGTCGGGGTTGCCGGTTTATCTGCTGACAACGCGGATGTACCTGAACAAGGCGTAACCTTCTTCGCGGGCTTGCCCGCTCCCACAGGTACCGCGCCGCTCTCAGGGCCTGCGCAGTACCTGTGGGAGCGGGCGCGCCCGCGAAGAGGCCATCAGATGTTACGCAGCATACGGCGCACAATCGGGCCATGAGCCTTGCCGACCGGCAACATGTAAAGCCGACCGAAGCGATTGAAGCATTTCACAGAAGTGGTCACGCTCAAGCGCTGCCGGCCATCGCTCTGCTCACCCAGATCCATGCTCACCATCACAGCCAGGTGCGTGTCACGCGAGGTCAGAACCAATTGCTGATCGCTGATGGCCTCGACCCTGAAAAAGTCCAGATGCTCACCCACTGCCGGCACCCGTTCGGGGCTGCGTGATGAGAAGCCGTGGATGGCCGTGACGTTGAATCGGCGCGAGACGAAGTCGCGCAGGCGGAAAGCCGTGGCCAGCCAGCCCGGAACGTCCGAGGTCATGGCGCAGTAAGCCTGGAGGGCTGTCATGGGGGCGCTGACGGAGATGCCATCGCGGTGAAGGAAGTCCAGATCGGCCGGGGCGGCGACCAGTTGGGCAGACATGAACAACTCCCTTTGCCATGTGTAGCCGCCATCATAGCAACAACGCCCTCTGTAGGAGCGGCCTCGTGTCGCGATGGGCTGCGCAGCAGCCCCGGCAATTTCTGCGCTGGTGCCGATATCCTGGGGCTGCTGCGCAGCCCATCGCGACACAAGGCCGCTCCCACAGGGACCGCGTCAGGCCCTGAATTGGCCCAGGCTAGCGCGCAACTGCGCCGCCAGATCATCCAGCACCTTGCTACTGGCCGTGGTCTGCATCACCACTTCCGCCGAGCGCTCTGCCTGGGCATGTATGGTCTCCACCCGCCCCCGCACCGCCTGGGCACCATTCGCCTGCTGCTCGGCCGCGCGGGTCGCCAGGCCGATGGCCGCGTGCACCTGCTCCACCGCCGCCTGTACCGACTGCTGCCGGCGCTCGTTGTCACGTAGCACAAGCAGCCCTTCGCTGGCTTTCAGCCCGGCCTGGCTGATGGTGGCCACAGCCTCCTTGGCACCCTTCTGCAGCGCAGCGATATGCGCCTGGATATCCCCCGTGGAACTTTGCGTCTTGCTCGCCAGCGCCCGTACCTCATCGGCTACCACGGCAAACCCACGGCCGGTCTCGCCAGCACGAGCTGCTTCGATGGCGGCGTTCAGAGCCAACAGGTTGGTCTGCTCGGCAATACCGTGAATCACCGTCAGTACCACTTCAATCTGTTCACTCTGCTTGGCCAGGCGCTCGATCACCTGAGAGCCGGCGTCTACCTGCCCGGCCAGATTTTCGATCAAACCGGCCAGCTGGGTCGAAGTGCGGCTGTTCTCGTCCGTGGCCTGGCGGATATCCACCACTTGCTGCAAAGCCGCCTGCATCGCGTGGCTTTCGGCCTGCGCCTCATCGGCCATGCTCGAAAGATCCCGCAGGCTCGCAGCCACTTCATCACGCTGCAACGCAGCGGCAGCATCGGCGCCGGCATTGCGCTGGGCCATCGCACCAATCTCCACGCCGGTACGCTGCGCCACCTCACCCGCCTCGCGCACGATCGGTTGCAGCTTGTCGACAAAGCGGTTCACTGCCGAAGCCATGTCACCAATCTCGTCGCGGCTGTCGAGTGGTACACGCTTGGTCAGGTCGCCCTCGCCCGCGGCCAGGTCGTCAAGGGCAGCAATCAACAGGCGCAGCTTGCTCAGCACCCGGCGGCCAAGCACCACGGCCACCACCAGCAACACGCCGAGGCCGACTACCACCAGGCCCAGGCCGATACGCCAGCGCAACTCGGCAGCGGCCTCGCGCACGGTCTGAGCGGTGTTGGCCTGCATGGCCGCAGCGCTACCCTGTGCCTTTTCCAGGCGCTCACGCAGGGTCTTGCCACTGTCGGCGGCAGCACCGACCAGGCTGTCGCCAACCAGTTGCTCACCACTGGCAATCAGCGCCGCGAAGCGCTGGTCCAGAGCCTTGAGCTCCTGGTCGATGCCTGCGGTGGAAACACCCATCACCACCTTGCCGATCTCTGCGCCATTGGGGTTGATCGGTGCTTCGACGAAGTACACAGCCGGATCACGACGGGCTGCGTCGATGACTTTGTCCAGCGCACGCTCGCCCTGGCCCTTGTCCATCAAGGCCTGGTTGATCGGGTTTTGCCGGTTCAGGTAGCGGGTGAGGTGTTGGCCCTGGGCGTCGTCGTAAACCACGAACAGCACGTTGGGGTTGCGCTGGGCACGCCGGGCGAAGTCGGAGAGCACCGGCACATCGTTGTCCCAGATAGCACGCGGCGCCACCGAGGCCAGTAGCTCGGCCATGTCGTTGGCAGAGTCCTTGAGGTTTTTTTCCAGGGTGCTGCGCAGTTGCTGTTGCTCGTTTTGCAGGCGTTCGGACAACCCTGCACTCAAGCGCTGCCGGGTACTGCTGGACAGGCCATCCAGGCCCGAACGCACATCTTGCCCGGCTTGCTCCAGTTCGCTGGCCAGCTGGCGGCTGTCATTGCCCAGGCGTTCGCCCAGGTCGGCTTCCAGCGCAGTAACCGTGCTTCGGGTAAGCGCAACGGCAACCAGCACTTGCACCAAAAGAGCGATACCAAGGGCAACAAACACAGGCCGCAAAAGGCGGCTTCGTAACAGTGAGAGGATGGCAGACACGGTGTAACCCTCGTGTTTTCTGGCGCCACTATTTTGATGGCATCTACAGAAACTTCTTACAGCAAGGGTTGTGCCGGGGGCAGCAGGGATATGCGCCAAGGTTGAGCAATGGGTTTTCCTGTACCCGCGAAGAGGCCAGTACAGGAGAACACAAACAAAAACGCCGCGGCCCTTTTCAGGGCCACGGCGTCAGATCAGCCTGGAGGGCAGATCAGGCGAACGGGTGACGCAGCACGATGGTCTCGTTGCGGTCCGGGCCGGTCGAAATGATGTCGATCGGCGCGCCAACCAGTACTTCGATGCGCTTGATGTAGTCACGCGCAGCTTGCGGCAGCTCTTCCAGGGTTTTCGCACCCAAGGTCGATTCGCTCCAGCCTGGCATCTCTTCGTACACCGGCTCCAGGCCGATGTAGCTGTCGGCATCGGAAGGCGCGTCGATGACGGCACCGTTCTCGTTCTTGTAGCCAACGCAGATGTTGATGGTTTCCAGGCCGTCCAGCACGTCCAGCTTGGTCAGGCAGATGCCCGAGATGCTGTTCACGTCGATAGCGCGACGCAGGATGACGGCATCGAACCAGCCGCAACGACGGGCACGGCCGGTGGTGGAGCCGAACTCGTGGCCACGCTTGGCCAGGGTGGCGCCAGTCTCGTCGAACAGTTCGGTCGGGAACGGACCGGAACCTACGCGAGTGGTGTAGGCCTTGGTGATACCCAGGATGTAGTCCAGGTACATCGGGCCAACGCCGGAACCGGTGGAGATACCGCCAGCAGTGGTGTTGGAGCTGGTGACGTACGGGTAGGTACCGTGGTCGATGTCCAGCAGCGAGCCCTGGGCGCCTTCGAACATGATGTCCTTGCCGGCGCGGCGCAGGTTGTGCAGCTCGGCGGTGACGTCGAGCATCATCGGCTTGAGCTGTTCTGCGTAGGCCATGCACTCGTCCAGGGTTTGCTGGAAGTCGATGGCCGGCTCTTTGTAGTAGTTCACCAGCTGGAAGTTGTGGTAGTCCAGCAGCTCACCCAGCTTGGCAGCGAAACGCTCGCGGTGGAACAGGTCGCCCACACGCAGGCCGCGGCGTGCGACCTTGTCTTCGTAGGCCGGGCCGATACCACGGCCGGTGGTGCCGATCTTGGCTTCGCCACGGGCTTTTTCACGGGCCTGGTCCAGGGCCACGTGGTACGACAGAATCAGCGGCGCAGCCGGGGAGATGCGCAGGCGCTCGCGCACTGGTACGCCCTTCTCTTCCAGCTTGGTGATTTCGCGCATCAGGGCGTCCGGGGCAACGACCACGCCGTTGCCGATCAGGCACTGTACGCCTTCACGCAGGATGCCGGACGGAATCAGGTGCAGAACGGTCTTTTCACCGTTGATCACCAGGGTGTGGCCCGCGTTGTGGCCACCCTGGTAGCGCACTACGGCGGCAGCATGTTCGGTCAGCAGATCGACGATCTTGCCTTTGCCCTCATCACCCCACTGGGTGCCCAGGACGACGACATTCTTACCCATTACATTGGTCCTCATTCACGCAAACTTGGTTGCCGGCCTACTGCCGACGCAGAAACTCACTGGGCCAGCGGCAGAACCTGCCAGCGCCCGTCTTGCTGAATCAATTGCCGATCACAATCCGCCTCGAGAGCAGCACTCAACGGCTGGCCAGGCAAAGCCTGGACCACACGCTGGCCCTCGTTGCGCAACTGGCAGACTTGCTGCCAGAGGGCCGCGTCGCCACTGTCCGGCATCCAGATGCCGCCAGTTGGCAATACGACCTCCGCTCGCCCCAGTGTGACCAGGGTCTTCAAATCCGTGGAGAAACCGGTGGCCGGGCGCGCCCGGCCAAAGTCGGCGCCGATGTCGTCGTAGCGCCCGCCCTGGGCGATCGATTGACCTTCGCCCGGCACGAACACCGCGAACACAACGCCGGTGTGATAGTGGTAACCGCGCAGCTCGCCCAGGTCGAAATACAGCGGCAGGTCCGGGTAGCGCGACGCCAGGCGGTCAGCGATCGACAGCAGGTCGTCCAGCGCAGCCAGCACGCCGGCCGGGGCACGGCCCAGGCGCACGCGGGCTTCGGCCAGCACTTCACGGCCACCGCACAACTCGACCAAGGCGCGCAGCATGTTGCCCAGGTCTTTCGGCAGGTCCGCCGTCAGCGCCTGCACTTCATCTACGGCCTTGCGCTGCATGGCGTCGAACAGCTGCTGTTCGACCGCACCCGACAGGCCGGCAGCGCGGGCCAGGCCGCGGTAGATACCGACGTGGCCCAGGTCCATATGCACATCCGGCACATCGGCCAGTTGCAACGTGGCCAGCATCAAGCTGATGACTTCCACGTCGCTGGTCGGGCTGGCATCACCGTACAGCTCGGCACCCAGCTGAATCGGGCTGCGCGAGGTAGACAGCGCACGCGGCTGGGCGTGCAGCACGCTACCGGCATAGCACAGGCGGCTCGGGCCTTCACGGCGCAGGGTGTGGGCGTCGATACGCGCCACCTGCGGGGTGAAGTCGGCGCGGAAGCCCATCAGGCGGCCGGACTGCGGGTCCACCACCTTGAAGGTGCGCTGATCCAGGTCCTGGCCGGCGCCGGTGAGCAGCGACTCCAGGTACTCGATATGCGGGGTGACGACCAGCTCGTAGCCCCAACTCTGGAACAGGTCCAACACCTGGCGGCGCGCGATTTCGATGCGCGCAGCCTCAGGTGGCAGTACTTCCTCGATGCCATCTGGCAGCAGCCAGCGGTCTACCGTTGCCATTACGCCATTTCCCCTCTGGTCCGGGCGGCTTGCCAGCAGGCGAGCCGTCAGTAAAGCCGGTATCGCGCACAGCAGCGGGCAGCACTGATCCCAGCGCAGCCACCGTACCCGATACCCTCGAATTGCCTTGCGAGCTGACCAAACCGTCAACTGGCGCTTTGCCAATCAACCTTGCAGACGCAAAAAAGCCGGGAAATTTCCCGGCTGCCTCATCATACACCCCTTTTCATTCAGGATGCACCCCGCCTGGTGTTTTAGCTGCCAGGCGGGGCGCCGCTGTACGAAAATCAGGGCCTGAGCATCACGGCCTGCTCTTGTCCAGGTAGCGGAAGAACTCGTTCTTCGGGTCCAGGACCAGCACGTCGCTCTTGCTCGAGAAGCTCTCGCGGTACGCCTGCAGGCTGCGGTAGAACGCATAGAAATCAGCGTCCTGGGTGAAGGCCTTGGCGTAGATGGCAGCCGACTGGGCGTCACCATCACCGCGGGTTTCTTCTGCTTCGCGATAGGCCTCGGCCAGCAGCACGCGGCGCTGACGGTCGGCATCGGCACGAATACCTTCAGCCAGCTCGTTACCCTTGGCACGGTGTTCGCGAGCTTCACGCTCACGCTCGGTGCTCATGCGGTCGAACACGCTGCGGTTGACTTCCTTCGGCAGGTCGATGGCCTTGACGCGCACGTCGACCACCTCGATACCCAGTTCCTTGTTGGCCATGCGGTTCAGCGATGCGGTGATGTCAGCCATCAGCGCGTCACGTTCACCGGATACCACCTCGTGCAGGGTACGTTTACCGAACTGGTCACGCAGGCCGCTTTCCAGACGACGCGACAGACGCTCGTCGGCGATCTGTTTCATGCCGGAGGTGGCGGTGTAGAAGCGTTCGGCATCCTTGACGCGCCACTTGGCGTAGGCGTCGACCATCACCGCTTTCTTCTCCAGGGTCAGGAACCGCTGGGTCGGGGCGTCGAGGGTCATGAGGCGGGCGTCGAACTTGCGCACCTGGTTCACGTACGGGATCTTCACGTGCAGGCCAGGCTGGACATCTGCCTGGACCACCTTACCGAAACGCAGCATCACTGCACGCTCGGTCTGGGACACGATGTAGAAGCTGTTCCAGGCCACGATGGCCAGGACCACGGCGGCGATCAGGGCGATCAGCGATCTATTGCTCATCAGCGGCTCTCCCTAGTACGCAGCTGCTGCTGTTGCTGTTGCAGGTCCTGCGCGGCACGCGCGGCGGCATCGTTGGCCGATGGCGACACGCTGGTCGCTGGCGCGGACGTATTGCGGCTGCCTTCGACCATCTTGTCCAGTGGCAGGTAGAGCAGGTTGTTCTGCCCGTCCTTGGTTGCCACCATGACTTTGCTCGAGTTGCTGTAAACCTCTTGCATGGTCTCCAGGTACAGGCGCTGACGGGTCACGTCAGGTGCCTTGCGATACTCACCCAGCAGCTTGGTGAAGCGGTCAGCCTCACCCTTGGCGCGGGCGATGACTTCGTCGCGGTAACCGTTGGCGTCCTCGATGATGCGCTGTGCCTGACCACGGGCTTCCGGTACCACGCCATTGGCGTAGGACTCGGCCTGGTTGCGGGCACGCTGCTCGTCTTCACGGGCGCGGATCACGTCGTCGAAGGCTTCCTGCACTTCACGCGGGGCTGCCGCGCTCTGTACGTTGACCTGGGTAACGGTGATACCGGTACGGTAGTTGTCCAGGAAGCGCTGCAGGCGTTCGCGGATATCCACGGCCATCTGCTCACGGCCTTCGGTCAGCACCTGGTCCATCGAGGTGGAACCCACCACGTGGCGCAGGGCACTGTCGGTCGCGTGCTGCAAGCTCACCTCAGGCTGGTCGACGTTAAGCACGAAGTCCTGCAGGTTGCTGATCTTGTACTGGACGGTCAGCGGAACCTCGACGATGTTCTCGTCTTCGGTCAGCATCTGGCCCTGTTTGGTGTAGGCACGCTCACGCGTGACGTTTTCCATGTACTTGCGATCGAGCGGCGGGAAGTAGATGTTCAGGCCGGGACCGACCGTCTCATAGTACTTGCCGAAGCGCAGCACCACGGCCTGCTCCTGCTCGTCGACCACGTACACGGCGCTGTACAGCCAGATGGCAGCCAGCACCGCCAGGCCTATGCCCAGCAGGCCCAGGCCACCGCCCTTGCCGACATTGCGGTCACCACCGCCACGTTTCTTGCTGCCGCCGAACATGCCATTGAGGCTGTCCTGCAGTTTGCGGAAGGCCTCGTCCAGATCCGGCGGACCTTTCTTGTCACCACCACCGCCACCACGGCGGCCGCCCCAGGGATCCTGATTGTTCGAGTTGCCACCCGGCTCGTTCCAAGCCATAGCGCTCTCCATCTGATAAAGCAAAGACGCGCCCACGGCGCGCCGTCCAATGCTACAGAATGCCTGTCACTGCTGCCCGGCGACCTCGACGGGCATTTATTGCAAAGTGTGTTGCTCGACAAACACTTGCGGCTCCATGCCTTCACGACTGACCAGGCGATTCAGTTCGACCATGGGCAGTCGCACGCTCAGCAGGCTGCGCCCTTCTTCATCATGCTCTTCACTCTGCACCGCGCCCAAGGCAAAGAATTGCGCGCGCAAGCGGGCAAAACGCTGCTCCAGGCACAGGGTACCGACAAACAGATCGTCCCCCAGCAACTCGGCAATCGCCTGGCCTACAAGCTCCAGGCCACGCCCATCGCGTGCCGATACCCAGACCCGCTCCGGCTTGCCATCGGCATTGCGCTGGATCTGCGGCTCGACATCTTCAAGCAGGTCGAGTTTGTTATACACCTCGAGGATCGGCAAGCCTTCGGCGCCAATCTCGCCCAATACGGCCAGAACCTGCTCGATCTGCTCCATGCGCTCGGGCTCATGGGCGTCGATCACATGCACCAGCAGGTCAGAGTTGCTCGACTCTTCGAGCGTAGCCCGAAATGCCTCGACCAGCTTGTGCGGCAGGTGGCGGATAAAACCCACGGTGTCGGCCAGCACGATCGGGCCCAGGTCGTTGAGCTCGAGCCGGCGCAGGGTCGGGTCGAGGGTGGCGAACAGCTGGTCCGCGGCGTATACCTCGGATTCGGTCAGGGCGTTGAACAGCGTGGACTTGCCGGCGTTGGTATAGCCCACCAGCGACACCGAGGGGATATCTGCGCGCTGGCGCCCGCGACGCGCCTGCTCACGCTGGCTGCGCACTTTCTCCAGGCGTGACTTGATCTGGCGGATACGCACCCGCAGCAGGCGGCGGTCGGTTTCCAGCTGGGTTTCACCCGGGCCACGCAGGCCGATACCACCTTTTTGTCGCTCAAGGTGAGTCCAGCCGCGCACCAGCCGCGTGCTCATGTGATCAAGCTGGGCCAGTTCGACCTGCAACTTGCCTTCATGGGTACGCGCCCGTTGGGCGAAGATATCGAGGATCAGCCCGGTACGGTCAAGCACACGGCACTCGAACACACGTTCGAGGTTGCGCTCCTGACTGGGCGTGAGGGTGTGATTGAAAATCACCAGGTCTACCTGTTCGGCATGGACCAGGTCGTGCAGCTCTTCGACCTTGCCACTGCCAATCAGGTATTTGGCGGAAGGCTGATGCCTTGTCACCGTGACCAGCGAAACGATGTCGGCACCGGCCGACAATGCCAATTCCTGAAACTCCTGCGGGTCTTCGCGCGCCTCAGGGTTATGACCTTCCAAGTGAACGAGCAACGCCCGCTCACCACCACCGTGGCGCTCAAAGAACAATGCAGGCTCCTATCAGGCGTTGCCTGGCTCGCTGTCGCCGTGTTCGCCGTCGGTCGGGCTTGGCAGACGGACCGGACGAGCCGGTACCACGGTCGAAATGGCGTGCTTGTAGACCATCTGGCTGACGGTGTTCTTCAGCAGTACCACGAACTGGTCGAACGATTCGATCGAACCCTGCAACTTGATGCCGTTGACCAGATAGATGGAAACCGGGACCTTTTCTTTTCTCAAGGTGTTCAAGTAAGGGTCTTGTAGCGAATGCCCTTTTGACATATGCCGCACTCCTGTAAGGATAAATAATAGAAAATCAATAAAATCGATAAATTAGGCCGCCCCTTCGCAAGAATAGACGGCAATCAGCAGGGACTCAGCTCAATATGGAGATGGCCCCAAGGTATTTCAAGGTGCGGGACAGATTGTCGCAGGCCAGGCTGTCAAGCCAGTGTACGTCAGGCCAGCCACGCAACCAGGTGAACTGCCGCTTGGCCAACTGCCTGGTTGCAATGATACCGCGTTCACGCATCTCATTCTCAGTCAGCTTGCCGTCCAGGTAATCCCAGACCTGCCGATACCCCACTGCCCGTATAGACGGTAGCCCGGCGTGCAAGTCACTTCTGGCTCGCAGCGATCGGACCTCGTCAACGAAGCCCTGTTCCAGCATCTGCGAAAATCGTAACGCAATTCGCTGATGCAAAATGTGACGATCTGTAGGAGCAATCGCCAAACTGGCGACAGTATAGGGCAAATGCCCGTCAGCGCCTGCGTCTGCGCCGCGACTTTCCGCGAATTGACGTTGGCGATGGGCCGTCATGCTCTCGCCACTCACCCGGTACACCTCCAGCGCCCGGATCAACCGCTGCGGGTCATTGGGGTGGATACGCGCCGCCGACACCGGGTCGACCTCGGCCAGTTGGCGGTGCAGCTCGGCCAGGCCCAGTGCTTCGGCCTGGGCTTCCAGCTCGGCGCGTACCGCAGCGTCCGCAGCCGGCATGTCCGCCAGGCCATCGATCAACGCCTTGTAATAGAGCATGGTGCCGCCCACCAGTAGCGGGATCTTTCCACGCGTGGTGATGTCGGCCATGGCTTCCAGCGCATCGGTACGGAACTGCGCGGCCGAATAGCTCTCGGCCGGATCACGAATGTCGATCAGCCGATGCGGGTGGGCAGCGAGGATTTCTTTCGACGGTTTGGCCGAACCGATATCCATGCCGCGATAGACCAGTGCCGAGTCGACACTGATCAGCTCGCAGGGCAGCACTTTGGTCAGTTCGATAGCCAGGTCGGTCTTGCCGGCCGCCGTCGGGCCCATCAGGAATATTGCAGGGGGCTTGCCGCTCATTTCATCGACCGCGCAGGAAGAGTTTGTCCAGATCGTCCAGGCCCATCTGGGTCCAGGTGGGACGGCCATGGTTGCACTGGCCACTGCGCTCGGTGTTTTCCATGTCGCGCAGCAAGGCATTCATTTCGGGAATGGCCAGGCGCCGGTTGGCGCGCACGGCACCGTGGCAAGCCATGGTACCGAGCAGTTCGTTCAGGTGCGCCTGGATACGGTCACTGGTGCCGTATTCCATCAGGTCGGCGAGCACGTCATGCACCAGGCGGTTGGCCTCGGCCTGCTTGAGCAAGGCCGGGATCTGGCGGATCGCCAGGGTCTCGGGGCCCAGGCGTTGCAGCTCGAAGCCCAGGCGCTGGAACCACTGCGCATGTTCTTCGGCGCAGTCCGCTTCACGCTGGCTCAAGGCCAGGGTCTCAGGCACCAGCAGCGGTTGGCCGCTAAGGCCTTCACTGGCCATGGCCACCTTGAGGCGCTCGTACATGATGCGCTCGTGCGCGGCATGCATGTCCACCACCACCAGGCCAACGGCATTCTCGGCCAGGATGTAGATGCCCTTGAGCTGCGCCAGCGCGTAGCCCAGCGGCGGAATGTCACCCTGGCTTTCGGGAAGGGCCGTCGCCGGCACCGCACCGTTTTCCAACGGTTTGTAGAACTCGCGATACACCGCCTGCGCTTCGGCAGCCGGCACCGGCTGCGACGGGCGTGGCGTGTACTGATACTGGTAGCCCGCACCACTGCCGCCATTGGAGAACGACTGCTGCGGGGCACGAGGCTGCTCAAGCACCGGTGAGGCCAGGCGCATTTCGCCCTGCGGGCCGAATTCACCGGCCTGCTGGCCAGTGGGGCGGATGGCCTCTGGCACCGCGGCCGGCGCGGCCAGCTGGTCTTCCGGGCGTACATCGGCCAGCGCACGGTGCAGGGTGCCGTACAGGAAATCGTGCACGGAGCGCCCTTCACGGAAGCGCACTTCGTGCTTGGTCGGGTGCACGTTGACGTCGACGCCGTTGGGTTCCAGCTCCAGGAACAGCACGAAGGTGGGGTGCCGGCCATTGAACAGCACGTCACGGTAGGCCTGGCGCACGGCGTGGGCGACCAGCTTGTCGCGCACCGCACGGCCATTGACGAAGAAGTACTGCAAGTCTGCCTGACTGCGCGAGAACGTCGGCAGGCCGACCCAGCCCCACAGGCGCAGGCCGTTGCGCTCGACGTCAATCGGCAGCGCCTGCTCCATGAAGCCTGGGCCGCAGATGGCGCCTACCCGCCTGGCACGCGCTGTGTCGTCGTGAGCCTCGTGCAGGCTGAGGATGCTCTTGCCGTTGTGGCGCAAGTGGAAGCCGACATCGAAACGCGCCAGCGCCAGCCGGCGGATGACTTCCTGCAGGTGATCGAATTCGGTTTTCTCGGCCTTGAGGAACTTGCGCCGCGCCGGCGTATTGAAGAACAGGTCGCGCACTTCCACCGAAGTACCTACCGGGTGCGCCGCCGGCTGCACCCGCGGGAGCATGTCACGGCCTTCGGTTTCCACCTGCCAGGCCTCTGTGGCACTGGCGGTACGCGAGGTCAGGGTAAGGCGCGCCACCGAGCTGATCGAAGCCAGGGCCTCACCGCGGAAACCCAGGCTCAACACCCCTTCAAGGTCTTCCAGCTCGCGAATCTTGCTGGTGGCATGACGGGCCAGGGCCAGCGGCAGGTCGTCGGCGGAAATACCGCTGCCATCGTCCCGCACCTTCAGCAGCTTTACGCCGCCCTGCTCCACCTCCACATCGATGCGTCGGGCGCCGGAGTCCAGGCTGTTTTCCAGCAGCTCCTTGGCGACAGAGGCCGGCCGCTCGACGACCTCGCCGGCGGCGATCTGGTTGGCCAGCCGCGGGCTGAGCAGCTGGATGCGCGAACCGCCACTCATTGCGAGGCCAATGTGGTTGCAGGGATATCAAGGCGCTGGCCGACCTTCAGCTCATCGGTCTTGAGGCTGTTGGTGCTGCGCAGGCTGGCGACACTGACCTGGTAGCGCACAGCAAGCATTGCCAGGGTTTCGCCCGGGCGTACCGTGTGCTCACGCGGGCCGGCGGCGATCTTGCCGGTGTCGCGCAGCCAGGCGATGTAAGTGCCAGGCGGCGGGTTCTGCTGGAAGTACTGGCGTACGCCGGTGTGGATCGAACGGGCCAAGGCCTGCTGATGGCTGGCGGTAGCCAGCTTGGCGGCTTCGTTGTTGTTCGAGATGAACCCGGTTTCAACCAGGATCGACGGAATGTCCGGCGACTTCAGCACCATGAAGCCCGCCTGTTCCACACGTTGCTTGTGCAGCGAGGTGACACGGCCCATGTTGCCGAGCACCTTCTGCCCCACGTTGAGGCTGGAACTGAGCGTGGCGGTCATCGACAGGTCAAGCAACACGCCGGCGAGCATGCGGTCCTTGTCATCGAGGCTGACGTTACCCGCACCACCGATCAAGTCGGAACGGTTTTCCGTGTCGGCCAGCCAGCGTGCGGTCTCGGAGGTGGCGCCACGGTCGGACAGGGCGAACACCGAGGCACCAAACGCAGCCCGCGACGGCGCGGCGTCGGCATGGATCGAGATGAACAGGTCAGCACCCTTCTTGCGGGCGATTTCCGTGCGTTTGCGCAGCGGAATGAAGTAGTCGCCAGTACGGGTCAGCTCGGCCCGGAAGCCTTTTTCGCTGTTGATCTGGCGCTGCAGCTCCTTGGCGATCTGCAGCACGATGTCTTTTTCGTGCTGGCCGCGCGAGCCGGAAGCACCCGGGTCTTCGCCGCCGTGGCCAGCATCGATGGCAACCACGATGTCACGCTTGCCGCTAGGTACCGGCGGCAGCTTGATGGCGGGTTGGGCCGGGCTTACCGGCACCGCCGGCGTGGTCGCAGGCGTCTGCACCGGCGTCGGGGCCGGTGGCGGCGCGCTGGCCGCAATGGCGTCGGCTTCCTGGTCGTACAGGTCGACCACCAGGCGGTTGCCGTACTGGGCATTCGGCGCCAGGGTGAAGCTTTTCGGGGTGACCGACTTTTTCAGGTCGACCACCACCCGCAAGTCAGTCGGGGTACGCTGGGCCGAACGCACGCTGCTGATCGGTGTGTTGGAGGTGGCCACGTTCAACGGCGCGGCCAGGGTCGCGCCATTGATGTCGATAACCAGGCGATCCGGCGCGCTCAGGGTGAAGACGCTATGCTGCACGGGGCCGGAAAGGTCGAAGACCAGCCGCGTGTTGTCTGGCGCACGCCACAGGCGCACGCTCTTGACTTGAGTGACGGCCAGAGCGTCAACGGTCACCGTTGTCAGCAGCAGCCCAACGATGGCGACCAGTGCGCGTATGCGCATACCTACCCCACTTACTGTTTATAGTGTTTGGCCAGTGCCACGCACCAGGCCTCGCCGCGAGCCCCCTGCGGCGAAAGGATCAGCGAGCGTCCGCCCGCTTGGGGGCTTATGGTAATGGTCAGGTCCGGCTTTGGCAAAACGCCCGCACCCTTTTGTGGCCACTCGAACAGGCACAGCGGGTCGCCCTCGAAATAGTCACGAATCCCCATGAACTCCAGCTCTTCCGGATCGACCAGTCGATACAGGTCGAAGTGGAATGCTCGGACCTCACCGATTTCGTAGGGTTCGACCACGGTGAAGGTCGGGCTTTTCACTGCCCCTGTATGGCCCAGGCCGCGGATCAGCCCACGGGAAAGCGTAGTCTTGCCAGCGCCCAGGTCACCTTCAAGAAAGATCACGCCGCGACCGCCGGTCACCTCGGCCATTTTTGCACCGAAGTCGACCGTAGCCGCTTCATCGGCCAGAAACAGATTTAAGCCAGACACGCAGAATGCTCCTCCAACAACTCACGAATGACCGGCACCAGATCACTGGCCGCCAGGCCTCTACCTTTCACACCCAGCCGCTCGCCCGCACAGGCGTGCAACCACACCCCCAGCCCGGCGGCCTGCCAGGCATCCAGCCCCTGAGCCAACAACGCGGCCAACACGCCAGTCAGCACATCGCCAAAGCCGGCACCGGCCATCGCCGGGTGGCCCCGCCCGCACACCACCAACTGCCCGGCCGGGTCGGCCACCAGGGTGCCAGCCCCTTTCAACACGCAAACGCTGTTATACCGGCGCGCCAGCTTGCGCGCGGCGCCAGGGCGATCGGCCTGCACAGCCTCGGTGGAAATGCCCAGCAGCCGCGCCGCCTCGCCCGGGTGCGGGGTGAGGATGCTGCCACTGGGCAGGGCCAATGGGGTACGCGCCAACAAATTCAGGGCATCGGCGTCCCACACCTGGGGGCGCCCGGCATTGGCCACTGCCGACAGCAGGCTGCGGCCCCACGCCGCCTGCCCCAGCCCCGGGCCAACTACCAGCACCGTGGCACGCTCCAGTACAGCCATCAGCTGGTTGGCCGAACTGGCGCCCAGGCACATCACCTCGGGCAAGCGCGCCAGGCTGGCCGTGACGTGCTCGGGCCGGGTTGCCACGCTGACCAGCCCGGCACCGCAACGCAGCGCGGCTTCGGCGCCAAGCAGCACAGCACCGCCAGTGCCAAGGTCGCCACCCACCAGCAGCACATGGCCAAAGTCGCCTTTATGGGCATGCGCATGCCGGGCCGGCAGGTGCGCGACGGTCACGCTGCTGAGCAGTTGCGGGGCATTGCCGGGGTGTTTGGTCTGCGGCATGGGGTCAAAGGCTCCAATGTCTGGCAGAATTATACGCACCTGAGCCCGTATTGCCTTGCCCATCCATGTCCGTCTGCACGCCTGACCTCGCCCAACTGGCCCAATCGATCAAGATTTGGGGCCAAGAACTCGGTTTTGCCCACGTTGGCATCGCCGGGGTCGACCTTGGCGAACATGAACACCACCTGCAACGCTGGCTCGATGCTGGCTACCAAGGCGAAATGGAGTACCTGGGCACGCATGGCAGCAAGCGCTCGCACCCCGATCAGCTGATCCCCGGCACCGTGCGAGTGGTGTCGCTGCGCATGGACTACCTGCCCGGCGACACGCAGATGGCACAACGCCTGGCACAGCCGGAAAAAGCCTACATTTCGCGCTATGCGCTGGGCCGTGACTACCACAAGCTGGTGCGCAAGCGCGTGCAGTTCCTGGCCGACCGCATTCAGGAAGCCATCGGTCCGTTTGGTTACCGCGCATTTGTCGACAGCGCCCCGGTGCTGGAAAAGGCCTTGGCCGAGCAGGCCGGGTTGGGCTGGATCGGCAAGAACACCTTGTTGCTCAACCGCAAGGCGGGCAGTTACTTCTTCCTTGCCGAGCTGTTTGTCGACCTGCCGATCCCGGTGGACGAAGCCACTACCAGTGAACATTGCGGCCGCTGCCAGGCCTGCCTGGACATCTGCCCGACACAGGCGTTTGTCGGGCCTTATGTGCTGGATGCCCGGCGTTGCATCTCGTACCTGACCATCGAGTTGAAGGGCGCGATCCCTGTCGAGTTGCGCGCAATGATGGGCAACCGGGTGTTCGGTTGCGATGACTGCCAGATCGTCTGCCCGTGGAACCGCTTTGCCAAGCACAGCCAGGAGCAGGATTTCCAGCCACGGCATGGGCTGGAGAATGCCGAGTTGGCGGAAATGTTCCTGTGGGATGAGCGTACCTTCCTGCGCAAGACCGAGGGCGGGCCGTTGCGGCGGGCGGGGTATGAGCGGTTCTTGCGCAACCTGGCGGTGGGGTTGGGCAATGCGCCGTCGACAATCCCAGTGATCGAGGCGCTGAAGGCGCGGCGCGAGGATGAATCGGAGCTGGTGCGCGAGCACGTGGAGTGGGCGCTGGCCCGGCATAACACCCAGTAGCCACGCGAGTCCCTGTAGGAGCGGCCTTGTGTCGCGAAAGGGCTGCAAAGCAGCCCCGGCAATCTGTGCATCTGTGCTGAAATCCCGGGGCTGCTTCGCAGCCCTTTCGCGACACAAGGCCGCTCCTACAACTGACCGCGTAAGTTCACTGCTGGTCGTTGTAGTGGAACTTGGGCATTTCCCAGTGGAAGCGGATCGCCAGCAAGCGCACCAAAAACCCGCCAAACAAAGTCAGCAGCATGGCCTGCTCCGCCGGCACCTTGAAGGACACGCACCCCAGGTAGAACCACGCTGCCGCAAACGACACGCTGGCATACAGCTCGCGGCGGAACACCAGGGGAATGTCGTTACAGAAGATATCCCGCAAGATCCCGCCAAACACCCCGGTGATTACCCCGCTGATCGACGCCACCAGCATGCCCTGCCCCATCTCCAGAGCGGTCATGCAGCCAATCAGGGTAAAGGCCACCAACCCCAAGGCATCGAGTACCAGGAACAGTGAGCGCAGGCGGCGCATCATCGGCGCAATGAAAATGGTCAGCAGCGCCGCACAACTGGTCAGCACCAGGTACTCCGGGTGCTTCACCCAGGTCAGCGGGTAGTGCCCCAGCAGCACATCGCGCACCGAGCCGCCACCCAGGGCGGTGACGCAGGCAATCAGCACCACGCCAAACCAGTCCATGCCACGGCGCCCGGCAGACAATGCGCCAGTCATGGCTTCGGCGGTGATGGCGATAAGGTAGAGCATCAACAACATGGCGCGGGTCCGTGCGAGAAAGGCGCGCAGTCTAACCAGTTGCCCAAGGCACCAAAAGGGGGCGCAGAAACAATATCTGCGCCGTTTCGGATCACAGCTTGATGAAGTGCTCGCGGTAATGGCGCAGCTCGGCGATCGATTCGCGGATATCGTCCAGCGCCAGGTGGGTGTTGCCCTTCTTGAAGCTGTCACGCACGTTCGGCGCCCAGCGCGCAGCCAGCTCCTTCAGCGTGGAGACATCCAGGTTGCGGTAGTGGAAGTAGTTTTCCAGGTTGCGCATGTGGCGGTAGAGGAAGCGGCGGTCCTGGCAGATGCTGTTGCCGCAGATCGGCGACTTGCCCTTCGGCACCCACTGCTCGAGGAAGGCGATGGTTTGCGCTTCAGCCTCAGCCATGCTGACCTTGCTCTCGCGCACACGCTGGGTCAGGCCTGAAGCCCCATGGGTGCGGGTGTTCCATTCATCCATCCGTGCCAACACTTCATCACTGTGATGAATGGCGATCACCGGCCCTTCGGCCAGGGTGTTCAGCTCGCTGTCGGTGACAATGGTGGCCATCTCGATAATGACGTCGCTGTCCGGATCCAGGCCGGTCATTTCCAGGTCGATCCAGATCAGGTTCTGTGGGTTTTGCATGCAGGGGCTCCTCGTATAGCCCGTCATATTAGCCTAGTGGTCATGGCACGCCCATTCACCACACAAAGGTAAGCGGAATAGTCCAGCGCCTGGCGTGCTAAACTGCCTGCCGTTTTCAATGCCCCACCTTGGGCCTCTCTCACGGTACCTTCATGGCCAAACGCCAGCTCAATCGCCGCCAGAACTGGCGGATCGAAAAAATCCAGGGCGAGCGCGCTGCTCGCGCCGCCAAACGCGAGCAGCATGCGCTGCAGGAACTGGAAGGTGGTGACCTGGGGCCAGAGCAACTGGGCCTGGTAATTGCGCACTTCGGTGTGCAGGTAGAGGTTGAGGCCCAGGACGGCGAAACTGCAGGCCAGGTGTTCCGCTGCCACTTGCGCGCCAACCTGCCGGCACTGGTCACCGGTGACCGCGTGGTATGGCGTGCAGGCAACCAGGGCATTGGCGTGATCGTGGCGCAGATGCCGCGCAGCACCGAACTGTGCCGGCCAAACAACCACGGCCAGCTCAAGCCCGTGGCAGCCAACGTCGACCTGATCGTGATCGTGTTCGCCCCGGCCCCGGAGCCGCACCCGAACCTGATCGACCGCTACCTGGTAGCGGCCGAGCACGCGGGCTTGCGCCCGCTGTTGCTGCTGAACAAGGCCGACTTGGTCAACGACGAAAACGGCCCTGGCCTGCATGCGTTGCTGGAGGTTTACCGCGAGCTGGGCTACCCGCTGCTGGAGGTATCGGCGCACCACGGTGACGGCATGCAGCGCCTGCAACAGCAACTCGACGGCCACATCAGCGTATTCGTCGGCCAGTCGGGGGTGGGCAAGTCGTCGCTGGTCAACAGCCTGCTGCCGGACGCCGGCACCCGCGTCGGCGACCTGTCGGAATGGTCTGGCCAGGGTACGCATACCACCACCACGGCGCGGCTGTACCACTTCCCCAACGGCGGCGACCTGATCGACTCCCCGGGCATCCGCGAGTTTGGTCTTGGTCACGTCAGCCGCGACGATGTGGAAGACGGCTTCATCGAGTTCCGCGACCTGTTCGGCACTTGCCGCTTCCGCGATTGCAAGCATGACCGCGAACCGGGCTGTGCACTGCTCAAGGCACTGGACGAGGGGCGCATCAAGCCACAGCGGATGAACAGCTACCGCTCGATCATTGCCAGCCTGACGCAAGACAGCTACTGACCGTTGGAAGCAGTACGCGGTCCTTGTAGGAGCGGCCTTGTGTCGCGAAAGGGCCGCAAAGCGGCCCCGGGAATTCATGCACAAGCGCTTACATCTGGGGCCGCTGCGCGGCCCTTTCGCGACACAAGGCCGCTCCTACACTGAACCGCGCAAGACAGGGAAACTACTACTGCTCCTTGGCCTCATCCATCTTCAGCGTGCCATCTTCGAAGATGTTCAGCTTCTGGCGCAGTTCACGCGGCTGCATCGGCGCTTGCTCGGTTTCGGCACCCGCACCCGGCACAGCTGGCGCCGCCGGTGCCGAACCCCCTGGCGCAGCAGGCTCGGCGGCGGGAGCCTCCGGCGCCCCCTGTTCACCCTCGATGTTACGCTGCGCCTTCTTGGTCAGCACGATGATGTCGATACGGCGGTTGACCGGGTTGAACGGGTCCTTGCGGTCGAACAGCGACGACGAAGCGTAGCCCACCACCCGCGCCACCTGCCCGTCCGGGTAACCACCGGCCACCAGCGCACGGCGTGCGGCGTTGGCCCGGTTGGCCGACAGCTCCCAATTGCCGAACTCGCCCGCGCCGGAATACGGCTTGGCATCGGTGTGGCCGCTGATGCTGATCTTGTTCGGCACGGCCTTGATGGTGTCGGCCATGGCCAGCAAGATGTCTTCGAAGTACGGTTGCAGGCGGGCGCTGCCGATGTCGAACATCGGCCGGTTCTCGGCATCCATGATCTGGATACGCAAGCCATCCTGGGTGATCTCGAACAGGATCTGGTCCTTGAACTTCTGCAGTTGCGGGTTCTCTTCCACCTTGTTCTGCAGTTCCTGCAGCAACAGTTCCAGGCGTTCGCGCTCGACCTGCTCGGCCATGGTCTCGACCTGGTCCTTGTTCAGCTCGACGGTGGTGTCGGGTGTCGGCTCGGACTTCACTTCAGGGTTGATGGTCTTTTCCGGCGCCAGCTCAGGCGACCCGCCCAGATCGATGACATACGGCGTGCCGCTTTCAGAGAACCCGATCGGGTCCTTGAAATAACCGGCAATGGCGATCTTCTGCTCCGGCGTGGCGGTGGACATCAACCACAGCACCAGGAAGAACGCCATCATTGCCGTGGCAAAGTCGGCGAAGGCGATTTTCCAGGCGCCGCCGTGGTGGCCGCCGCCAAAGCGCTTGACGCGCTTGACGATGATGGGCTGATTGTTCTCCATGACTCAGCGACCGCGAACCGCTTGTTCCAGCTCGGAGAAGCTTGGGCGGTGCTTGGGGTACAGCACCTTGCGCCCGAACTCGACCGCCAGCGAAGGCGGCATGCCCGAGGCCGAGGCAACCAGCGAAGCCTTGATCGACTCGTAAAGGTTCAGTTCTTCCTTGGCATCGTGCTCCAGGCACTTGGCCAGCGGGCCGAAGAAGCCGTAGGCCGCCAGGATACCGAAGAAGGTACCGACCAACGCCGCACCTACGTGCATGCCAATGGCCGCCTGGTCGCCTTCGCCGAGCGAGGCCATGGTCACCACGATACCCAGTACCGCCGCGACGATACCAAAACCGGGCATGCCGTCGGCGATGCCGGTCACCGCATGGGACGGGTGCTCCAGCTCTTCCTTCATGCTCAGCAGTTCCATGTCGAACAGGCCTTCAAGCTCGTGCGGAGCCATGTTGCCGGTAGACATGATGCGCAGGTAGTCGCAGACAAACGCTGTCATGCGCTCATCGGCCAGCACGGTGGGGTACTTGGCGAAGATCGGGCTGGCTGCTGCGTCCTCGATGTCGGCCTCGATAGCCATCATGCCTTCGCGACGGCTTTTGTTGAGGATCTCGTACACCAGGCCCAGCACCTCCAGGTAGTAGGCGTGGGTGAAGCGCGAGCCGAACATCTTCATCGACTTCTTGATGACGTGCATGGTCATGTGGCCAGGGTTGGCCTGCAGGAATGCACCAAAGGCCGCACCGCCGATGATCAGTACTTCGAACGGCTGGATCAGCGCTGCGATCTTGCCGTGGGAGAGCACGTACCCGCCGAGCACGCTCGCGAATACGACGATGATGCCGATAATTTTAGCCATAGGTTCAAAGCACTTGCTGTCGTGGTCAAGGGAAGAGACGGGAGCTTTAAAACTCTTCTTCTACTTATCGGCAGAACTGCGCCAGACTATAGCCACTCATTGCGAAAAGCCAGTTCGGACTGATGTCAAAATGCCAATTGAAACCAAGGTGCCCGCTCAGCCCCCGCGTACGCTAGAGGCCTGGGTAAAGCTGCTAGAGAGTGTTCGCATCCCCGTGCCGAAGCACAGCTACGACCGGGTCATGGCCGCCATTAACGATAGCCGCCGCTCGCTGCGCGATATCGCCGAACTGATGCAGGATAGCCCGGCACTGGTGCTGTCGGTGATGCGCGAAGCCAACCACCCCACCAATGCCAGCCAGGCCGAGCCCGCCGAAAGCCTGGAAGTTGCCCTGAACCGCCTGGGCCTGGCGCGCACCGAACAGTTGCTGAAACGCCTGCCCTCGATGCCCACCGAAGAAATCCCGCCGGTGCTCAGCCAGTTCCAGCTGATCAGCCAGCACGCTTCGCAGCAGGCCAGCGGCCTGTTCGCCAGCCGACTGGCACGGCTGTGGCAGGAAATTCACTGGGGCAGCCTGCTGTTCCTGTCGCCCCTGTGGCCGCTGGCACTGGCTTACCCCAAACTGCTCGACACCTGGGAGCTGCGGGTTATCCACAAAGGCGAGGACGCCGCCCATGTGGAGGAAGAGTTGTTTGGCGTGCGCATCATGGCGCTGTGTCAGACCATGGCAGAGTACTGGCGCCTGCCCCAGTGGGTGACTCAGGGTTACCGCCTGCTGCTGGAAGAACGCGAACAACTGGCCCTGGTACTGAACATCGCCCGCGACGAAGACCTGCTCAGCCAGCAGCATCGCCTGGACGCCGAGCCCGGCCTGCGCCGCTGGTTCAACCAGCCGGCCAATACCGTGCTGCTGGCCAACAACCTGGCCCTGGCCGCACAGGTTGGCTGGGACAACCCGCATTTGCTGCGCTGGCAACTGCTGACCGCGCTGTACCTGCAGACGTCGCTGGAAGACGTGCAGCAGCAAGTGCACCAGCAAGCAGCCGCCAGCGCCCGCCGCCACGCCCGGCATGCCCTGTTCCACCCGGCCGAAGCGCTGATCTGGCCCTGGCACCAGCGCCGCCCGCACCCGGACATGCTGGCCCCGCCGCCGCCCAGCAGCGACGACCTGGCGCGCTGGCGCAAGCTGTGCCAGGACCTGTTGGCCCAGCCCAGCCCGTTTACCAACACCGTGCACCTGGCCACCCAGGCCCTCGAAGCCCTGCTGGCCTGCGGCATGCAACGCATCATGCTGCTGAGCCTGGACAAGGCCAGCGACTACCTGCGTGTGCAGCAGGCCGCCGGCCTGCCCAAAGAGGCAGGGGCCCTGGCCCTGCAGGTATCGCAGAACAAACTGCTGCAAAAACTGCTGTCCCAGGCCGGGCAATTGCGCATCACCCCGCAGAACCACACCCAGTTCTCGGCACTGCTACCGGCGCCTCTGCGTGCCTTGTTCCGCAGCGAGCACGTGCTGCTGCGCTCGCTGGCGGTAAACGACCAGGTCCTGATGCTGATGGTGGCTGACCAAGGCTGCCGGCCATTGGCCGATATCAGCGTCCAAGCCTTCGGCAAGACCGCGCAATGCACCGAGCGGGCGCTGTCGGTGTTTGCCAACCGCAAGGGCTGAGCCTTGCGCTACAATCGCCCCTCTTTCCACACTGGAGACCGTGGATGACTGACTTTTCCGGCCTGCCCCTGGTAATCGAAGCCGCGGACCTGCTGCCACGCCTGGATTCGCCACAGCTGATCCTGGTCGACCTGAGCAGCGCCAACCGCTACGTCAGCGGGCATATCCCCGGCGCACGCTTTGTCGAAGGCAAGCGTACCCAGCTTGGCCAGCCTCCCGCGCCCGGCCTGCTGCCGGCCCTGGGCGACCTGGAAAAACTGTTCAGCGAACTCGGCCACCGCAGCGACGCCGTGTATGTGGTGTATGACGATGAAGGCGGCGGCTGGGCCGGGCGTTTCATCTGGCTGCTCGACGTGATCGGCCATAAGCATTACCACTACCTCAACGGCGGCATCCAGGCCTGGCCAGCTGACAAGCTGGGCACCGAGGTGCCCGCCAACGGCAACACCCCGGTGCACCTGCATATCGACAGCGCACCCACCGCCACCCGCGAATACCTGCAAAGCCGCCTGGGCGCCGATGACCTGGTCATCTGGGACGCGCGCGGCCCGCAGGAGTTCAGCGGCGAAAAGGTGCTGGCTGCCAAGGGGGGCCACATCCCCGGCGCGATCAACTTCGAGTGGACCGCCGGCATGGACCTCAACGACCACCTGCGCATCCGCAAGGACATCAAACAGGTCCTTGAGCAACTGGGCATCACCCCTGACAAGGAAGTGATTACCCACTGCCAGACCCATCGCCGCTCCGGTTTCACTTATCTGGTGGCCAAGGCCCTCGGTTACCCACGCGTCAAGGCCTATGCCGGCTCGTGGAGCGAATGGGGCAACCACCCGGACACGCCTGTAGAAGTTTAAGGAACCTGCATGAAATCCCGTCTGTTCATCATCAGCCAGTACCTGCTGCCGCACCACCTGCTGTCGCGACTGGCCGGCTGCATTGCCGAGTGCCGCGCGCGCTGGTTCAAGAATGCCTTCACCGCCTGGTTCGCCAAGCGTTACCAGGTGAACATGTCCGAGGCCCTGGTCGAGGACTTGAGTGCCTACGAGCACTTCAATGCGTTCTTCACCCGCGCCCTGAAGCCAGGTGCCCGCCCACTGGACGAAACGCCGGGCGCCATCCTGTGCCCGGCCGACGGCGCTGTAAGCCAACTCGGCCCGATCGAGCATGGCCGCATCTTCCAGGCCAAGGGCCACGGTTTCAGCGCGCAAGAGCTGCTGGGCGGTGACCCGGCCATGGCCGCACCGTTCATGGGCGGCGAGTTTGCCACCATCTACCTGTCGCCCAAGGACTACCACCGCGTGCACATGCCGCTGGCCGGTACCCTGCGCGAAATGGTCTATGTGCCTGGCCGCCTGTTCTCGGTCAACCAGACCACCGCAGAGAACGTTCCAGAGCTGTTCGCCCGCAACGAGCGCGTAGTCTGCCTGTTCGACACCGAGCGCGGGCCGATGGCCGTGGTGCTGGTGGGGGCGATGATCGTGGCTTCGATCGAAACCGTGTGGGCCGGGCTGGTCACACCGCCCAAGCGTGAGCTGAAGACCTTCCATTATGACGAAGCCAGCCGTGCGCCGATCCACCTGGAGAAAGGTGCCGAGCTGGGCCGCTTCAAGCTGGGCTCGACCGCCATCGTGCTGTTCGGGCCGGAGCAGGTGAAATGGGCTGAGAACCTGGGTGCCGGCTCCGCGGTGCGCATGGGGCAGCTGTTGGCGGCGCCTGAACACGCTTGATTCGCGCCATATGAAAAAGGCCCTGCATATGCAGGGCCTTTTTATTGGTTCTTCACGGAATCCCGGGAAAGACAGAAACAAGAACGCCGGTTTGATGGATGATGTTCGTGCGAGCAAACACATCAACAAACCGGCGTTC
>NZ_JBNNVS010000054.1:13804-34209 GCF_050280665.1 Pseudomonas sp. NPDC089547 | reverse complement strand
CTGGTTTCCGTTCCCGACTACACAGGCCAAAAAGTCTGCGGTATCACCGTCCACTTCCTGCCCTGCGACGATATTCAAGTCACCACATCCTGCTACGCCTACGGCAGCCCAGAGTACCCGATCAAACTGCCGCTGCACTTGCCGGAACCTCAGTCATGTCCGGGCTGAAGTAGCGAGCCACGCGACCGGAGTCGATCGAATGCAAGCTGCCACCGATCGACTTCGAGTCTACGATCACCTTGTTAACCCACCATTCCAGACTCGTGCCAGCCACCGCAGTGGATTCTTCGCGGGCACGCCCGCTCCCACAAGGTTCGCGCACTGCCTGCGAAATCAAAGTTGTGTCCCCGCCCATCGCAAGGCAAACACTCCGATTGGCGCCATCGGCCACCCTGCACTAGCGTTGTGCTACCAGCCAGCCCCAACGTTCATGCGGAGCCTTCACCCATCATGCCGGACCTGCGCCCGAACCCGACGCTGCGCCTGGAGTACCGTGCCGAGCAGCCGATTCACCATGCGTTCCTGAACCAGGCCACCCGCTGCCCGGATGCCATCGCCATCACGGCCCAGCACGCCACCTGCAACTACGTCCAACTGGCGCAGATCAGCCAAGGCATTGCCGGGTATCTGGTGGAAAACGCTGCCAGCGGCACCGATCGCGTCGTCATCATCGCCAGCCGCTGCGCAGGCCTGGTCTACGCCATGCTTGGCTGCCTGCGCGCCGGCCTGGCCTTCACCGTAGCCGACGCGGCCTACCCGCCTGCACGCATCGAGCAAATCGTCCGCGCATTGAAACCGGCCGTGATCCTGCGCTGTGGCGAGGCCACTGTCGGCGCGCACGGCCCCCTTGTCGTCACCGTGCCCGAAGCCCCCGCCGAAGCACTGCAAGCCTTTGCCTGCAAGCCTGTCGCGCTGCCCGCCGTCAGCCCCGAACAGCCAGCCTACATTACCTTCACCTCAGGCAGCACAGGCGAACCCAAGGGCATTGTCACCCACCACGCGCCACTGGTGCATTTCATTGACTGGCATGTGCGCCAGCACGGCTTCACCCAGGCTGACACCTTCTCCCTGCTGTCCGGTCTGGGCCACGACCCGGTCTACCGCGACGTGTTCACGCCACTGTCAATTGGCGCATCCATCGCCTGCCCTGCCCAGTCCATCCTGACCGACCCGTCACAGCTGGCCAACTGGATCGAGCAGCGCGGCGTCAGCGTGATCCACCTCACCCCGCCGCTGGGCAAGCTGATCGAAACCGGCGCGCAGATGAATGGCCAGGTACTCGATCAGCTGCGCTACCTGTTCTGGGGCGGCGATGCGCTCAGCCCGGCGCTTTACCAGCGGATACGCGCCATTGCGCCCAATGCCGTCAATGTGAACTTCTACGGCACCACCGAAACGCCGCAAGCCATGGCCTTCCATACCCTTGACCCGAATGCCGACACTGCCCGGGTACCGTTGGGCAAAGGCATCGCCAACGCACAGTTGCTGGTGGTCGACCCGGCAAACCAGCTGGTCAGCGAGGGAGAAACCGGTGAAATCCTGATCCGCAGCCCCTACTTGTCCCAGGGTTACTGGGGCGACCCGGCACTGACCGAGGCCAAGTTCGTCGCCAACCCCTTCACCGGCAACCCAAGTGACCGCTGTTACCGCACCGGTGACCTGGGCACCTACCTGGCAGATGGCAGCGCCAGTTTTCTGGGGCGCGGTGACAGCCAGGTGAAAATCCGTGGCCATCGCATCGAGCTGGCAGAAATCGAGAACGCCATCACTCGTCATCCCCACATCGGCCAATGCGTGGTCATGGCCAACCACGACAGCGCGGCGATCCGGCTGGTTGCCTATTGCGTCGCGCAGCAGCCGACCACTGCCGACACCCTGCGCCAGACGCTTGCCAGGCAACTGCCGGACTACATGGTGCCGGCGCTGTTCGTATTCCTGGAAGCCCTGCCGCTCACCCCCAACGGCAAGGTCGACAAACGCGCCCTGCCCGCGCCATTTGATGACAGCAGCAACCTGCCCTTGTCGCCACTGGCCGAAAAGCTGAGCACAGCCTGGGCACGGATCCTTCAGGTGCCACGCCTGGACGCCAGGCTGAGCTTTGTCGAGCTGGGCGGCGACTCACTGTCGTTCGTGCAGGCCTCGCGGGTGCTCGAAGAGCTGATCGGCCACCTGCCAGAACGGTGGGAAACCCTGCCCGTGTGCCAACTGGCCGAGCTGAACACACCGCCCAAGGGCGCGTGGCGGGTGATGGAAATGCCCGTGTTCGTGCGCATGCTCGCCATCATCCTGATCGTGGTCGGCCACCTGAGCGAGTTCGACCACTGGCTTATCGTTGGCGAAACGTCCGTGCTGTTCCTGGTCTCCGGCATCAGCCTGGCGCGCTTCCAGCTCAAGGCCATTGAGGAACGTGGCGATGCTCGCACATTGTTCAGGTCACTGGCGGCCATCGTGGTGCCGACGCTGTTGTACACCGCACTGATCCAGCTGGTATTCGACCGGTTGCACTGGCAATCGCTGCTGCTGGTGTCCAACTGGTTCCCGGCCAGCGAGGTCAGCGTGTTCAATTACTGGTACATCGAAGTGCTGGTGCAGATGATCCTGATCATCGGCCTGGTGCTGTCGATCCGGCGCGTGCGCCAGGTCGTCCTCGCCGACCCGTTCCGCTGCCTGATCATTGCAGCCTGTGCCCTGGTGGCACTCGATGTGCTGCTCAGCCGCTTCGTGTTCGACGCCAGTGCGCTGTTCAACCGGGTACCGCAGCACTTCCTGGCAGTGATGGTGCTGGGCATGGCCGTGCACCATGCCGACACCACGGCACGCAAATGGGTGGCCAGCGCGGTGGCCGTGCTGGTGGTTGGCGAGCTTGACCTCATGGCAATTGCCGGGGTCGGCTGGGAGGCGTTCTCGCACTATGTCGATATCGCGCTGCCGGCGATGCTGGCCCTTATCTGGGTCCGCTCGGTGCCAGTCCCCGCGCTGGTCGCGCGGGCAGGTGCGGTGATCGCCTCGGCAACCTTGTATATCTACCTGACGCATTTCCAGTTCCAGTCGCTGGCGGACCATGTGTTCAATCACCCGCTGTTCGAGGTAGCCCTGGCGCTGGCCGGCGGGGTGCTGGTGGCCTATGGCTGGAATACCCTGCTGCGTCTGCTTTTTACCCGCAGGCGCAAGCGGAACCAGGCGCACGGGGCAGATACTGCCGAGCGCGCTACCTCCGCTTGAGCGGACGTGCCGGCGCATGCGCACTGATTGCAAACCCTGAAATACTCTGCATAAAATGCGAACCATTAACATTTGCAAGCAATTTCAGGCGGCATGGATGAGCACCCCGGACGCAGCATTCACCTCTCAAGTCAGCCAGCTATACCGGGCGCAGAGCAAATGGCTGCACAACTGGCTGAAGCCGCGGGTGAACTGCAACCATCTGGCCGCAGACCTGGTGCAGGATGTGTTCGTGCGGGTCATGTCTGCTGCCGATGCCGCGGTAAAGCTCGAAGCCGTACGCGAACCCAAAGGCTACCTGGCTACCATCGCCCGCCGCCTGATGATCGATCACCTGCGCCGTGTGCACCTGGAAAGGGCCTGGCTGCAGGTGCTCGCGGAGCAACCCGAAGCACTGGACATCTCACCTGAGCAGCGCTTGGCCTTGCTGCAAACCTTGTTCGAACTCGACGCCATGCTGGCCGCGCTCGGGCCCAAGGTGCGCGAGGCATTCCTGCTGTCGCAGATCGATGGCATGCCCTACAGGGAAATCGCCACCCGGCTGGGTATTTCCGAAGTCAGCGTGCGCCGTTACGTTGCCAAGGCAGCCGAGCCCTGCATGATCTACAGCCTTGGCCTGGGCCTGTGAGCATGCACCTGAATGCCGAACAACTGGCTTCGTTGCGCCAGGCCGCACACTGGTTCAGCCAGCTCAACAGCGGTGAGGTGCAGGCCAGTGACTACTCGGCCTGGCAACTGTGGCTGAATGCGACGCCCATCAATGCCTGGGCCTGGCAGCAGGCCGAACGCCTGCAAACGCGCATGGCCGCCAGCGAAAACCCGGCTTCGGCACGTGTACTGGCGCTGGCAGCGCATGGCCGGCATGCCAGCCGTCGGCGGGTGGTCAAGGCCGGCTTGCTGCTGTTGGGTGGTGGCCCCCTGGGCCTGGGTGGCTACCGAGAGGTCAAGCAGTCAGCGTTACTGGCAGACGTGCGCACTGGCGTGGGCGAACAGCGTTCGCTGATGCTGGGCAATGGCACTGCCGTGGTGCTCAATACCGCGTCTGCTATGGATGTGGGTGACCTGAGCGAAGCGCCGTGGCTGCGCCTGCGCCAAGGTGAACTGATGGTCACCGTACCGGCACGCCAGACGTGCAGGGTGATTACCCGTAACGGCACCGTCGAGGCCGGCGAAAGCCGCTTTGCCGTGCGCCTGTTCGACGACAGCAGCAGCCTTGAGGTCTTTGGCCGGCAGGCAATGGTGACGTTGGCCTCGGGCCAGCGTTTGCAGGTGAACAGCGGCCAGCGCTGCCAGTTCGACGAGCAGGGTTTCTCCCCGGTGGAAGCTGTCGCGCATGCAGCCGACGCCTGGGGCCGTGGCTTGCTGATTGCCAATGACCAGCGCCTCGACGCCTTCGTCAACAACCTTTCACGCTACCGGCCAGGCTGGTTGCGTTGCGCACCCTCGGTGGCAGGGTTACGCATCAGCGGCACCTACAGGCTCGATGACACCGACCAGATCCTCCGGGCCCTGAGCACATCCCTGCCGGTGCAGGTGCAGTCCAGAACCCGTTTCTGGATAACCATCACTGCTGCGTAAAAAAGTTCCGAACGCCTGATCACTTTGCTGCGGCTTATCCGACTCATAGGTAACCCAACGCTTACCTACAAGAGAAACGCAAAGATGACCCGCCGCTTCAAACCCAGGCCGTTCACTGCGCCAGGCCTGCGCACTTGCCTGATGCTGGCTGCCCTGCTCGGTGGGCCTGGCGCTGCCTGCGCCAGCCAAGCCCATGATTACCACCTGCCGCAGGGCGACCTGGGCGAAATGCTGACGCAGTTCGCCGCAGAGTCCGGCATCGTGCTGTCGTTCGACACCCAGTTGACACGCGGTAAACGCTCGCCGGCACTCGACGGGCGCTATGACATCGCACAGGCGTTGCAGATCCTGCTGCGCGGCACCGGGCTGCAGGCCATACAGGAAAGTGACGGGCGCTACTCGCTGCTGGTGACCACCAGCAACGATAACGCGGTGGAGCTGGCCCCCAGCCGCGTCGATGCATTAGGGCTTGGCTACGTCACCGAGGGTAGCGGCTCTTACACCACCGGGGGGTCTACCACTGCAACCAAGCTGCCACTGACCCTGCGTGAAACGCCTCAGTCGGTCAGCATCATCACTCGCCAGGTGATCGACGACCATGGCTCGCAAGACATCGGCGACGTGCTGCGCAACACGCCCGGGGTTTCGGTGCAGGCATACGACAGCGAACGCATGGAGTATTCCGCACGCGGTTTTGCCATTACCAACTACCAGTACGATGGCATCAACACCATCTATGACGGTGTCTACGATGAGGGCGTGACCCATGTCGACATGGCCGCCTACGACCGCATCGAAGTCATCAAAGGTGCGACCGGCCTGATGACCGGCTCTGGCGACCCATCGGCCACGGTCAACCTGGTGCGCAAAAAGCCCACTCGCGATTTCAAGGCGTCGATCACCGCCAGCGCGGGGTCCTGGGACAACTACCGTACCGAAGGTGATATTTCGGGCTCGCTCAACGACAGCGGTAGCGTGCGTGGCCGCCTGGTGGGTGCCTACCAGGACCGCAAGTCGTACCTGGACCACTACAAGCAGAAAAAGGACGTTTACTACGGCATTGTCGAAGCCGACCTGACGCCCGACACCCTGCTCACCTTCGGCATCGATAACCAGGCCACTACCCCGCGCGGGTCATCCTGGACCGGTAACCCGACGTACTTTTCCGATGGCAGCCGCACGGACTTCTCGCGCTCGCACAACCCCGCGGCAGACTGGAGCCGCCGCGACTTCCAGTCCACCACCTACTTCACCTCGCTGGAGCAGGCGCTGGCCAATGACTGGAAGTTCAAGCTAAGCCTCAACCACATGATCAGCGACCATGACACCCGCCTGGCTTCCGCCAGCGGCGGCAACCCGGACCCGGTTACCGGCGAGGGTATGTTCCTGTACTGGGGGCGTTGGGAAGGCCACCGCGTGCAAAACACCGCAGACGTGAACGTATCCGGCCCGTTCACCCTGCTCGGCCGCGAGCATGAGCTGGTGGCAGGCTTCATGACTTCGCTTTCGAAGCAGACCGGCGACACCTACGACGGCAGCGCGTTCGAGATGGTGCCCGGCTCCATCTTCGACTGGAACGGGAAGTTACCGGAGCAGAACTTCCCGAAAAACGGCGACTACACCACCACGCAAAGCCAGAATGGCGCCTACGTGGCCACCCGCCTGAGGCCGACCGACAAGCTTTCGGTCATTCTCGGTACCCGCGTCAGCACCTTCAAGTACAACGACGATGAAGACTATTACCCAACGTCGTCGCTGGGTGACACCCACGCCAGCTACAAGGAGCACGGCGTAGTCACCCCCTATGCGGGCGTGGTCTACGATCTGGACGACACCTACTCGGTGTATGCCAGCTACACCTCGATCTACCAGCCGCAAGTGTACAAGGACATCAACGGCGCGACCCTGGCTCCGGTGGAGGGCGATGGTTATGAAGCAGGCTTCAAAGCCGCCTGGTTCGATGGCCGCCTGAACGGTACCTTGGCGTTCTTCCGCATCGAGCAAGACAACGTCGCCTCCAACATCGGCACCAACCCGGTGACCAACGAAGGTATCTACAAGGCCATCGACGGTGCCACCACCAAGGGCGTCGAGCTGGAGCTGGCCGGCGAGTTGGCACCCGGCTGGAACGTCACCGCCGGCTACACCTATGCCCGTACCCGCGACGCCGACGACCAGCGGATTTTCGGCTTCCCACTGGCGACCACCAAACCTGAACACGTGGTGCGGCTGTTCAACACCTACCGCCTGCCTGGCGCATTCGACGCGGTGACCGTGGGCGGCGGGCTGAGGTGGCAAAGCGGCTTCTACGGCAACATCTACAGCCCGGTCGCCAATGACTACACCCGCATCAAGCAAGGCGGCTACACGCTGGTGGACCTGATGGCCCGCTACCAGTACGACGAGCACCTGAGCTTCACGGTCAATGCCAACAACGTGTTCGACAAGGTTTACCTGACCGGGCTGGGCAACTTCGATACCACGTACTATGGCGAGCCGCGTAACCTGATGGTTACAACCCGCTGGGATTTCTGACAGGGCTGAGCATCCGCGCCCAGCCACACGCAAGTCTTGTAGGAGCGGCCTTGTGTCGCGAAAGGGCTGCAAAGCAGCCCCTGGATTTGAGCGTTGGTGGGCAAATTGCCGGGGCCGCTTTGCGGCCCTTTCGCGACGCAAGGCCGCTCCTACAGGGGGCCGCGCAAGCCCGGGGATCTTGGCTAGCCCGCCTGCACGATAATCTGGCTCTGCAGGTCGCGGATCATTGCCTCCAGCGCCGGCTTCATCGCCGTGAAATCCTCAGGCGTACACACCACATCCGGCCGGCTGAACTTGAACCGCCGCTCCACCACCACCGCATTGCCATCCTGGGTGTAGCGCGAGCTGTAGTCGACATTGCCGTCATGCAGCTCCACAGGTTTCGGCAGTGCCAGCACATTGACCTGGGCCGGGAACTCGAAGCGCGAGGTCTCCTCGGTGTCGTTGCCAATGCACACGAAGCTTTGGCTGCGTTCCTTTTCCAGGGTGAAGCTGTACACATTCTGCGAAATACCGCCTGCCAGGCTGGTAAGGGTCGCCACACCAACCGGCCCTGGCAGGTTGACCAGGTTTTCCGTGCGCCCATCCACATTGCTGACAAAGTCGCCGTTGGCAGTGGGCGGCTCTATCTTGAACGAACCACTGCCACGCTGCCCGTACGCGGCCAGCACCTTCTCGACCAACAGTCCGCGGTCTGCCGGCTTCATCAGCTTCAAGCCAAAGCGGCTCACCTCGCTGGCCCACCCCTTCACCGTCGAAACGTTGGTGAAGTCGGCCGCGCCATCGGCCTTGACCTTGAACAGCAAGTCACTGGATACCTGGTTCAACTGCATGGCCGGCGTTTTGCCAAACTCGCCGGTGGCAGTCAGCAGCACCCGCTTGTTCAGCACGGTCAACGGCAGGTAACCCGCAGCAATCGACGGGTCCGTGGAGTCCAGGTACAAATCCAGGCTCGGTACGTAAGTGATCACATGGTTCAGCACACCCAAGGTCGGCACTTTGGGGAACACATAGGCATTGCCCTGGTTCACCAGGGCCGGCGTGCTGTTGATGCCTGCCGCGCTCAACAGCGCTTCCAGCAATGCCACATGGTCCTTGCAGTCACCGTAGCGGTTGTCCAGCACGGTTTGCGCGGCGTGCGGCACTACCCCGCCAGCACCCACATACACCGCCACATAGCGGATATTCTCGCGCACCCAGTCACTGAGGGTCAGGGCTTTTTCCCGCGCGGTGGGCAAGCCGGCCGTCAGGCGCTTCGCCAACTCGCTGATCTGTGGGGTGACCTCGACCGTGGCCCTGGCCTGGTAGGCCTGGGCGAAGTCCTTGAAGCCGGTAAAGGTCGAAACCGCCAGGTAGTGGCCGTAGTCCAGGTACGACACCGCCCCGGTCTCAATCCGCGCACGCTCCGCTGGCACGTAGTCCCAACGATGTACCGTGCGCCCTTGCCCGGTGGCGGGTGGCGACGCCTTGAAGCCGCGAGCATCGGCCTGCAGCGGCATGCCCTGAGGCAGGTCATACATCAGCGAGAACTGCCCGACCGGGTGAAACTGCGGCACAGTGATGTCTTCGAAATGCCCGGGGAAAAGCGGTGTAGCGCGATTACGCTGGTAACGCAGCACCAGCCGGTCGCCTACTGCCACCTCGGGGAAGATCACCACCTTGTTGACCGAGTCCTGGAACATCGGCGCCTGCGCAGAAGCCCGCTCCTGCTGCTCCTTGATGTGCGTGGCATCCACCTGCACCTTGCGGCCATCCGGCTTTTGCGTGTACGCCTCCAGCACCTGCAGGGTCTCAAGTGAACGGTTGTAGCTTAGCGGTTGCTCGGCATTGGCTTTGATGGCGCGCTCTTCGTTGATCAGCATGACGCTGTCGACGTCCAGGCGGAAACTGCCGTCCTTCTGCACCACGAACGTCTGCACGATCTTTTCCAGGGTGACGGACCGGTCGGTGCCATCGGTAAAGGCGTGGGCAAGGCCACCCCAGAGCATTGCGACAGGCAGCAGGACAGCTGCCAGGTAGGGCTTTTTCAGCATGGAGATCCTTCTCGATCAGCGGACAACAATCGACAATGATACTCATTGGCGCCAACTGATGGCAAAGTGATTACATGCGTCAGGCTGTTCCGGCCAGTTCGGCCAGCACCTCTACCGAGGTAGTGACCTG
Source organism: Pseudomonas sp. NPDC089547 (assembly GCF_050280665.1). NCBI lineage: Bacteria > Pseudomonadati > Pseudomonadota > Gammaproteobacteria > Pseudomonadales > Pseudomonadaceae > Pseudomonas > Pseudomonas sp. NPDC089547. The sequence continues at coordinate 24,711 of NZ_JBNNVS010000054.1, read as the reverse complement.
GCGGAAGTGATGCTGCCACAACTCGATGCCCAGCTTGCCCGAGCGGTCCAGCGAAGAGCCTACGGTCATGTCCGTCACCAGGGTGGGCGTCAGCCCCGCATCAAACAGGGCAAACCCGGCGGCCAGCACACAGGTTTCGGTCTGCAGGCCGCATACCAGCACCCGCTCCACACCCAGCTGGCGAATGTAGTCGATGGCTTCGGCGCTCTGCCCGTAGCCATGCTTGATGAACACCTGGTCGGCTTCGACCAGGCTTTCGTCTTCGGCCGCCGGGTGCCAGCCAAGCTGCCGTTCGAACGGTGTGACCTGTTCGTCATGCAACTCGACCGAAGCAATGGTGGGGATGTTCGCTGACAACCGCCGCAAACCATCGACCAGCCACTCGGGCGGGCTGAAGGTGGACTGTACATCGACGATGAGCAAAACCTGGCGCATAGCGTACTCCGGCCATTGGCAAAATGGCGCGGAGTATAACGCGTGGCGTGGGGGCTTGATCACCAGTCGTAGGTCATCTCCAGCGACGCTACCCGCTCCTGCCCGTAATAGCAGCCAAACGCGTAGTTGCAGTCCGATACATACTCGCGGTCGAAAATGTTCTGCACGTTCACACTGGCCTGCAGGCCACGCAGGCTTGGGTCGAGCTTGCCCAGGTCGTAGCTGACGGTAGCGTCGTACACGGCGAAGGCCGGTACATCGAAGGTGTTGGCCGAGTTACCCGGCTTGCGGCCGGTGTACCGGGCACCGGCGCCGAAGGACAGGCCATTGAGCACGGCCTGGGTGAAGTGGTAATCCACCCACAAGGTGGCCGACACAGGGGCCTGCGACTCGTTGCGGTTGCCCTGGTCGCCGTAGGTGCTCTTGGTGTAGAACGAGTCGATGTAGGTGGCAGCGGCCAGTACATCGACATTCTCGATGCTGGACTTGAGTTCCAGCTCCACCCCACGCGAGCGCACCTCGCCATTTTGCGACTGGTACTGCGGGTACTCGGTATCACCGGTCAGCACGTTCTTCTGCTTCACCTGGAACACAGAGGCAGTGAACAGGGTGCCTTCGACCGGCTGGTATTTCAGACCCACTTCGTATTGCTCACCTTCGGTTGGCTCGAACGCCTTGCCACCACGCTCGGGCGCTGCCGTGCCCAAGGTAGGCAAGAACGACTGGGAGTAGCTGACATACGGCGCCAGGCCGAACTCGGTGACATAGGTCAGGCCGATGCGCCCTGTGAACTTGTTGTCGCGCTGAGAGGCAATGCTGTGCGCCAGCAGATCCTTGTTGTCGATTTCAGCCCAGTCCTGGCGCCCGCCTACTGTCAGTATCCAGTTGTCCAGCTTGATCTGGTCCTGCAGGTAAACCCCGGTCTGGCGCACGGTGTTGTCCCAACGGGTATCCAGCACCGGCGTTACGCTGCTGCTGTCGTAATTGTTCTTCCCGTAGAGGTCGACCGGCAATACGTTGTAGGCGTTGTAGCCATCGTACTTGCGCGTGAAGTGACGGTAGTCCGCGCCGGCCAGCAAGGTGTGCCGCAGTGCGCCCGTGTTGAAGGTGTACTCCAGATTGTTATCGACGGTGTAGGCAATGTTGTGCTGGCGCCAGTCAAGCTTGACCCGGTTGGCGCGGGTGTAGTCGACCACATCGCCATCTGTCACGAAGCTGCGCAGGTAAAAGCCCTTGTAGCGGTCGCGCACATCGGTGTATCGCGCCGTTGAGCGCCAGGCCAGGTCATCGCTGAAACGGTGGTTGAAGTCGTAACCCAGCACGTACTGGTCGCGCTTGTAATCGTTGTAGTGTGAATCGCCCGAGAAGAAGTCGCGGTCGATTTTCTGCCCCGTCGGGCCACGCTTGAGCGAGCCGATCATCGGCAGCGATTGATAGTCGGCCAGGCCATCATCGCGCTGCACTTGCGCCAGCAACGTCAGCGACGTGTCCTCGTTCGGCGCCCAGGTCAGGCTTGGCGCCAGCAACAAGCGCTCGCTGTGGGTGTGAGCGACCATTTCGTTGCCTTTGTCGGCAACGCCAACCAGGCGATAGGTAAACGCCTTTTGCTCATCCAGCGGGCCGCTGGTATCAAAGGCACCATTGACCCGGTTGTAGCTACCCGCACCAAGCTTGACCTGGCTACGCTGTTCACGGGTCGGGCGTTTGGAAACCATGTTGATCAAACCACCTGGCTGGTTTTGCCCATACAGCACCGACGAAGGGCCTTTGAGCACCTCGATACGCTCCAGCGTGTAGGGGTCGATCTGCGGCGCGCCGCCCAGGCTCCCAGCGTATGGAATGTATGCACCGTCCAGGTACAACGGGGTTGGAGCAAAACCACGGCTGGTGATTTCGTCGGCGATGCTGTTGCGGTCGGTAAAGCCGCCGGTAGACAGGCCCGGGGTGTAGCGCAGCGCCTGGGTCAGGTTACGCGCGCCCTGGGCTTGCACCTGGTCGGCGGTGATCACGTTGATGGCCTGGGGGATCTCCAGGATGGGCGTATCAGTCTTGGTTCCGGTGGCGCTGCGGCTGGCCACATAACCACTCACCGGCCCATAGGCAGACTCCACGGCCGCACCGGTTACGCTGGTGGTATCAAGCTGCAAGGTCGAGTCGTCGCCGACCATTGGCAGCAGCGAGTAGCTGCCATTGGCCTGCTTGACTACCTGCAACCGGTTACCTGCCAGTAACCGGCGCAGGCCGGCATCGGGGCTGTAGTAGCCATGCAGCCCGGGCGATTGCAACGCCTGTACCGATGACGGCTCGAATGACACCGTCACCCCCGCTGCCGAAGCAAACTGCGTGAGCGCCGAGGCCAGTGGGCCGGCGGCAATGTCGAACGAGGCTTCAGCCTGACTTTGGGCAATGGCAGGGCTGGCGACCATCACCGCCGCCAGCGGTGATGCCAGTGCCACACTGAACACTGCGCGGTTCACTGCACGTGCCAGCCTGGTTTTGGTCGAGTTTATCGGTAGGGTGCGTTTGCAATCGTTGACAGCGAGCATGCGGTTTCCTTTCGCCCTGCGGCAGTTTTTTTCAATGCGCTTGGTGCGCGTCTACCTACAAGTCGAACGAACGCGAAAATCGATAACCCCCCTTGGTAAAAAAATGACGGCGGGCTTCAGGCCGCTTCTACACGCGTCCAGTAACGGCTGAAACGACGAATGCGCACAGGCAGCGTGGTGGTGAGGTTTTCCAGGACAATATCGATATTGCCCAGGTGAAACGCGCCGGACAGTCGCAGTTGACTCACGGCTTCATCACAACCCAGGTACCCAGGCCGGTAGCGTTGAAGCTCGCCCACAACATCGGCAAGGCGCCAGTCATCCACGATCAACATCTCGCGTACCCATGCGTCTGCCATCGCCGCTACCGCTGTGGCATCGCCCATTTTCCCGACGCTGAATACCAGCTGTTGTCCGGCGTCTACCCGCACAGCCGCCATGGCCTGTGCACCGCGCACCTCCACCGCATGCTCCAGCACGCAAACCCGCGTCAGGTCGTTGTCGCTGCGCACGGTGAAACGCGTGCCCAGTGCGCGGATGCTGCCCTGCCGGGTGTGCACGATGAATGGGCGGGACAATTCATCCGCTGCGGTCTGCACCAGTATCTCCCCTTGCAGCAACTCAAGCGCGCGCCACTCGGCACCGTAGCGAATATCTAACGCGGTGTCGGTGTTCAATTGCAATTGGCTACCGTCATCCAGCCGCAACGAGCGCTGCTCGCCAACGCCCGTGCGCACGTCGGCCATCAGCCGTGCAACGCCACCATCACGCAATACCGCCCCACCTGCCGCGCCCGCCACCAACAGTACCGACAGCACCTTGAGCACTTCGCGTCGTTTGGCCCTGGCACTGCTTAACGTCGGCCGTGCGATACCGGGCGTCACCTGCGCCAGCTTGCCCTGCAAGCGAGCCAGGCGCTCCCAGGCCTGCACGTGTCGTGGGTCACTCAGCAACCAGCGCTGATGTGCTGCTCGCGTGGCTGCATCGGGCTCGCAGCGCAACTCGACGTACCAGTGCGCGGCAGCCTCCAGCGTGTTGCGGTCCAACGGTTCCGTACCCGCCACCGTTCACGCCTCGGCCAGCATCAGGCAATGGGTCAGGGCACGCACTGCATGTTTCTTGACCGTGGTCAGCGAAACATCCAGGCGCTGCGCGATTTCGACATAACTCAAACCATCGAGTTGGGCCATCAGGAAAATTTCGCGGGTACGTGTACCTAGGCCATCGAGTAGCCGATCAATTTCCAGCAGGGTCTCGATGATCAGCAGGCGCGCTTCGGGCGAAACCTCCACATGCTCGGGCCGGGCCGCGAGGGTTTCCAGGTATGCCTGCTCCAGGGCGCGACGGCGAAACATGTCGATCATCAGGCTGCGGGCCACACTGCTCAAATAGGCCCGTGGCTGGCGCAGTTCCGCCGCCTTGCGCAGGGTCAGCACCCGTATGAAGGTGTCCTGGGCCAGGTCAGCCGCATGGTCCATGCAGCCGAGCTTGCTGCGCAGCCAGCCGCACAACCAGGAATGATGGTCCTCGTAAAGCGTGTGTACCGCTTTTTGCAGGGAAGTGTCAGCGCTGGACATGGTAGAACCGATGAGGGCGTTATTTAATAATGACTCTCATTTAACCTGAGTCTCATCGGTTTTCGCAATTGCTTTGCGCAGCAGACTGGAAACACAACCAACGAGGCAGTGAGCCTGCTTCGCAGGGTCTGGAGGTCACCTAGGCAACAATGCTTCTGCTCAACCCCAAGTTCCACGCCTCGGCCATCTTCTCCCCTACGCGCTCAAACGCCGGATGGGTGTCGCGATAATCTGCAAGCTCCGCCATCGCACGGTTCATGCCGACTTCCACTTTGTTCAGCAACTCCTCGCAGCGCGCTTGCGTCAGGTTGCACGCGGTGCGCCCGAACTGCACCAGCATCTTGCGCTTGGGCCACGCTTTCGACCCGCCCAGCAGCAGCCCCATGATGTCGTGGTTGCTGTACACCGTCGTGGTCACCAGGTCATACGCGGGCGCGAGCCAGATATCGGCGTCCTCGGCACAGTTCTCGTAAAGCAGGCCGAAGTTCTTCAAGTGTGCATCGCCGTTCTGGATACCGGCGCACAATGCAACCATGGTGAAGAAGTCCTCCAACGCACGAGGTACCCGACCAGGCGTGACATAAAGTTTGATCAACTGCGCACAGCCTTGGTAGCTGCCATCGTACTTCTTGCGAGTACCCCACCCCGAAAGCACGCACATGTCCTCAAAGCCAAGGTAGGCGTTGTCGCCGATATCGAAGCGTCGGACAACCAGAAACCTGCCCTGCTGACTAAGCTGGAATTCAGGCACTTCCAGGCCGCAATGCAATGCCGCCCGCATGCAGAAATACTCGTTGGCCGCCAACTGAGGGAAATCCGATTCGTTGAACGCTTTTACCAGGTGTGTGGCTCCACGGTGGGTGACCCGATCAACATCCGCGGCGCCAGCATTGATATCCCGCACCAGCACCTTGGGCTGAACACCTGATACGCCTGAGTAGGCAGCGTAAGTGCTTAAAAGCTCGGCAAACAGGTCGTTCGCACCGTCGTGAACCAGCAAGCCGGACAGATCCATGCCTGGAACGGGGCCGTCACCAGCATGCTGGGCGATGCTGATCCGACCCAGTTGGTGGGGGCCTACAATGCCCAGCAAGGCGAAATCGTCAAAACCGCGCACCGACTTGCTGAACCGCCGCATCAGCTCTTCCTTGAGGTGCCCTTCGGGAAGGTTCATCTCGAACAAGGGGTGTATTCCGTACTCCCACTTGTAGCTCTCCAGGCGTGTTGGCATGGTCACGGAGACGGCTTGTGCTTCGCCAGCCGATGGATTGTAAGTGAAGACCGTATCACGCGGGTTCTCGCCACTGCGCCCCAGAGTGCCGACATTGGCGTCGCCTGCGCCGACGTACAAACGATCACTCGATCTGATCATGGATACCCCCGGCCTTCAGCTCATCAAGCGTTCTACGCCGGCGCTTGGGCGTGGCCGTCAGTTCGTATCCCAAACCCTCCAAAATCGCTGCAACCTTGCGAATGCCTATTTCGGGGATCGAGTTGTTCTCGATCCCCGAAATGGTCGCACGACTCATGCCGTGCCGTTGCGCGAGTTGGGCTTGGGAAAGCCCGGCATCTTTACGCAGCGTCTTGATTAGTTTGCCTAATTCATCCATACATATTGCACCATATGCAATGCATTTATTATCAGAATCATGTAATTGCATCGTATTTGATTCAAAATACGTTGTACAGTCGTTTCTTCGAGACTATGTGAGAAGGCCAGGTACAGGACATGCCAAGGGAACTCCAGCTTCGAACACACGACAGGAAGCCAGCGATATAAAACTGCTTGCCGGGCAGGTTCGCGCCCAGAGGGAACACGGTAACGTCACTTGGCGCGGGCTTACTGCCACGCCGCCTGGCTATCGCCCTGGCTGAAGAACGCCCGCAAGTGCTCGACAAAGCACGACACCTTCGCCGACAGGTTCAAGCGCTCCAGGTACACCGCATAAATATCCGCGGGCGGTGTGTGGTAGTCGCCCAACACCTCCACCAGCCGCCCGCTACGCAGGTGATCGGCCAGGTTCCACTCGGCCCGCAGCAGAATGCCCTGCCCGTCCAGCGCCCAGTTCAGGGCCACCTCGCCGTCGTTGGTGCTGAGGCTGCCATGCACCTTCACCGACTCGCTCAGCTTGCCACGGCTGAGCCGCCAGATGCCAAACGCGGCATCGTTCTGACGCAACACGATGCAGTTGTGGCTGGCCAGGTCTTTGGGGGATTGCGGGGTGCCGTGAGCCTCCAGATAGCCGGGGGCTGCACACAACCGACGGCGGTTGGCGGCAATCTTGCGGGCGATCAGGCGCGAGTCGGGCAGCTCACCAAAACGGATGGCCACATCAATGGCATCGTTCGGCAGCGCGATGGGCCGGTCGGTCAGGTGCAATTGCACCTCCACCTCCGGGAAGCGTTTGGCAAACGATGAAACTGCCGGCCCTACATGGGTACGCCCGAACCCCAACGGCGCATTGACCCGCAACAGGCCCTTTGGCTCGGCACGGCTGCTGGACACCTGCCGCTCCATTTCCTCGATTTCACCCAGTATTCGCCGCGCATTCACCAGGTAGGTCTCGCCTTCGGCGGTCAGGCTGATGCTGCGCGTGGTGCGGTTGAGCAGGCGCACGCCCAGGCGCTGCTCCAGCTGCGCCAGGCGTTTGGAAACCGCAGGCGGCGTCAGGTTCAGTTCGCGCGCGGTGCCCGCCAGGCTACCCACCCTGATCAGCTGGGTGAAGAACGCGAGCTCCGATACCGAATTCATAATTAACCTGAGGGAAATAATGAGTTGAATTTCATTGTATTACATCACTTTAGAAAAACCATTACCTTTTGCCCGGCGTGATTAACCACAAAAACGCTGGGCTCTTCGGCCGCCAAGGCCAGGTGTGACCTGCACCCACGATCAGCCCGGCCGCCAGATAAATCCGACTCACAACAATAATTCGGAGACGGCAATGGCCAAGCGATTGTTCGGCAAGCTTTACGTACAGGTATTGATCGGGGTAACCCTCGGGGTGCTGATCGGGGTGTTCTGGCCCCAGGTTGGCGCAGACTTGAAGCCCATCGGTGACGCCTTCATCAAACTCATCAAGATGGTCTTCGCCCCGATCATCTTTGCCACGGTGGTGTTGGGCATCGCCAAAATGGAGAACATGAAAGAGCTTGGCCGCGTCGGCGTACGTGCGCTGATCTACTTCGAAGTGCTGTCCACCTTTGCCCTGGTGCTGGGACTGGTAGTGGTCAATATCGTACAGCCCGGCCAGGGTATGAACGTCGACCCCGCCACCCTCGATGCCAAGAGCATTTCCACCTACACCGCTGCTGCGGCAGGCAACAGCGGCGGCTTTATCGACTTCCTGCTGCATGTGATACCCGGCAGCGTGACTGATGCCTTCGCCAAGAACGAGATCCTGCCGATCCTGCTGTTCTCCACGCTGTTCGGCATCGCCCTCTCCCACCTAGGACCACGCGGCAAGCCGATGGTGGATGTGCTGGAAGCGTTCTCCCACGGCATGTTCTTCATCGTCGGCATGATCATGCGCGTGGCCCCGCTGGCCGCCTGCGGGGCCATGGCTTTCACCGTGGGCAAGTACGGCCTGGGTTCGATCGTTTCGCTGGGCAAGCTGATGGCGACCATGTACCTGACCTGCTTCCTGTTCGTGGTGATCGTGCTGGGCGCCATTGCCAGGTTGTCGGGCTTCAACCTGTGGAAGTTCCTCAAGTACCTCAAGGAAGAACTGTTCACGGTACTGGGTACCAGCTCATCCGAGTCAGTGGTGCCGCAACTGATGAACAAGCTGGAAAAGGTCGGCGTGTCCAAACCGGTGGTCGGCCTGGTGATCCCCTCGGGCCTCACCTTCAACCCGGACGGCCAGTGCATCTACTACACCATGGCCGCCATCTTCATCGCCCAGGCCACGAACACGCCGTTGACCCTGATGGACCAACTGATCGTGCTCGGCGTGCTGCTGCTCACCTCCAAAGGCTCCGCAGGTGTGACCGGTTCGGGCTTCATCACCCTGGCCGCCACGTTGGCGACCATGGACAACATCCCGGTGGCCGGCATGGTGCTGCTGTTGGGCGTGGACCGTTTCATGTCCGAGGCCCGGGCCATCACCAACACCATCGGCAACGCCGTCGGCACCGTGGCCATCGCCAACTGGGTCGGTGCGCTGGACAAGCAGCGCATGGCCCAGGCCCTGGACGGCCAACTGCCGGCAGAACCGCAAGCCGCCGAACCCCGCCCTGACCATTCGATAACAGCAAAAAGCACCCACTTTGAAATGCAGTGAGGAAATAATCATGGACAAAGAAACCGCCGTGTCATCGCTGACTGACGTGATGGCCAAGTTCACCGCCTATATCGGCAAACGCCTGCCCCGAGACGTGAAGGAAAAGACCGCCAAGTTGCGTGCGGCCGAAACCAACCCGCTGGCCATCGCCGTGTACGACTCGATGGCCGACAACCAGGAATACGCCGACGAGCTCAACCGCCCCAGCTGCCAGGACACGGGCGTGATTCAGTACTTCGTCTCTGCCGGCGCACGCTTCCCGCTGCTGGGTGAGATGGAAGGCATCCTCGAAAACGCCACCAAGGAAGCCACCATCAAGGGGCCGCTGCGCCACAACGCGGTGGAAACCTTCATCGAGAAAAACACCGGCACCAACACCGGCTCGAAAATCCCGTGGCTGGACTGGGAAATCATCCCCGATGCCGATCACTGCATCGTCGATGTGTACATGGCCGGTGGCGGCTGCACCCTGCCAGGTTCGGCCAAGGTGCTGATGCCGGGTCAAGGCTATGAAGGGGTGACCGAATTCGTCTTCGATGTGATCACCTCGCGCGGGGTCAACGCCTGCCCGCCGTTGCTGGTGGGGGTTGGCGTATCGACCTCGGTGGAGACCGCAGCGCGCCTGTCGAAGAAGGCCATCCTGCGCGAGGTGGATTCCAGCCACCCCAACGAAAGCGCGGCCATGATGGAAAAGCTTTTGGAAGAAGGCCTGAACGAAATCGGCATCGGCCCGCAGGGCCTTACCGGCAACAGCAGCGTGATGGGCGTGAACATCGAGTCCTCTGCCCGCCACCCCTCCACCATCGGCGTGGCAGTGTCCACCGGTTGCTGGGCCCACCGCCGCGGCAAGATCCGCATCAACGCCGACCTGACCTACGACATCCTCTCCCATGAAGGGGTAGTACTGTGAAAAAGATCCTGAGTACCCCGATCAGCGACGACGACCTGGCCACCCTCAACGTGGGCGATGTCGTCTACCTCACCGGGCAACTGGTGACCTGCCGCGACGTGGCACACCGCCGGCTCATCGAGCTTGGCCGCGAACTGCCGGTTGACCTGCGTGGCGGCGCCATTTTCCATGCCGGCCCCATCGTCAGGAAGAAAGATGACGGCAGCTTCGAGATGGTCTCCATTGGCCCGACCACCAGCATGCGCATGGAAAAATTCGAAAAACAGTTCATCGAGCAGACCGGTGTGAAGCTGATTGTCGGCAAGGGCGGCATGGGCCCGGAAACCACCACCGGTTGCCTGGAGAACAAGGCCGTTCACGCGGTATTCCCGGGTGGCTGTGCGGTGCTGGCGGCAACGCAGGTGGAAGAGATCGAACGGGCAGAATGGCAAGACCTGGGTATGCCGGAAACACTGTGGGTGAACCGCGTGCGTGAGTTCGGGCCGCTGATCATCTCGATCGATACCAAGGGCAACAACCTCTTCGAACAGAACAAGGCCCGCTTCAACGAGCGCAAAGGGGCGGTGATCGAGAAGATCAACAGCCAGGTGCGGTTTATCAAGTAACGTCGGCTGCACCGCCACCGCGCAGGCCTCAGGCTTATGCAGTACCTGTGGGAGCGGCTTTAGCCGCGAACACCGGCGCAGCCGGTGCCATATACCGAGTCGGATTCTTCGCGGGCAAGCCCGCTCCCATAGGAACCGCGCAGGCCTCAGGCTTATGCAGTACCTGTGGGAGCGGCCTTGGCCGCGAACACCGGCGAAGCCGGTGCCATATACCGAGTTGGATTCTTCGCGGGCAAGCCCGCTCCCACAGGAACCGCGCAGGCCTCAGGCTTATGCAGTACCTGTGGGAGCGGCCTTGGCCGCGAACACCGGCAAAGCCGGTGCCATATACCGAGTTGGATTCTTCGCGGGCACGCCCGCTCCCACAGGAACCGCGCAGGCCTCAGGCTTATGCAGTACCTGTGGGAGCGGCCTTGGCCGCGAACACCGGCGAAGCCGGTGCCATCCACCGCGCTGGATTCTTCGCGGGCACGCCCGCTCCCACAGGAACCGCGCAGGCCTCAGGCTTATGCAGTACCTGTGGGAGCGGCCTTGGCCGCGAACACCGGCGA
>NZ_JBNNVS010000054.1:0-13707 GCF_050280665.1 Pseudomonas sp. NPDC089547 | reverse complement strand
CGAAGCCGGTGCCATCCACCGCGCTGGATTCTTCGCGGGCACGCCCGCTCCCACAGGAACCGCGCAGGCCTCAGGCTTATCCAGTACCTGTGGGAGCGGCCTTGGCCGCGAACACCGGCGAAGCCGGTGCCATCCACCAAGTTGAATTCTTCGCGGGCAAGCCCGCTCCCACAGGAACCGCGCACTGCGCCCACTACGCTTTTGTCAGTTCACCTATCTTCTCCAGCCGCGCCCGCACGATATTGCGGCTGATGTTCAGCAAGCGCCCCGTCTGTAACTGGTTGCCATGGCAATAACGGTACGCCGCCCGGAACACCGTTTCCTCGATATGCTCATACAGGTTGGGCACATTCTGCTCGAACAACGCCAGCAACGCGCTTTCCAGGTCCGGCGGCGCCACACCGGCCGCAGGCAAGTGGGCATGCGCCGCCGGTGCCGCTAGCGGTTGCCGCATGTCGACCAGATGCAAGTCCGCAGGCGCCACCACCTGGTAACGGCACACCAACAGGGCATGGTGTATGGCATTCTCCAGCTCGCGGATGTTGCCCGGCCAGCTATGCGCAAGCAATTTGCGCTCGGCATCCGGGCTTAGCGAGGCACGCTCATAGCCCAGGCGCCTGCAATGCTCCTCGATGAAGAACTCCGCCAACGGCAGGATATCCCCCGGCCGCTCGCGCAGCGGCGGCAGGCGGATCGTCGCGACATGCAGGCGGTAGAACAGGTCTTCGCGAAAATGCCCCGCCACTACCGCATCAGCCAGGTTGACGTTGGTCGCCGCCACCAGCCGCACGTTGATCGGAACAGGCGTGCGAGACCCCAGCCGCACCACTTCACGCTCCTGCAACACACGCAGCAGCTTCACCTGCATGTTCAGCGGCAAGTCGCCGATTTCGTCGAGGAACAGCGTGCCGCCATTGGCCGCCTCGAACCAGCCGGCCTTGTTGCTGGTGGCGCCTGTGAACGCGCCTTTCTCATGGCCGAACAGCTCGCTTTCCACCAAGGTTTCGGCAAACGCGCCGCAGTTCACCGCCACGAAGGGCTCACGCCCACGGCGGCTGAGGTGATGGATATGACGGGCGACCAGCTCTTTGCCGGTGCCGGTTTCGCCGATGATCAGGGTATTGGCCTCGCTGGGCGCCAGGCGCTCGATCCGGCTGAGCAGTTCCTGGGAGCGCGGGTCCTTGAACACGAGCACGGTGGCACGTACCGACTTGGTCAGCTCGCGGGCATTGGGGTGGGTGATCAGCGACATGGGGGCATTCCTGGCAGTTGACGCGCCAGCCAATAGTGCATGAAACAAATTAGATCAAAAAATTATTAATTAATATTTAGATATTCGAATAAGGAATATTCGATTTTTCAACAATCCATTGCTGCTACAGCAGCAACCCGCCAGCACTCCCCTGCCTGCCGCCCAGCAGGCCAGCCCCGCCACCGGTCAGTTCTGGTTGCGTGAAAGCCCCGTAATTCAAGGCTTCCAGAGCATTTTCAAGTGGCTGGCATGCATTTCGCTCTTGGCCTGTTGAACCTTTGCCTGGAGCTGCACATGAACAATCCCTGGCGTCATGCCCTTACCCTGCTGCTTGGCCTGTTCATCAGCCTGACTGCACTGGCAGCTGAACCACCGGCGGCGGTGCGCATTGCCATTGTTGCCTTCACCCAAGGCGGTGCGCCTGTATTCGGCGGTATCCCCGGCCGCGTGATCGAGGAAGGCTGGCTGGAGCAGCAACTGGCCGCCCGCGGCGTGAAACTGCAATGGACCGCCCTGCCCCATGCCGGCGCCGGGCCGCAGATCAACGAAGGTTTCAGCAACGACAGCCTGGACTTTGCCGTACGCGGCGACCTGCCCTCGGTCATCGCCGGGGCCGGCCAGGTGCCGGGCAAACTGGTGGTACCGGGCGGCAGCGGCAACAACATCTACCTGGTGGTGCCGAGCGATTCCCCGGTGCGCAGCATCCAGGACCTAAAGGGCAAACGCCTGGCCCTGCACCGCGGTCGACCATGGGAGTTCGCCTTCAGCAATTTCCTGCAAAGCCAGGGCCTGCAACTGAGCGACTTCAAGATCGCCAACCTCAACCCGCAAGTCGGCGCTGCTGCTGTGTCTGCCGGCAAGGTGGACGCCGCCGTGCTGCTCAACGAGGCCTATGCCCTGGAAGACAAAGGTGTGGCGCGCATCCTCTGGTCGACCAAGCAAGGCGCCAATGACTGGCGGCTGGTGTCGGACCTGTGGGGCACCGACCGCTTCGTGCAGCAGCACGCCGACCTGACGCAACTGGTGGCCACCGCCTGGGTGCGTGCGGCCTGGTGGATCTCCCAGGAGCAGAACCGCGACGCCTACTACGCGCTGTCTTCCCGCGCAGGCGTCAGCGAAAGCGTGCTGCGCCGCGACGACCAGGACGACCCGGTGTCGTGGAAGGCGCGCTGGGCGCCAAAAAGCGATGCCCAGCTCAAGGCCCACTACGACGCGCTGGGCCAGTACGCCCTGGCCAACCGCCTGATCCGCACGCCTTACGACATCACCCACGACCTGGCCACAGGCTTTACCCGCCAGGCCCTGATCGACTTGCAACTGACCCACTACTGGCCGTCGTCAGACGCGCAAATCAGCCATCAACCTTGAGACCCAGCATCATGAAACTGCCTGCTTCCGTCATTTTCGGCCTCAGCGCCCTGGCCCTGTCGATTGGCGCCATGGCCGCCGAAGCCTATGCGCCCAAGCCCGACCCGCAACAGGGCGATGGCCGCGTGTCGGCCTTCTACACCTGGACCAAAGCCATCCCCGCCACACCCGGCAAACTGCTGCGCAGCGAACCGTTGGAACAAGCGCTGAGCCTGCCCAACGCAGCCAGTGCGCAACGCATCCTGTACACCTCGCTGGACGGCATCGACGGCAAGACCCCGGTGGTGGTTTCCGGCGCGCTGTTCATTCCCAAAGGCAAGGCACCGGCAGGCGGCTGGCCGGTTGCCAGCTGGGGCCATGGCACGGTCGGCGTGGCCGATATCTGCGCGCCGTCCTGGGCCGGGCGCAGCTACCGTGACGTGCAGTACCTCAACCGCTGGCTTGATGAGGGTTACGCCATTGTTGCAACCGACTACCAGGGCCTGGGCGTACCCGGTGGCCACCCGCTGCTGAACAACCGCATGGCCGCCTACGGCATTCTCGATGCAGCCAAGGCCGTGGTGGCCGGCGTACCAGGGCTGGCCGACAAGGTGCTGATCATCGGCCAGTCGCAGGGCGGTGCCGGGGCCTTTGCCGCGGGTGCCTACGCCGCCACCTATGCGCCCAAGCTGGGGGTCAAGGGCAGCATCGGCACTGGCGTCATCTATACCATCGGCGCAAAAAACGTTGGCGAGCAAGACCAGGACAAGGTCGACCCGGCCCTGGCCTACGGCTTCTACACCCTGCTGGCTGCGCAGCAGTACGACCCGAGCATCGACCCGCGCGACTTCTACACCGACAAGGCCCTGCCGCTGTTCGAGCAGGCACGCACCAGTTGCCTGTCATCACTGGTCAGCGACGTGGTTGGCACCGGCCTGACCCCGGCAAATGCCAAGAAAGACTACAAGGGTGACAAGCTGAAGCCATGGCTGGCGCAAGTGTCGTACCCGACCCTGAAACTGGCCCAGCCGATCTTCATCGGCACCGGCGCCGAGGACAAGACCCCCGCTGCCGCCACCCAGGTGGCACTGATGCAGGACGCCTGCAAGGCCGGCTCCGTGGTACAGGGCCACCTGTACAAGGGCCTGGGCCACAGCGAAACGGTAAATGCCTCGCTGAAAGACTCGATCCCTTTCGCCCGCCAGGTCATCAGTGGCCAGCCGGTCACCCCTAATTGCAGCCCAAGCGTCCAGTAAGGAGGCCGCCCCATGAGCATCGAGTTCTTCACCCGCCTGCCCTTGCACGGAGAAACCCAGTTCCTGCCCGGCGACCCGCGCAACCGCGGCGACTGGCACGCGGGCGGGCCCAGCAGCGGTGCGGTGTCGGGGTTTGCCGTAGGTGATCACTTCACCTACATCGACTACCTCGGCCAGATCGCCCGCGCAGCGGAAATCAACGGCTTCGGCGGGGCGCTGATGGTCAATGCGCCTACCGGCGAAGAGCCATGGACGGTGTGCTCGCTGCTGGCCCGGGAAACCCGCACGCTGAAGTTCGTCACCGCGTTCCAGCCCTACCACTACACCCCTTGGGTGGCCGTGCAGCAGGCGGCGACCTACCAGCGCGCCACCGGCAACCGCCTGGTATGGAACATCATCAACGGCGGCTCGGATGCCATCCAGCGCCAGGTCGGCGATTTCGAAGGCCACGACGAACGCTACGCCCGTGCCACCGAATTCATGGACGTGGTGCGCGGCTACTGGCACAACGAGCAGTTCCACTATGAAGGTACGTATTACCGTGCCGAAGGCGGTGGCCTGCGCGGCCCGCTGAAAAAGGCCGAGCTACCGCTGATCTGCACCGCGGGCTCGTCGGTGGCCGCACGGGAGTTTGCCGCCAAGCACGCCGACTTTTACCTGATGCGTGCCGAGCACCCGGACGAGATCGCCGCGCTGATCGCCGACATCCGCGCCCGTGCGTTGAAATGGGGGCGCACCGATATCCGCTTTGGCCTGTCCATCGACGTCATTGCCCGCGACACTGAAGAGGCCGCGCTGGCCGAAGCCAAACGCTTCTTCGACGAAGGCGTGGCCAAAGGCACGGTCAAGGCCCGTGCCGCCCACGCCGGCCTGCGCACGGCACGCAAGCTGAGCTACGAAG
The DNA here is from genome assembly GCF_050280665.1 of Pseudomonas sp. NPDC089547. Taxonomy (NCBI): domain Bacteria; kingdom Pseudomonadati; phylum Pseudomonadota; class Gammaproteobacteria; order Pseudomonadales; family Pseudomonadaceae; genus Pseudomonas; species Pseudomonas sp. NPDC089547. The sequence continues at coordinate 8,951 of NZ_JBNNVS010000054.1, read as the reverse complement.
AAGGCTACAACGACAAGGACGAGCAACAGGCCTTCGACGACTTCTTCATTCACCCCAATGTGTGGACCGGCTTCGGCTACATCGGTATCCCGCCGGGCTGCGCGCTGGTAGGCAGCTACGCCAACGTGGTGGCGCGCATCCGTGAGTACCACGGCATCGGCATCGACCTGTTCTTCCTGGCTGGCTACCCGCACTTGGAAGAGGCCTACCGCATCGGCGAGCACATCCTGCCGCACTTCCGTGGGCAGCGCGCAGCCCTTGCCCGCCCGGCAACCGAACCCGTGCAACTGCACGCCAGCAACGGAGCGTGACGCCATGGCCAGGGACGGTTACCCACTCAGCCGGCGCAGCTTTCTTGGCCACGCTGGCGTGCTGGCCGGCGGGTTGCTGGCCGGCTGCGGCCCCACCGACAGCCCAAGCCATGGCGCAGCCGACCAGCCGCGCCATGGCGGGCGGCTGCGGTTAGGCATCATCGACGGCAACCAAAGCGGCAACCTCGACGCCCACAAACCTGTTGGCAGCGGTATCGTCCGTGGCTTCGCGTTGTACAGCAAGCTATGGGAATGGGACGAGCAGATGCAGCCACGCCTGGCCCTGGCCGAGTTTGCCGAGCCCAATGCCGATGCAAGCAGCTGGACCCTGCGCCTGAAGCCCGGGCTGGAATTCCACCACGGCAAGACCATCGCCGCCGACGACCTGATTTTCTCCATCCGCCGCCTCACCGACCCGCAGCTGGCCTCGCCCTACGCAGCGCTGCTGCACTGGGTGGACCGCGACAACCTGCACAGGCTGGATGACCGCACCGTGCGCCTGGGCTTTCGCAACGGGCGCATTTACCTGCCGCTACCGGAAACCTGGGTCAACTTCGGCGGCATCGTGCCGGTGGACTACCACCCGGTCACCAACCCGGTCGGTGCCGGGCCTTACAAGCTGAAAAGCTTCACACCGGGCCAGCGTTCGCTTTTTACCCGTTTCGACAACTACTACAAACCCGACAAACCCTATGCCGATGAGCTGGAGATCATCGACTTCAAAGACCAGACAGGCCGCCTGGCGGCACTGCGCGCGGGGCAGATCGACATGGCCAATGTCATGTCCACCGAGCACCTGCAAGTACTCCAGGCTGACCCACGGTTGCGGCTGTTGAAGTCGGTGAGTGGCAACTGGTTGTCGTTCGACATGAACACTGCCAAGGCGCCATTCAACGACCCGCGGGTACGGGAGGCGTTCCGCCTGCTGGCCGATCGCGACGAGCTGGTGCGCCGTGCGTTGAATGGCCAAGGCCGGGTAGCCAACGATTTGTATGCGCCATTCGACCCTACCTTCGACCACAGCCTCGGCCCGCGCCCGCACGACCCGCAGCGGGCGGCGCAGTTGCTGCGCGAGGCCGGCCATGAGCAGTTGCAGGTGGAACTGGTGACTACGCCAGGGCCGGGGTTGGCCTCGGCACTGGTGCTGGCCGAACAGGCCCGACGCATCGGTGTAACAATCAATGTACGCCAGGTCGACCTGGCCACGTTCCAGGGGCCGCAGCGCGACGACTGGACGTTGAGTACCGGTGGCAGCATCGGCGCGCCGTTCCTGGCCAGCGCCATTCACACCGATGCGCCGTTTGCCGTGGCCAACAAGACCCACTTCCACGACCCCGAATTCAGCGAGGCCTTTCTCGCCGCCATGGCCCAGCCAGACCTGGAAAAGCGCAAGGCGCTGGTGCACCAGGCGCAGCGTATCCAGTACGAACGCGGTGGCATGTTGATCTGGGGCTTTGCCGATTTGCTCGACAGCGTCAGCACCCGCGTGGGTGGCGCGCAGGCCGAGCAGTCGCTGTTCAGCACCTGGCGGTTCGAGAGCCTGTGGCTGAAAACCTGACCTCGCCATCGCACAATCTCTGTAGGAGCGGCCTTGTGTCGCGATAGGGCCGCAAAGCGGCCCCAGCAATATGGGCACCGACGCTGACTCCCTGGGGCCGCTGTGCGGCCCTATCGCGACACAAGGCCGCTCCTACAGGGACCGTGTCAGCCCCACAACACAAACCGCAGGCGCGGCTGCGCCCTCGTTTCTCCCACATTCCTACTATTGAACGAGGCCCGGCCAATGCCCCGCGTTACCTTGCTGCACCCCAAATTCCAGCCCAGCGCCCTGGCACTGGCCATCCTGGCCACCAGCACGTCATTGGCCTACGCCGAAGACACCCAGCTGCAAACCGTCACCGTACAGGCCGAGCAGCCCGACGACGACACCCTGCCCACCCGCCCGCCAGCCTCGATCTACGGCGGCCTGGAAGCCAAGGTGCTCGACACCCCGCGTTCGGTTACCCAGATCAACGCAGAACAATTGGCCAACGACCCGATCCGCAGTTCCGACGACCTGGTCAAATACGCCCCCGGCATCACCCGTGGCGGCGGCCAGAACGCCGGCATCGCCCCGCAGATGCGCGGGCAGAACACCGAAGTGTTCCAGGACGGCCAGCGCGCCTATGGCGTGCGCCACCCGGCCAACTTCAACGCCTACGAGGGCGCAGACATCGTTGCCGGGCCGTCCTCGGTAACGTACGGTTCGGTCAGCGGCAGCGGCGGCTACGTCAACTACCTGAGCAAGAAGCCCGACTTCAACCGTTTCCGCACCAGGCTTAGCGGCGAAATCGGCAGCTGGATACCCGATGGTGAATCGCGCGATGCCACCAAATTCAGTATCGACAACACCGGCCCGCTTACCGACAACCTGGCCTACCGGGTGAGCATCACCCGCCAGCGCCAGGAGGACTTCTACGACAATGTCGAGAACAACTTCGACGCCTTCTACGGCGCGCTGGCCTGGCGCAACGACAACCTGCGGGTGGACTGGAACGCCGCCTACGACGACTACTACGACTACAACATCACCCACGGCTGGAACCGCGCCACGCAGGACCTGGTCGACCATGGCAAGTACTACGCCGGCCGCGCCACGCCAGTTATACAGAACGGCAACACCTTGTGGTCGCCGGTGCTGTCTTCCGGCGCCGCCGATGCCCAGGTGCTGGGCTGGGTGCAGCGCCAGCGTAACGCCCAGGGCCAATACCAGGTAGTAAACGGCAGCTTCCAAGGCGCCTCGCCCAACACGCAGGCCAACCCTGGCAGCCTGCGCGGCTGGGTCTACGACCCGTCACTGGCGGGCAACGGCCTGACCTCGTTATCGTCACAGACCGGCCAGCGCTCGCAAGACGAGAACCGCTCGCGGCGTTTTACCACGCAACTGCGTGTCGAAGGCGACCTGACACCGGCGATTACCCTGGCCAACAGCACCTTCTATCAGCACTCCACCGACACCACCGACGCGGTGGGCGCATTCCAGGTACAGGGCAAGGACGACATTTTCGACAACCGCTTCGAGTTCCGCGCCCGTGGTCAACTGCAACTGGGCGACCTGACGTTGGTTGACGACAGTAATACCGGGCTGATCTACCGCCGCGAGCGTAACGAGTCGATCGCCGCCAACAACAGCTTTGGCAGCACCATCAACGCCTACGACCTGACCCTGGACCCGACCTTGAAAAACCCCGGCGACCTGCTTGGGCTGGCCGGCCGCAACCCCGCTGGCGGTAACGCTGCGTGGATCGGCCAACCCGGCGTGCCGCAGTTTTCCAGCTACTACGGCTGGCTCAACCTACCGGCCATGTACCCCGCCGGGCATGGCCTGTATGCCGAGTCGGTGGCGCCCTACACCGCCGACAGCACCTGGACCACCAAGACCCTGTTCAGCCAGCACAACCTGCGCCTGGGCGAGCGCGTGGGCCTGAACGTAGGCGCCAGCCGCAGCTGGATCGATGCCCGCATCGAAAACCCGTTCGTGCTGCCCGGCGGCAACCCACGCAAGGACTCGGGCAACTACCGGCTGTTCTCGGTGCAGGTCAGCCCCTACGTCAAACCCACGGACAACAGCACCCTTTACTACACCTTCGACCGTTCGCTGGCAGTGAACACCGGCTTCTTCACCAATGGCCTGGGCTGGGGCAGCGGTGCCGGCGCCAACCAGCTCAACCCGCTGGCCTTCGAGAGCCTGAGCGTGTTGCACGAGGTGGGCTTGAAGGTGGAGGCCGTGCCTGACCAGCTATTCCTTACCCTGGCCGCCTACAAGCAGGCCCGCGACCAGTCGCCGGACAGCAACAACAACATCGCCCGGCTGATCGTCAAAGGCTGGGAGGCTACCCTGCGCTACCAGGACCAGCACCTGCGCGGTGGCCTCAACCTCAGCCGCATCAGTGCCTACAACGAATTCACCAGCCAGGCCGGATTTGCCTCAGCCGGTTTCATCCCCGACAACGGTACGGTGTTCGGCGACAACAACAGCCTGAACCAACGGCCGTCCGGCAAGTTCGATGCAGTGCAGATTCCTGAATACAACGCCGGTGGCTATGTGGACTACCGCTTCGATTCAGGGTTTGGCGTGGAGCTGTCGGGGTGGTGGACCAGCAGCTGGTACCTGAACCTGAGCAAGACGGTGAAAGTGCCCGATGAGTACAACCTTGACCTGGCCGTGTACTACCGCCAGCCGCAGTGGGGGGTGACGGTGCGCATGCTCAATGTCACCGACGAGCTGAATTTCGTCAGTGGCCTGGCCGGCTCCACCAACACCTTCCTGCAGCCGATGCCAGGGCGAACGCTGCTGGCCCAGGTTGATTACCAGTTCTGAAACGTTGTCACCCGCCCGGAGGTCAGCACAGGCGTGCACAAACCCCTCGCCAATCGCCTATTCTCGGTGCACCCTGAGAGCCTTACGCAAACGGACCGGCAGAGCACATGGCAAAATGGCTAGACGGCGGCGGACAGATGGCCGAACGCATCCGCACCCACGACTGGGCCGCAACGCCCCTGGGCCCGCTCGAACACTGGCCAGACGCCCTGAAAACCACCCTGGCCCTGTGCCTGGCCTCGCGCTTTCCCCAGGCCGTGCTCTGGGGCCCGGACCTGCTCACCTTGAACAACGATGCCTTCTCCGAAATTCTCGGGCGCAAGCCCCTGGCACTGGGCATCCCCTTTCGCGACGTGTGGCAGGAAGCCTGGGCCGACATCGGCAGCATGGCCGACCGCGCGCTGGCTGGCGAGGCGGTGTACATCGAAGACTTCCCGCTGACCATTGACCGCAACGGCGGCCCGGAAAGGGCCTACTTCACGTTCTGCTACAGCCCCATCCGCGGCCATGATGGCCAGGTGCTTGGCATGCTCGACACCGTTACCGAAACCACGGCCAGCGTAATAACCAACCAGCGCCTGAACTTTCTTGACCAACTCGGCCGTGCCGTGGCCGAAGCTACTGCCCCGGACCAGATCCTGGCCACCACCACGCGCATGCTGGTGGAGCACCTGGGCCTCTCCAGCTGCGCGTATGCAGTGATGGACCCGGACGAGGACGGCTTCACCATCTGCGGCGACGCAGTGGTCGAAGGCTCGCCTCGGCTGGTCGGGCAGTATCAACTGCATGACTTCGGCCAACTGGCGCTCAGCCGTTTACGCAGCGGCCTGCCCTTGGTGATCAACAACAACCTCCGCGAACTGGCCGCCGACGAGGCAGCTACCTTTCAGGCCATCGGCATCGCCGCGACCATCTGCATGCCACTGATCAAAGGCGGTCGCCTGACCGCATTGATGGCGATCCATGACTGCGTACCGCGCGAATGGACCGATTACGACCAAGCCCTGCTCAGCGAAGTCACCGAGCGCTCCTGGGCCCATATCCAGCGGGTGCAGGCCAACGCCGAGGTGCGCGAAGCCATGGCGGCGCTGGAAGCACTCAATGCCACCCTCGAACACCGCGTCGAAGAGCGCACTGCCCAGTTGCTGCACACCGAGGCCGTACTGCGCCAGACGCAAAAGCTCGAAGCCATCGGCCAGCTGACTGGCGGGGTAGCCCACGACTTCAACAACCTGCTGACCATCATTCGCTCGTCATTGCACTTTCTGCAGCGGCCCAGCCTGGATGAGAAGCGCCGCGAGCGCTACCTCAAGACCATGTCCGACACGGTCGACCGCGGCGCCAAGCTGACCGGCCAGTTGCTGGCCTTCGCCCGCCGCCAGGCCCTGAGCCCGCACGTGTTCGAAGCCGGGCCACGGCTGGAAGCCATGGCCGACATGCTCGACACCGCCACCGGTGCGCGTATCCAGGTCGAGTTGCAGCTGCCACACGCACCCTGCTACATCCGCGCCGACCTCAGTCAGCTGGAAACCGCAGTGATCAACCTGATGCTCAATGGCCGTGACGCCATGGCGGGTGAAGGCACGTTGCAGCTGCGCTTGCAGGCTGACCAACACCTGCCCACCCTGCGTGGCCAGCCTGCGCAGGCCGGCCCGTTCGCGGCGATTTCGGTGAGTGACAGCGGGGTCGGCATTGCTGCTGAACTGCTGGAACGTATCTTCGACCCGTTCTTCACCACCAAGGCACCGGGCGAAGGCACCGGGCTTGGGCTGTCACAGGTGTTCGGGTTCGCCAAGCAGTCCGGTGGCGATGTACAGGTGCAGAGCACCCCCGGCCAAGGCACCACCTTTACCCTGTACCTGCCCCAGGAAGCAGCATCTGCAGCCCCCACCGCAGACACCCCGGCCAGCACCCTGGCACAGGCGCAAGGTGAGCAGCGGCGAATACTGGTGGTGGAAGACAACCCCGACCTTGGCAACTTCACTGCGCAAATCCTTGAAGACCACGGTTACCGGATCAGCTATGCGCGCTCAGCCGAAGATGCCCTGGCCCAATTGGCGGGGCCAGCAGGTGATTTCGATGCGGTGTTTTCCGACGTGGTGATGCCGGGCATGGGCGGCCTGGCACTGGCCCGTGAACTGCGGCGTCAGCGGCCGCAGTTGCCGGTCGTGCTCACCTCGGGCTACAGCGAAGCGATTGCCGAGGGCGGGCACCAGGGCTTTGCATTTCTGGCAAAGCCCTATTCGGCAGAACAGGTGTGTCAGATACTCGAGAAGGTGCTGGGCAGCTAAGCCCAGCGGCGCGCCTGCAAGATCAACGGCGCCCTTCAGCCAACATACGTACCGCCAGCCCGGCGAGTACCGTGCCCATCAACCAGCGCTGAACCTGCTGCCACAGCGGCCGACCGGCCAGGAACACGGCAATGGAACCGGCCATGATCGCGATCAATGCATTGACCGAGACGCTGATGGCGATTTGCGTCGAGCCCAGCACCAGTGACTGCACCAGTACACTACCGTGACCGGGCTCGATGAACTGCGGCATCAGCGACAGGTACATGACGGCGATCTTGGGGTTCAACAGGCTGGTGGCGAACCCCATGGTGAACAGCCGGCGCGGGCTGTCTGCCGGCAGGTCCTTGACCTGGAACGGTGAGCGACCGCCCGGGCGCAGGGCCTGCCAGGCCAGGTACAGCAGGTACAGCGCGCCACCGATGCGCAGCGCGTCGTAGGCGAAAGGCACAGCCATCACCAGGGCGGTAATGCCCAGTGCGGCGCAGAACATGTAGATGACGAAGCCCAGCGCTACGCCGCCAAGGGAAATCAAGCCAGCCTTGCGCCCCTGGCAGATCGAGCGGGAAATCAGGTAGATCATGTTCGGCCCGGGGGTCAGGACCATGCCGAGGCAGATCAGGGCAAAGGTGAGCAGTTGCGTGGTTCCGGGCATGGGGCACATCCTGATTGTGCGGTGGGGTGCCGGCGAGTTTATCTGAAGCCGTTCGATACCGGTCAACTCAGTTGATTTGCCCCGCAATCAAACCCAGGGCCACCGCGATCATGGCCACCCCGGATACCCGCCCGACCAGCCTGGCCGCCCCCGGCCGGGTGCTCAGCACGGCCTTGGCGCCATAGCCGACCAGCGAATAGATCACCAGCGAGCTGCACAAGTGCACCAGGCCCAGCAACAGGATCTGCAACGGCACCGGCCAGCTTGACTGCGGGTCGGTGAACTGCGGCAACAGGGCCAGGAACAGCAGGAACACTTTCGGGTTCAGCCCGCTCACGCAAAACCCTTTCAACGCCCAGCGCGAGCCCGACTCCCCCACGCCGCCCTGCCCGGCCTCCGGCAATGCCGGGCTGAGCAACAGGTTACCGCCCAGCCACAGCAAGTAGCTGCAGCCTGCCAGCGTCAACAGGGTAAGCGCCAGCGGGTGGCCGGCCAGCAGGCTGCCGACCCCGGCCGCCACGACCAGGGTCGCCAGGAAATGCCCCGACAGCATCCCTGCCACTGCCGGCATCACCCAGCGCCCCCGCATGCCCGCCGAAATGGCGTAGGCCCAGTCTGCCCCTGGGGTCATCACGAACAGCATCGACACGGCCCAGAACGCCGTCAGAACACTGATAGCCACTTGAATCTTCCTTTTCCACTGCTTTGGGATGTCGAAAGATTACGGATTCCGCCCGGGGATTTTCTTTCGTATACTCCCCGTTATGGTTCAATTACTGGAAGATCCTTCTCAATGGACAGGACTGATCGAAAGATTCTTGCCGAACTACAAAAAGACGGTCGCCTGTCGGTGACCGAGTTGGCTGACCGCGTGGGGCTCAGCCTGTCGCCTTGCCATCGGCGCCTGAAGGCGCTGGAGGAGTCCGGGGCGATCCTGGGGTATCACGCACGCCTGGCGCCGAGTGCCCTGGGGCTCAACTTTGCCGCGCTGGTGTTCGTGACCCTGCGCGAGGTCACCCGCCAGCCGGTGGCGGACTTTGAAGCGGCACTGGCCGAGATCCCACAGATTGTCGAGGCGCAGCGGCTGTTTGGTGACCCGGACTACCTGCTGCATGTGGTGGCCAAGGACCTGCCGGCGTTTCAGAAGCTGTATGACGAGAAGCTGACCAGCATTCCCAATGTGAAGCGCTTGAGCTCGACCTTGGTGATGAAAGAGGTGATTCAGGATCGGATGTTGCCGATGTAGCGGTTTTCCTGCGCCGGCCCTTTCGCGGGGGGGGGGCCGCCCCCCTCCCGTTCACCACTTTTTTTAGTTTTTGTTTTTGATTTTGTTG
>NZ_JBNNVS010000053.1:0-35041 GCF_050280665.1 Pseudomonas sp. NPDC089547 | reverse complement strand
CCTGCTGTTCAGCCACTGGCTGGCGCCACTGGACATGGTGCCACGGGTACTGATCAGCACCCTGGCCCTGACGCCAGTAATGGTGTACCTGTTCATGTCCATTTCGCCAAAGCGCAGGCCACTTTCCAGAATGTTCTGCAGCAACGCCGGGCCTTTGAAGCCGCCTTCGTCGCGGGAAATCACGCTGATGACCAGCACTTCCTCGGCCGGTGGCAGCTCCTTGACGCTGCTGCTGGCAGGTGCCGCACCGTTACTACGGTTGTTGTCGGCGTCAAAATCGTCATCGCTGTCGGCGAACAGGTCTGGCTCGCGCGGCTCGGCGCTCAGGTTCAGGTCGCCCTGTTGTGCGTCAGCGGCGGCGGTGCGTTTGCCACGCTTGCCTGCCTTGGCTGGCTTCGGCTCGCGCTCGCGCTCGCGCTCGCGATCACGCCCGGAAGCGCTGAGCGACGGCAAGTCGCTTTCGTCCAGCTCGGGCTCCTTGTGGTTGTCCAGCACGCGCGACGGGCCAAGCACCTCGGCACCGCCGCCCTCATCGTCCGGCAGGTTGGAATAGCTGCGATCCAGACGGAATTTCAACTTGCCTTTCCCGCCGCGCATGCGGCGCCAGCCGTCGAAAAGAATCCCGGCAATGACAATGATGCCGATGACGATCAGCCACTCGCGCAGACCGATTTCCATGTAATCCCGTGCCTCTATAAAAATATGCTTGAAAACAAAGGGTTCAAAGCCCTTTAACACGTGGCGCCAACTCTATGTTCTGACAGGCGTTTTACCCACGCAAAAAACGAGTGACATTAAGCTAGCACGACCAAAGACAACTTTACACCGTCTGTCGCACATGGCGGGGGCATTTCGCTACAGAATGTGCCCCCATTGTCGCGCATCACGCGTCGACCATGGCCATGGCCGCCTCCACATCAACTGCAACAAGACGTGAACAACCCGGTTCATGCATGGTCACCCCCATCAATTGGTCCGCCATCTCCATGGCAATCTTGTTATGGGTGATGTAGATGAACTGCACCGTTTCACTCATTTCCTTTACCAGGCGGGCGTAACGCCCGACGTTGGCATCGTCCAGCGGCGCATCGACTTCGTCGAGCATGCAGAACGGTGCGGGGTTCAACTTGAAGATGGCAAACACCAGCGCCAACGCGGTCAGTGCCTTTTCGCCGCCGGACAGCAGATGGATGGTGCTGTTCTTCTTGCCCGGTGGTCGCGCCATGATCGTTACCCCTGTATCGAGTAGATCTTCGCCCGTCAGTTCCAGATAAGCGCTGCCGCCACCGAAAACTTTTGGGAAAAGTGCCTGTAATCCGGCATTTATCTGATCAAAGGTATCCTTGAAGCGATTGCGGGTTTCCTTGTCGATCTTGCGGATGACGTTTTCCAGCGTCTCCAGCGCTTCGACGAGGTCGGCGTCCTGTGCGTCAAGGTAACGCTTGCGCTCGGACTGCTGTTCGTATTCCTCGATGGCCGCCAGGTTGATCGCACCCAGGCGCTGGATACGCGCTTCAAGCTGTTCCAGCTCCTGTTCGGTACCCTGCTCGCTGGCCTCGGCCTCCAAGGTGGCGAGAACCCCTTGCAGGTCGTAGCCGTCGGCCAGCAGCTGCTCCTGCAAGGTCTTGCGTCGCACATCCAGGCCTTGGCACTCCAGGCGCAACTGTTCCAGCTGGCCGCGCAACACCAACGCTTGCTGTTCGGCCTGGGTGCGGCGCTTTTCGGCGTCGCGCAGTTCGCGGTCGGCTTCGTCCATGTGCAGGCGGGCCAGGCGCATTTCCTCGTCGACGCTCATGCGCAGTTCCAGCAGCCCTTCCAGCTTCAGGCGCAGTTCTTCCTGCGGCGCCTCGCCCTCCTCCAGGTTAAGGCTCAGTTGCTCCTGGCGTTCGGTCAGGCGCGCAGCCTGCTGCTCCAGGCGCTCCAGGGCCTGGCGGGTGGAGTCGTGTTGAGCACGCAGCGAGCCCAGGCGCACGGCCAACTGGTGGGCGTGGTCCTTGTGCTGGCGGGCATCCTGGCGCACCCGGTCGAGGCTTTCACGCAGGGTGTCGCGGCGGGCCATCAACTGCTCGCGCTGCTCGGTGTCCTGGGCCATCAGCTCCAGGGCTTCTTGCAGCATCAGGCGTGATTCACCCAGTTGCTCATGCTCCAGGGCGCGCTGTTCTTCAAGCTCGGCCAGTTCTTCCAGCAGGCGTCGGCGGCGTAGCTCGACCTGTTCGGCGCGGGCACGGCTGGCCGAAAGGCTGGCCTTGAGCTCGCCGTGCAGGCGGTTTTCTTCCTGGCTGCGGCGGCGCAGCTGTTCGCGCTGTTCTTCCTGGTCCAACTGCTGCTCGCGCAGGGCCTGTAGCTGTTGCTCCAACTGTTCCAGCGCCGCTTCCTGCTCCTGTTGCTCCTGGCCCAGGCGCTCGATTTCCTGCCCGCGGGCCAGCACACCGCCTTGCGCTTCACCGCCACGACAAACCCGCAGGAAGTGCTGGCCAACCCAGTAGCCATCGCGGCTGACCAGGCTCTGCCCTACGCCAAGCGATGCACGTTGCGCCAGTGCCTGGCCCAGGTCTTCCACAGGTTTGATCTGGCCCAGCCAGGGTGCCAGATCGACGCGGCCTTCGACCTTCTCCAGCAGGCTGCCGGGCAACGATGAGCCAGCACTGCCCGCCACCAGCAAGCGCAATTCACCCTGCTCCAGCGCGGCAAAATCGAGGCCATTGAAATCATCCACCAGCACGGCTTGCAGGTCGGCACCCAGTACCGTTTCCACAGCCAGCTCCCAGCCCGGCTCCACCCGCAAGCCTTCAGCCAGCCGCGGCTTTTGCTCCAGACCCTGGCCTTGCAGCCAGTCAGCCGCACCTGCACCCGGCTCCAGGGCGGCCTGCTGCAAAGCTTCCAGAGAGGCCAGGCGACCGCCCAGGCGCTGCAGGTCACCTTGCGCCTGCTGCTGTGCCTGGGTGGCCTGATGCAGCTGCTCGCGCACACCCTCCAGGCGCTCTACCACCTGCTCTTCGGACAGTTGCAGGTCTTCCAGCAGCATTTCGCTGCTGGCCAGCTGCTCAGCCAGTTCGAGCATGGCGGCATCCTGTGGGTCGCTACCCAGTTGCTCACGTTCCTCACCCAGCTTGCGCTGACGCTCGGCCAGACGTTCCAGGCTGGCTTCCAGCTGTTGCAGGCGCGCCTGCTGCACTTCAGCCTGGCGGCGCGGTTCGGCGGAGCGGCTGTTGAAGTTGTCCCACTGTTCCTGCCAGCCGTGCATGCCCGACTCGGCCTCTTCAAGGGCAGCAGCAGCTTCTTCGGCAGCGGCGAGGGTCATTTCCTGCTCGGGTTCGAGCATGGCCAGCTCTTCGCCAAGGGTGGCCAGCAAGGTGCGGTCGTGGCCCAGGTGCGATTCGGTTTCCTGGCGCGTGCGCTCAGCCTCCTTGAAGTCGTCCTGCAACTGGCGCAGGCGCTGCTGGCCGTGCTGGATGCTCTGCTCGACCCGGGCAATATCGCCAGCTACCGAATAGAAGCGGCCCTGCACCTGATTGAAGCGTTCGGACAGTTCGTGATGGCCGTCGCGCAGGCGCTCGATGCTGGCATCGGCATTGCGCTGCTCGGCCACCAGCGCCTCATGGGACACATCCTGGTCGCCAATCACCGACTCGCGCTGGCGCACCCGCTCATCCAGATCACGCCAGCGCAAGGCCGACAGGCGCGCCTTCATCTGACGTTCCTGGGCCTTGTACTCACGGTATTTCTCGGCCGCCTGGGCCTGGCGGTGCAAGCGCTCCAGCTGGCGCTCCAGCTCTTCGCGCAGGTCGGTCAGACGGGCCAGGTTTTCCTGGGTGCGGCGGATGCGGTTCTCGGTTTCGCGGCGGCGTTCCTTGTACTTGGAAATGCCAGCCGCTTCCTCGATGAAGTTGCGCAGTTCCTCTGGCTTGGCCTCGATCAGCTTGGAGATCATGCCCTGCTCGATGATCGAATAGCTGCGCGGCCCCAGCCCGGTACCAAGGAAAATATCGGTGATGTCGCGGCGGCGGCACTTGGTGCCGTTGAGGTAATAGCTGTTCTGCCCGTCGCGGGTGACCTTGCGGCGGATCGAGATCTCTGCGTAGGCGGCATACTCGCCAACCAGGGTGGTTTCGCTATTGTCGAACACCAGTTCGATGCTGGCCTGGCTGACTGGCTTGCGGCCGCTGGAGCCGTTGAAGATGACGTCGGTCATCGACTCGCCGCGCAGGTTCTTCGCCGAACTCTCGCCCATCACCCAGCGCACCGCGTCGATGATGTTGGACTTGCCACAGCCGTTGGGGCCGACCACGGCCGCCATGTTGCTGGGGAAGTTGACCGTGGTGGGGTCGACGAACGACTTGAACCCGGCCAGGCGAATGCACTTCAGGCGCATCGGTCAGCCTCGGGCCAGCGCCGCCAGCACCAGTTCGCAGCTGCGTTGGCCGTAGGCGGTAAGCACCTCGCGAATGCGCGGCAAATCGCGGGCGACCACGGCCTCGAGCAAGCGGGCGAAAAGGTCGAGGTAGTCGATCATGTTGGCCTGGCGCTGGTCCAGCGACAGGTAGTAGGCACGGCTCATGGCCGGTTGCAGGTTTTCCACGGTTTCCTGCAGGAACGGGTTGTCGGCAAACGGATAGGCCGCCCGCATTACCGCAAAACTGTCGGCGACAAAGGCCTTGATATCCAGTTGGTCATGGGCGCGCTGCAAGCGCTGCTGGATCTCCAGAAACGGGCGCAGGTCGGCTTCGGTGCGCCATTTTTGCGCAACCGCGTTGCCCAGCAGGATGTAGAACTCGCCCATCAATGAACACAGGCTGCGCACGCTGCGCTCATCCAGTTCGGTTACGTGGGCGCCCCGGCGCGGCAGGATTGCCACCAGGTGGCGGCGCTCAAGGATGAGCAACGCTTCGCGCACCGAGCCGCGGCTGACGTTGAGCGCCAGGGTGACCTTCTGCTCCTGGATACGCTCGCCTGGCGCCAGCTCGCCGCGGATGATGCGTTCGGCCAGGTAATCGGCAATCTGCTCGGAGAGGCTGTCCGGGGCCTTGAACGTCATGGTTTTCCTTCAAAATCATTGAACTGGGCACAAGGGGCGGATTGTAGCGTACTTGGCCGGTAATCGCGCAGAGGGGCAAGCCGGTTTATTTGACCCGCCAGACAGCCCCGCGCCCGGCGCGATCTATGCTTTGAACAGGGTGATTGTGTTCGGCCGGGAATGGACATGAGCAATTTCTTGACCTTTGAGTCAGAAAAATATTGACCTGCCAGACAGGTGTTGCTTAGAGTCCGCCCAACAACAATAAAACCATTGCGAGGCTATCCCCGTGATCCAGTTTCTTGTCAACCAGGAGTTGCGCAGTGAGCACGCCCTGGACCCGAACATGACGGTGCTGCAGTACCTGCGCGAGCACCTGGGCAAACCTGGCACCAAGGAGGGCTGCGCCAGTGGTGACTGCGGCGCCTGCACCGTGGTGGTCGGCGAACTGACCCAGGACGAACAGGGCAACGACAGCCTGCGTTATCGCAGCCTCAACTCATGCCTGACGTTTGTCTCGTCGCTGCACGGCAAGCAACTGATCAGTGTCGAAGGCCTCAAGCACCAAGGCCAACTGCACAGCGTGCAACAGGCCATGGCCGATTGCCATGGCTCGCAATGCGGCTTCTGCACCCCCGGCTTCGTGATGTCGTTGTTCGCCCTGCAAAAGAACAGCAACGGCCCTGACCTGCACCAGGCCCAGGAAGCCCTGGCCGGCAACCTGTGCCGCTGCACAGGCTACCGGCCAATCCTCGACGCCGCCGAGCAAAGCTGCCGCCAGCCCTGCCGCGACCAGTTCGATGCCCAACAAACGCAAACCATCAGCCGCCTGAAGGCCATTGCCCCAACCCAGACCGGCGAGCTGAACAGCGGCGACAAACGCTGCCTGGTGCCGCTGACCGTGGCCGACCTGGCCGACCTGTACAGCTCGCACCCCGAAGCCCGCCTGCTGGCCGGCGGCACCGACCTGGCCCTGGAAGTCACACAGTTCCACAAAACCCTGCCGGTGATGATCTATGTCGGCCACGTGGCCGAACTCAAGCGCATCGAGAAAACCGCCAGCCACCTGGAAATCGGCGCAGCCACCCCGCTCACCGACTGCTACGGCGCACTTCACGAGGAATACCCGGACTTCGGCGACCTGCTGCACCGTTTTGCCTCGCTGCAGATCCGCAACCAGGGCACCCTGGGCGGGAACATCGGCAACGCGTCGCCAATCGGTGACTCGCCACCCCTGCTGATTGCCCTGGACGCGCAAATCGTCCTGCGCCAAGGCGAGCGCCAGCGCACCATGGCGCTGGAGGATTACTTCATCGACTACCGCATCACTGCCCGGCAAGACAGCGAGTTCATCGAGAAGATCATCGTGCCGCGCGCTACCCACGACTGGGCGTTCCGCGCCTACAAAGTGTCCAAGCGCCTGGACGACGACATTTCCGCCGTGTGTGCGGCTTTCAACCTCAGCATCGAAGACGGCGTGGTCAGCGGTGTGCGCATTGCTTTCGGCGGCATGGCAGCTATCCCCAAACGCGCCCGCGCCTGTGAAGCCGCACTGCGCGGCAAGCCGTGGAACCAGGCTGCTATCGAGCGCGCCTGCCAGGCCCTGGCCGAAGATTTCACCCCGCTCAGCGACTTCCGCGCCAGCAAGGAATACCGCCTGCTGACTGCGCAGAACCTGCTGCGCAAATACTTCATCGAACAGCAAACGCCGTATATCGAAACCCGGGTGACCGCTTATGTCTAACCATCACGTAGCCAAAAGCCAGGCCGAGATGGCCGAACTGTTCAGCCAGGGCCTGACCACCGGGGTTGGCCGCAGCGTCAAGCACGACAGTGCCGACAAGCATGTATCCGGCGAGGCGCAGTACATTGACGACCGCCTGGAATTCCCCAACCAGTTGCACGTGTATGCGCGCACCGCCGACCGCGCCCATGCGCGCATCCTGCGCATCGACACCACGCCCTGCTATGCCTTCGAGGGTGTGCGCATCGCCATCACCCATGAAGACATCCCCGGCCTGAAAGACATTGGCCCGGTGGTGGCCGGCGACCCGCTGCTGGCCATCGACAAAGTCGAGTTCTTCGGCCAGCCGGTGCTTGCCGTCGCGGCCCGCGACCTGGAAACCGCCCGCCGTGCGGCCATGGCCGCCATCGTGGAATACGAAGACCTGGAACCGGTGCTGGATGTAGTCGACGCGCTGCGCAAGAAACACTTCGTGCTCGACAGCCACACCCACCAGCGCGGTGATTCCGCGACTGCCCTGGCGAGCGCCCCGCACCGTATTCAGGGCACCCTGCACATCGGCGGCCAGGAACACTTCTACCTGGAAACGCAGATTTCCTCGGTGATGCCCACCGAAGACGGCGGCATGATCGTCTACTGCTCTACGCAGAACCCTACCGAAGTGCAGAAACTGGTCGCAGAAGTGCTCGACGTGCCGATGAACAAGGTGGTGCTGGACATGCGCCGCATGGGTGGCGGTTTTGGCGGCAAGGAAACCCAAGCCGCCAGCCCGGCATGCCTGTGCGCAGTGGTGGCACGCCTGACTGGCCAACCGACCAAGATGCGCCTGCCGCGGGTCGAAGACATGACCATGACCGGCAAGCGGCACCCGTTCTACGTCGAGTACGACGTGGGCTTTGACGACAACGGTCGCCTGCACGGCATCAACTTCGACCTGGCCGGCAACTGCGGCTACTCGCCCGACCTGTCCGGCTCGATCGTCGACCGCGCCATGTTCCACTCCGACAACGCCTACTACCTGGGCGATGCCACCGTGCACGGCCACCGCTGCAAGACCAACACCGCCTCCAACACGGCTTACCGCGGCTTTGGCGGCCCGCAGGGCATGGTTGCCATCGAGCAGGTGATGGACCATATCGCCCGTCACCTGGGCCGCGACCCGCTGGCCGTGCGCAAGGCCAACTACTACGGCAAGACCGAGCGTAACGTCACCCACTACTACCAGACCGTCGAGCACAACATGCTCGAAGAGATGACCGCCGACCTGGAAGCCAGCAGCGACTACGCCGAGCGCCGTGAGTCGATCCGCCGCTTCAATGCCAACAGCCCGGTACTGAAAAAGGGCCTGGCGCTGACGCCGGTCAAGTTCGGCATCTCGTTCACCGCCACCTTCCTCAACCAGGCCGGTGCACTGATCCACATTTATACCGACGGCAGCATCCACCTGAACCACGGCGGCACCGAGATGGGCCAGGGCCTGAACACCAAGGTGGCGCAGGTGGTGGCCGAAGTGTTCCAGGTCGATTTCAGCCGTATCCAGATCACCGCCACCAACACCGACAAGGTGCCCAACACTTCGCCGACCGCTGCTTCCAGCGGCGCCGACCTGAACGGCAAGGCGGCGCAGAACGCTGCTGAAATCCTCAAGAACCGCCTCACCGAGTTCGCCGCACGGCACTACAACGTCACCGAAGAAGACGTCGAGTTCCGCAATGGCCATGTACGCGTGCGCGACCAGATCGTCAGCTTCGAGCAACTGGTGCAGCTGGCTTACTTCGCCCAGGTGTCGCTGTCCAGCACCGGCTTCTACCGCACGCCAAAAATCTACTACGACCGCAGCCAGGCACGTGGCCGACCGTTCTACTACTTCGCCTTTGGCGCCGCCTGCGTGGAAGTGATCGTCGATACCCTGACCGGCGAATACAAGATGCTGCGTGCCGATATCCTGCACGACGTGGGCGATTCGCTGAACCCGGCCATCGACATCGGCCAGGTGGAAGGCGGCTTCATCCAGGGCATGGGCTGGCTAACCACCGAAGAGTTGGTGTGGAACGCCAAGGGCAAGCTGATGACCAATGGCCCGGCCAGCTACAAGATCCCGGCGGTAGCCGACATGCCGCTGGATTTGCGGGTGAAGCTGGTGGAAAACCGCAAGAACCCGGAAGACACGGTGTTCCACTCCAAGGCCGTGGGCGAGCCACCGTTCATGCTTGGCATCGCCGCCTGGTGCGCGATCAAGGATGCGGTGGCGAGCATTGCCGATTACCGGGTACAGCCGAACATTGACGCACCGGCAACACCGGAGCGGGTGCTGTGGGGCTGCGAGCAGATGCGCAAGGCGGTGGCTGCCGCGCAACCTGCCGAACAGGAACTGGAAACCGTCACCCACTGACCACGCATGGCCACTGTAGGAGCGGCCTTGCGTCGCGATAGGGTCGCGAAGCGACCCCAGGATCTATGCCGCAGCGAAGATTTCTGGGGCTGCTGCGCAGCCCTATCGCGACACAAGGCCGCTCCTACAGGAACTGCGGCGCTGTTGAGAGAGGTTCAAACATGCACCAATGGATCAACGCCCTCGCCGACCACCAGTCACGCGGCGAAGCCTGCGTACTGGTGACCATCATCGAAGAGCGCGGCTCGACCCCGCGCAACGCAGGCTCAAAGATGGTGGTCAGCGCCAGCGGCCTGTTCGACACCATCGGCGGCGGCCACCTGGAATACAAGGCCCTGCACATCGCCCGGCAAATGCTCGAAGAGCAGCGCACAACACCGCACCTGGAGCGCTTCAGCCTTGGCGCCAGCCTGGGCCAGTGCTGCGGCGGTGTCACCGTATTGTTGTTCGAACCGATGGCCGCCGTGCAGGCGCAGATCGCCGTGTTCGGCGCGGGCCATGTCGGCCGGGCTCTGGTACCCTTGCTCGCCGCGCTGCCCTGCCGGGTGCGCTGGATCGACTCGCGTGAACAGGAATTCCCCGAACTCATCCCCAACGGGGTGACCAAGGTCGTCAGTGAGGAGCCGGTCGACGAAGTCGCAGAGCTGCCGCCAGGCTGCTACTGCATCGTCATGACCCACAACCACCAGCTCGACCTGGAACTGACCGCCGCCATTCTCAAGCGCAACGACTTCACCTGGTTCGGCCTGATCGGCTCGAAAACCAAACGGGTCAAGTTCGAGCACCGCTTGCGCGAGCGTGGCTACGACGATGCCGTGCTGGCGCGCATGCGCTGCCCGATGGGCCTGCCAGAGGTAAAGGGCAAGCTACCCATCGAGATCGCCGTGTCCATCGCCGGCGAAATCATCGCCACCTACAACGCCTGCTTCGGCCAGCACGACGCTGCCGCCAATGCCGGCCCCATTGCCCAGTTGCTGCCGCCCTCCCGGCGCAGCCAAGCCATTTGACGAGTGTGTTATGACCGTTACCCGCAAAGCCTACCGTGCCGCCATCCTGCACAGCATCGCCGACCCGGCCGAGGTGGGCCTGGAGGCATCCCATGAGTACTTTGAAGACGGCCTGCTGGTGGTCGACGACGGCCGCATCAGTGCCGTTGGCCACGCCAGCGAGCTGCTGCCGACGCTGGACGCCGGCATCCCGGTGGAGCATTACCAGGACGCGCTGATCACCCCGGGCTTTATCGACACCCACATCCACTTCCCGCAAACCGGCATGATCGGCTCCTACGGCGAGCAACTACTGGACTGGCTGAACACCTACACCTTCCCATGCGAGAAGCAGTTCGCCGACAAAGACCACGCCGACCAGGTGGCGAAGATTTTCCTCAAGGAACTGCTGCGCAACGGCACCACCACCGCGCTGGTGTTCGGCAGCGTGCACCCGGAATCGGTCAATGCCCTGTTCGAAGAGGCCGAGCGCCTGGACCTGCGCCTGATCGCCGGCAAGGTGATGATGGACCGCAACGCCCCGGACTACCTGACCGACACCGCCGAATCCGGCTATGCCGAAAGCAAGGCGCTGATCGAGCGCTGGCATGGCAAGGGCCGCCTGCATTACGCGGTTACCCCGCGCTTCGCCCCAACCAGCACGCCTGAACAGCTGACCTTGGCTGGCCAACTGCTCAAGGAACACCCAGGCGTGTACATGCACACGCACCTGTCGGAAAACCTGAAGGAAATCGACTGGGTCAAGTCGCTGTTCCCCGAGCAGAAGGGTTACCTGGACGTCTACGACCACTTCGAGCTGCTGGGCGAGCGCTCGGTCTTCGCCCACGGCGTGCACTTGTGCGACGAAGAATGCCAGCGCCTGGCAGAAACCGGCTCGGCCGTGGCCTTCTGCCCCACCTCCAACCTGTTCCTCGGCAGCGGCCTGTTCAACCTGCCACAGGCGGAGCGCTTCAAGGTCAATGTGGGCCTGGGCACCGACGTTGGCGCCGGCACCAGTTTCTCGCTGCTCAACACCCTGAACGAGGCGTACAAGGTGATGCAGCTGCAAGGCGCGCGCCTGCATCCGTACAAGTCGCTGTACCTGGCCACCCTGGGCGGTGCCCGTGCGCTGCGCCTGGACGACCGCATCGGCAGCCTGCGCCCCGGCAACGATGCCGACTTCGTGGTGCTGGACTACAAGGCCACGCCGCTGCTGGACTACCGCATTCAGCAGTCCAACAGCATCGAAGAAACCCTGTTCGTGCTCACCACCCTGGGCGACGACCGCACCGTGCGCGAAACCTACGCTGCCGGGCGTTGCGTGCACCAGCGCTAAGGTTCTTTGGCAAGCGCCCGGTAGAGCGCGCCGCCGATTGCAGCACCGATCAGCGGCGCCACCCAGAACAGCCACAGCTGCTGTATGGCCCAGCCACCGACGAACAAGGCCGGCCCCGTGCTACGCGCGGGGTTGACCGAAGTATTGGTCACCGGAATGGAGATCAGGTGGATCAGGGTCAGGGCCAGACCGATGGCGATGGGTGCAAAGCCTGCCGGCGCACGGGAGTCCGTGGCGCCCATGATGACCACCAGGAACATGGCGGTCATCACCACTTCACTGATAAAGCCCGCCCCCAGCGTGTAGCCGCCGGGGGAATGGTCGGCGTAGCCGTTCGAAGCCAGCCCCGAAGACAGTTCGAAACCGGCCTTGCCGCTGGCGATGAGATAGATCACGCCCGCAGCCAGGATGGCGCCGATCACTTGTGCGATCACGTAGGGCAACAGCTCTTTGGCCGGAAAGCGCCCGCCTACCACCAACCCGAACGACACGGCAGGGTTGAGGTGGCAGCCAGAGATATGGCCGATGGCGAAGGCCATGGTGAGGACCGTGAGGCCGAAGGCGAAAGCGACACCGAGAACACCGATGCCAACAGGGGAACTGGCTGCGAGTACCGCACTGCCACAGCCGCCAAGCACTAACCAGAAGGTGCCGATCAGCTCGGCACCCATTCGTTTACCCAGAGACATGGTCATGGACCTTTCCTCAACAAGTAGTGGAACGCAATGGATGCGCAAGCCCAACTGCTTGATGAAGGTTTGCCCACAAGAATTTAGCAGACGTTTGGTTAATGGCCAGCGAAGAGCCAGAAACCTGCACGGCCCCTGTAGGAGCGGCCTTGTGTCGCGATGGGCTGCGCAGCAGCCCCAAGGTTTCAGCGCTGATGCAAATATTGCTGGGGCTGCTTCGCAGCCCATCGCGACACAAGGCCGCTCCTACAGGGACGGTGTATGCCTGAAGCGCCGAGGCTCCCCAGGCAAACGATCAACCCTTGGCGGAAGCCTTGGGCTTTTTCAGCAAATGCGAGAACACTGCATGCAGGTCGTCCGAGGCGCTTTCCTCGTCCAGGTTCAGCTTGCTGTCGATGTGGTCCATGTGGTGCATCATCAGGCTCACCGCCTGCTCGGCATCACGCGCCTCGATGGCATCGATCAGCTGCATGTGCTCGTCATACGAGCAGTGCGAGCGGGTGCCGGTTTCGTACTGGGCAATGATCAGCGAGGTTTGCGACACCAGGCTGCGCTGGAAGCTCACCAGCGGTGCATTGCCCGCTGCCTCGGCCAGCTTGAGGTGGAACTCGCCGGAAAGGCGAATGCCGGCGCCACGGTCGCCACGCGAGAAGCTGTCGCGCTCCTCGCGCACCATCTGCCGCAGCTCATTCAGCTGATCCAGGGTGGCGTGCTGCACGGCCAGTTCGGTAATGGCCCGCTCCACCATGCGCCGCGAGAAGAACACCTGGCGCGCCTCTTCCACCGTCGGGCTGGCCACTACCGCACCGCGGTTCGGCCGCAGCAGCACCACGCTTTCGTGGGCCAGGCGCGACAGGGCGCGGCGGATGATGGTGCGGCTGACGCCAAAGATTTCGCCCAGCGCTTCCTCGCTCAACTTGGTGCCCGGTGCCAGACGCTGCTCGAGGATCGCCTCGAAAATGTGCGCGTAGACGATGTCGTCCTGGGTACCGCTGCGGCCGGCCTTGCCGACACGTGCAGGTTTTTTCAGAGGTTGCAGCTGTTCGTTCATGGGCTCTCGAGGCACGAAGAGAAAGTATGGCGCCATTGTACACAGGCTGAGGCGATTCCGCAGGAGGCGTTTTACCTATATAGCCGTTGTACGACGCATTGCGCACACAAAACATAAAACATTATTTGCATTCTTTGTACACAAAAGCATAATCCACCGAGCAACTTCTTGACCCATGAGTCAACAAAACGGTCAGACGTCTGCCTTCCCTCACGGAGCCGCCAAGTGCATTGCTCAGGAATGGCTCCATAACAACAAGAAAGACTTGAGGAGTACCCGCTGTGGAAAGCCGCAAATCCGAAGCCCCTACGCTGGATCTTGCCCCACCGCTCGAAACGAGCTGGCTGGAGCGGATTTTCAAACTCAAGCAACACGGCAGCACCGTCAAAACCGAGCTGATTGCCGGGGTGACCACCTTCATCACCATGGCCTACATCATCTTCGTCAACCCCAACATCATGGCCGACGCCGGCATCGACCATGGTGCCGCCTTCGTCGCCACCTGCATCGCCGCCGCGCTGGGTTGCCTGCTGATGGGCCTGTACGCCAACTGGCCGGTGGGCCTGGCGCCGGGCATGGGGCTTAACGCGTTCTTCACCTACACCGTGGTCGGCACCATGGGCTACAACTGGGAAACGGCGCTGGGGGCGGTGTTCGTCTCGGGCGTGCTGTTCATGCTCCTGACCTTGTCGAAAGTGCGCGAATGGTTGCTCAACAGCATCCCGGTCAGCCTGCGCCATGCCATGGGGGCCGGCGTCGGATTGTTTCTCGGGCTGATCGGCCTGAAAACGGCAGGCATCATCGTCGACAGCCCCGCCACCCTGATCAAGCTGGGCTCGCTGCATGAGCCGGGGCCGCTGCTGGCAGCGGTGTGCTTCCTGCTGATCGCCATCCTCAGCTACAAGCGGGTGTTTGGCGCCATCCTGATCAGCATCATCGGCGTTACCCTGGCCGGCTGGGGCCTGGGGCTGGTCAAGTTTGGCGGGGTGATGTCGATGCCGCCAAGCCTGGCACCGACCTGGATGGCCATGGATGTGGCTGGCGTGTTCAACGTCAGCATGATCAGCGTGGTGCTGGCGTTCCTGTTCGTGCACATGTTCGACACCGCTGGCACGCTGATGGGCGTGGCGCAGCGGGCCAACCTGGTGGCACCGGATGGCCGCATTGAAAATCTGTCACGGGCGTTGAAGGCTGACAGTGCTTCGAGCGTATTCGGGGCAGTGGTGGGTGTCCCGCCAGTGACCAGCTATGTAGAAAGCGCTGCCGGTGTCGCTGCCGGTGGTCGTACTGGTCTGACAGCGGTGGTGGTTGGCCTGCTATTCGTTGCGGCGATGTTCTTTGCACCGCTGGCCGGGATGATTCCTGCCTACGCGACCGCCGGCGCGCTGATCTACGTGGCAATGTTGATGATGGGCAGCATGGCGCACATCCACTGGGACGAAGCCACCGACAGCATTCCGGCGATTGTCACGGTGATCATGATGCCGCTGACCTTCTCGGTGGCTGATGGTATTGCCCTGGGCTTCATCAGCTATGTGGCGTTGAAGGCAGGTACTGGCAAATACAAGGAAATCTCCGCCAGCCTGTGGGTGCTGTGCGCGATCTTTATTGCCAAGTTTGTGTTCCTGTAAACCCCTCACCTTGACAAAGGGCGCTTCGGCGCCCCTTGTCAACTTCCCAACTGTGGTCGCTTGGTGGGCAAGATGGCACAAGCGACGACGCGCAGCAAAATGCTTTTTAGAAGCTGAAACCTGAGTCAACTCGCACGAGCTTCACTTTAATTCCGAGTGTGCCCAAGTATTGTTCTGCGACATGCAAGCGCTGGGGAGGGGGCTGATAGTGGCCAGAAAAGTTATCGATATGAAACTCACCATCTCTTCGGCTGATATACCCTGCGCTTATGACTGAATCGCTTGCAGCAAGCCCTAAACGTTCTGCAAGGCTAGCGTGAGTAGGCAGGTTTGCATCAGAATCGGCGCTAAAGATTGCGAATTCATTATTTTCCGTCAGTACGTATTTGTGAGTCTGCTTCCAGTCGAGTAAGTTTAGTGTATTTTTGCTGGCGACTACCGTGTAATCGACAGAGGCAGCCTTTATTGCCAACCTCGATCGCAGCACTTCATCCGCAAGATTCACGGCCCCATTGTTCTTAAGCGTAGCGCCCTGAGCTGGGAACATTGAATCTTTCATCGCACGAGCGGCGGTCAGCGCTCTGGGTCGTAAATTCTTGAAAATTGTCCATTTCCCACTGGGGTCATGTCCATTGACAGGGTCGTTCAGGCAGTAGATATAGGAATTGATGCCACCCTTGAGGAAAGGACTATAGGCATCTGGACTGATGAATCGCATCATGCGGGGGTTATATATTCGATGCCCGTTTCCGAGCGCGTAACATCCCAGTTCAGCATGAAAAAACTGGCCATTGAAACCTAATGCTCCAGTGGTCGCCGGCTGGGTGCCTCGGTAACCATAGGGCGAATATACATTTCTTATGCTCATCAGCCAGGCTCCTCAAGTGTCACACGAAACCTGATCATGCAGCACGACGCTATGAGTGACTACTGACAAAAATGTCAGTCACACAGCTGATTCCATCTAAGGTTATATAAACAACAGACGAAAAAAAGCCCGCCAGTGTGAGAGCGGGCCAAAGGACCTACGAAGATTCTTCTAGCGACCAACTAGCTTCCACGATAGGTCGAATAGCTGTACGGCGAGATCAGCAGCGGCACGTGGTAGTGCTCCTGCTGCTCGTCGATGCCAAAGCGCAGCACTACAACATCCAGAAACGCCTGGGCCGGCAGTTGCACGCCACGGGCGCGGTAGTAATCACCCGCGCTGAACTGCAATTGGTAAACGCCGGAACGGTAATCGTCACCCTGCAGCAACGGCGCGTCGACGCGGCCATCGCTGTTGGTCAGGGCGGTGTTCACCAGCTCCAGCTGCTGGCCTTCGACACGGTACAACTCGACCTTGATCGAGCTGCCCGGGCAGCCATGCGCGGCATCCAGTACGTGTGTGGTCAAACGTCCCATTGCGTGTCGCCTCTTGTTCAATCTGTGGGCAAGAAATACTCAGCCAGCGCACCCAAGCAGGGCCTGCGGCAGGCGGGAATGACGCCATTAAGACATTTCATCGCAAAATTGTACACAATTTTTTGTACCCATCCGTCGTACCCGGTGTTTCTTGTCCGCAAACGACCCATCGGTCGCAAATACAGGCACTGTAACGACCCCAATGTCATTAGCTGACCAATCAGGCAGGTTTCTTGCACTGTATTTCCCGGTCGCGGCGAAGCGACAAAAGGGAAGAAATGCGGAAAAACAGGCTTACAAAAGATTTCAGAAGTTGTATACAATCAGCCCATCCGGTGGTGCGACATCCCGACGCGGCCCGCCCACCACCCGCACAAACGCACAAGAAGGAAGACTGCAGTGAGCGCTGACTACCCTCGCGACCTGATCGGTTACGGCAACAACCCTCCTCACCCGCAATGGCCGGGCAACGCTCGCATCGCGCTGTCTTTCGTTCTCAATTACGAAGAAGGCGGCGAACGCAACATCCTGCACGGTGACAAAGAGTCCGAAGCCTTCCTGTCCGAAATGGTCGCTGCCCAGCCGTTGCAGGGCCAGCGCAA
This sequence comes from Pseudomonas sp. NPDC089547, assembly GCF_050280665.1. Classification (NCBI taxonomy): domain Bacteria; kingdom Pseudomonadati; phylum Pseudomonadota; class Gammaproteobacteria; order Pseudomonadales; family Pseudomonadaceae; genus Pseudomonas; species Pseudomonas sp. NPDC089547. The sequence goes on along the minus strand of NZ_JBNNVS010000053.1, from coordinate 18,192 downwards.
CATGAGCATGGAGTCGCTGTACGAATACGGCAGCCGTGCCGGCGTGTGGCGCCTGCTGAAGCTGTTCAAGGACAGCGGCGTGCCACTGACTGTGTTCGCCGTGGCCATGGCCGCCCAGCGCCACCCTGACGTGATCCGTGCCATGGTCGAAGCCGGCCACGAGATCTGCAGCCACGGCTACCGCTGGATCGACTACCAGAACATGGACGAGGCCCAGGAGCGCGAGCACATGCTCGAAGCCATCCGCATCCTCACCGAACTCACCGGCGAGCGCCCCGTGGGCTGGTACACCGGCCGCACCGGCCCGAACACCCGCCGCCTGGTCATGGAAGAAGGCGGTTTCTTGTACGACAGCGACACCTACGATGACGACCTGCCCTACTGGGAGCCGAACAACCCTACCGGCAAGCCGCACCTGGTGATCCCGTACACCCTGGACACCAACGACATGCGCTTCACCCAGGTGCAGGGGTTCAACTGCGGTGAGCAGTTCTTCCAGTACCTGAAGGACGCCTTCGATGTGCTGTACGCCGAAGGCGCCGAAGCGCCGAAAATGCTCTCCATCGGCCTGCACTGCCGCCTGGTTGGCCGCCCGGCACGCCTGGCCGCACTGAAGCGCTTTGTCGATTACGCAAAAAGCCATGACCAGGTCTGGTTCGCCCGTCGCGCAGACATCGCCCGCCACTGGCACACCACCCACCCGTACAAGAAAGAGAACGCCTGATGACCGCCTTCAACACCCTCAAGCCATCCGCCCTGGGCCGCGACGCCTTCGTCAACGCCTTCGCCGACATCTACGAGCACTCGCCGTGGGTGGCCGAAAAGGCCTATGACCTGGGCCAACTGGGCGAACTGGACGAGATCGAGGCGCTGCACCAGCGCATGAGCGACATCCTGCTCAGCGCCAACCACGCCGACCAACTGGCGCTGATCAACGCCCACCCGGACCTGGCCGGCAAAGCCGCCGTCCAGGGCGAACTGACCGAATCGAGCACCAACGAACAGGCCGGCGCCGGCATTCACCAATGCACCGCCGAAGAGTTCGCTCGCTTCACCGAGCTGAACGACGCCTACAAAGCCAAGTTCCAGTTCCCGTTCATCATGGCGGTGAAGGGCAGCAACCGGCACCAGATCCTCGCCTCCTTCGAAAAGCGCATCCACAACGATGTGGATGCCGAGTTCAAGGAAGCCCTGGCGCAGATCAACCTGATCGCCCTGTTCCGCCTGCTGCAGCTGTAAGCAACAGCCGAACCTTTTTCAGTACAACGAACATATAAGAGAGACCCGCATGCGCACCCTGATGATCGAGCCCCTGACCAAAGAAGCCTTCGCCCAATTCGGAGACGTGATCGAAACCGACGGCAGCGACCACTTCATGATCAACAACGGCTCGACCATGCGCTTTCACAAGCTCGCCACGGTCGAAACCGCCGAGCCTGAAGACAAGGCGATCATCAGCATCTTCCGCGCCGACGCGCTGGAAATGCCGCTGACCGTACGCATGCTGGAACGCCATCCGCTGGGCAGCCAGGCTTTCATCCCTCTGCTCGGCAACCCCTTTCTGATCGTGGTCGCGCCCGTTGGCGATGCACCTGTATCAGGCTTAGTCCGCGCCTTCCGCAGTAATGGCAGGCAGGGCATCAATTACCATCGCGGCGTGTGGCACCACCCGGTGCTGACGATCGAAAAGCGGGATGACTTCCTGGTGGTTGATCGCAGTGGTTCTGGCAACAACTGCGATGAGCATTACTTCACCGAGGAACAGATGCTGATCCTCAATCCCCACCAATAAGAAAAGGTCGATCATCGTTCACGGTGATCGGCAGAGGTACATACTGTGGAAGCACACCTTCACGAATGGCTGAACCTGAGCATTCGCTGGGTTCACATGATCACCGGTGTCGCCTGGATCGGTGCATCGTTCTACTTCGTCTGGCTGGAGAACCACCTGAACCGAAGCAACCCGCGCGATGGGTTGTCGGGTGATCTCTGGGCGATTCACGGCGGTGGTATCTACCACCTGGAGAAATACAAGCTCGCACCCCCGAAAATGCCCGAGAACCTGCACTGGTTCAAATGGGAAGCCTACTTCACCTGGATGTCCGGTATCGCCCTGCTGTGCGTGGTGTTCTACTGGAACCCGACCCTGTACCTGCTGGCCCCTGGCAGCACCCTGAGCGGTGCCGAAGGCGTGGCTATCGGTATCGGTTCGCTGATCGCTGGCTGGTTCATCTATGACTTCCTGTGCGACTCGCCCCTGGGCAAGAAGCCAGCGCTGCTCGGTGGTGTGCTGTTCGTGCTGATCATTGCTGCCTGCTGGGGCTTCAGCCTGGTGTTCAGCGGCCGTGGTGCGTACCTGCACACCGGCGCGATCATTGGCACCATCATGGTCGGCAACGTGTTCCGCATCATCATGCCGGCCCAGCGCCAGCTGGTGGCGGCGATCGAGAACAACCAGACGCCCGACCCGGTACTGCCGGCCAAGGGCCTGCTGCGCTCGCGCCACAACAACTACTTCACCCTGCCGGTGCTGTTCATCATGATCAGCAACCATTTCCCGAGCACCTACGGTAGCCAGTACAACTGGCTGATCCTGGCGGGTATCGCAGTAGCCGCGGTTCTGATCCGCCACTACTTCAACACCCGCCACGACAGCAACAAGTACGCCTGGACCCTGCCGGTCGGTGCCCTGGCGATGATCTGCCTGGCCTACGTCACCGGTCCGAAACCGATGGCTGTAAGCCCAGAGCAAGCCGCAGCGAAGATCGAGTACCAGCCACTGCCCGCTACCGCTGTAGGTGGCAAGACCGCTGCCGAGCAGCGCGCCGAAGACGCCGCCAAGGCTGCTGCTGCACCTGCTGCACCTGCCGAAGCACCGGCTCAGGCCGCCGCACAGGCCGGGGGTGGTGACTTCGACAAGATCCACAATGTCATCCAGGAACGCTGCACCGTGTGCCACTCGTCCAAGCCGACCAGCCCACTGTTCAGCGCCGCCCCTGCCGGCGTGATGTTCGACACCCCGCAGCAGATCCAGGCCCAAGCCGCGCGCATTCAGGCGCAAGCGGTTGCCAGCCAGATCATGCCGCTGGGCAACATCACCCAGATGACCACCGAAGAGCGCAAGCTCGTCGGCGACTGGATCGCCAAAGGCGCCCAGGTCAACTGATAGCACCTCGCTAGCCAACCCGCTCCCAAGGGAATCACTGTTCCCTGTGGGAGCGGGCGCGCCCGCGAAGAGGCCGGCAGCCCCGGCCTCAAGCTCCATGTGTTACGCAACAAGCAAGCATCGAGCGCCAGGCTTCACCGCGGGAACCCCGAGCTTCTTCTGGAAGCTTGCCGCCTGAAACCTGCCGCTTGGATCCGAGAATAAAAACAAAACTCGAGGTGCTGCATGTCCGAGTCACGCAAGGCGTACATCCCCATTGCGCCGCCGCGCGAACCCTTGCCCTTGTTCCAACTGATCCTGGTTGGCCTGCAACACGTTCTGCTGATGTACGGCGGCGCCATCGCCGTGCCGCTCATCATCGGCCAGGCTGCCGGGTTGTCCCGTGAAGAAGTCGCTTTCCTGATCAACGCCGACCTGCTGGTCGCTGGCGTCGCCACCATCATCCAGTCGTTCGGTATCGGCCCGGTGGGCATCCGCATGCCGGTGATGATGGGTGCCAGTTTCGCTGCCGTCGGCAGCATGGTGGCCATGGCCGGCATGCCCGGCGTGGGCCTGCAGGGGATCTTCGGCGCGACCATCGCTGCCGGCTTCTTCGGCATGCTGATTGCGCCGTTCATGTCCAAGGTCGTACGCTTCTTCCCGCCGCTGGTCACCGGTACGGTGATCACCTCTATTGGCCTGTCGCTGTTCCCGGTGGCGGTCAACTGGGCCGGTGGTGGGGAAGCCGCGGAAAACTTCGGCGCACCCATCTACCTGTTGGTGGCCAGCCTGGTGCTGGCCGTGATTCTGTTGATCAACCGCTTCATGCGCGGCTTCTGGGTCAACGTGTCGGTACTGGTGGGCATGGGCCTGGGCTACATCCTGGCCGGCTCCATCGGCATGGTCGACCTGACCGGTCTGAACGAAGCGCCGTGGGTGCAAGTGGTCACTCCACTGCACTTCGGCATGCCAACCTTCAGCCTGGCGCCGATCCTGTCGATGTGCCTGGTGGTGGTGATCATCTTCGTCGAGTCCACGGGCATGTTCCTGGCCCTGGGCAAGGTGACCGATCGTGAAGTTACCCCGGGGATGCTGCGGCGCGGCCTGTTGTGCGATGCCGGTGCGTCGTTCATCGCCGGCTTCTTCAACACCTTCACCCACTCCTCGTTCGCCCAGAACATCGGCCTGGTGCAGATGACCGGGGTGCGCTGCCGCTTTGTCACCATCGTGGCTGGCGCACTGCTGATTGTGCTCAGCCTGCTGCCCAAGGCGGCCTTCCTGATTGCCTCGATTCCACCCGCTGTATTGGGCGGCGCATCCATTGCCATGTTCGGCATGGTCACCGCCACCGGGATCAAGATCCTTCAGGAAGCGGACATCGGCGACCGCCGCAACCAGTTGCTGGTGGCGGTGAGCGTCGGCTTCGGGTTGATCCCCGTGGTGCGCCCGGAGTTCTTTGCCCAGATGCCACAGTGGATGGAACCCATCACCCACAGTGGTATCGCCATGGCCACGGTCAGTGCCCTGGTGTTGAACGTACTGTTCAACATCCTTGGCGGTGCTGACCGCGCGGTGCACAACGACGCTTGTCACCAACATTGAGCCAAGCGGGGCGGCGCGTTGCCGCTCCGCGTTCACACAAGCCGTAACCGCTATACCGTCGGCCCGCCGGAATGGGCCGCCCGGGGCGCCTGCGCGCCAAAAAAACCGCCAACAAAAACAATAAGTCCGGGAATCACAACATGAAGCGCATCACCACGTCCCTGTTGTTGGGCAGCAGCCTGCTGGCCACCCTCCCCTCGCATGCAGGCGAATGGCTGCAATGGCACGGCGAAAGCCTGACCTACCTGTACGGCAAGGACTTCAAGGTCAACCCTGATATCCAGCAGACCATTACCTTCGAGCACGCCAACAAATGGAAGTACGGCGACACCTTCATGTTCGTCGACAAGATCTTCTACAACGGCAAGGCCGACGCCAGCAAAGGCGTGACTACCTACTACGGCGAGTTCAGCCCGCGCCTGTCGTTCGGCAAGATCTTCGATAAAAAACTGGCCTTCGGCCCGGTCAAGGACGTACTCCTGGCCATGACCTACGAGCGCGGCGAAGGCGACAACGCCGCCTACCTGATCGGCCCCGGCTTCGACCTCGACATCCCTGGCTTCAACTATTTCACCCTGAACTTCTACGTGCGCAACACCGAAGGCAGCCGCCCCGGTGACAACGTCTGGCAGATTACCCCCGGCTGGTCCTACACCATCCCCGTGGGCCGATCTGACATTCTGATCGACGGTTACATGGACTGGGTCACCGACAACGACCAGACCCGCCGTGGCACCTACCACGCCAACCTGCACTTCAACCCGCAGGTCAAATACGACCTGGGCAAGGCGCTGAACCTGGGCGCCAAGCAGCTGTACGTGGGCTTTGAATACAGCTACTGGAAGGACAAGTACGGCATCGACAGCCGCGGCAACCTGGACAGCAACCAGAGCGTCGCCAGTGCCCTGATCAAAGTACACTTCTAAGAAACTGACCAAACGCACAAGTTTGCATCACCCCGCTCCAGGACGGAGCACTTGAGGCGCGGCGCGCAAGCCAGTAATCTGCGCGCCCCCTCGATCAGGGCAGAACGGATTCTGCCTGCGTTTACTGACCGCTCAGTCAATGAATACGGGCGGTTGGCCAACGTGTTGCTAGCCTGAAAGACCCTTTTCATCCGTTCAGAACGAAGTCGAGCAGGAAGGTTGTGCCAACCCGGAAAAGTTGGCCCAACCCTTGCCAAACAGCTGTGGCCTATCGAAAAAAGCTGACTCGCAAGACAAAAAAAAGCGCCAACACCGAGCGCTGACAACAGATCAATCAAGGGAGCGACACTCGCAATGCGTACCATCAACAGCCTGATCCTCGCCGGCGGCCTGCTGGCCTGTGGCACCACCTTCGGCGGCGACCTGCTGCAATGGCAGAACAACAGCCTGACCTACCTGTGGGGCAAGAACTTCAAGGTCAACCCGTCGATCCAGCAAACCGTTACCTTCGAGCACGCCGATGGCTGGAAGTACGGCGACAACTTCATCTTCGTCGACAAGATCTTCTACCAGGGGCAGAAAGACGCCGGTAACGGCCCGAACACCTACTACGGCGAGATCAGCCCGCGCCTGTCGTTCAACAAGATCTTCGACCAGAAGCTGGAGTTCGGCCCGGTCAAGGACGTGCTGCTGGCCATGACCTACGAGTTTGGCGAGGGTGACACCGAGTCGTACCTGATCGGCCCCGGCTTCGACCTGGCCATCCCGGGCTTCGACTACTTCCAGCTGAACTTCTACAACCGCACCACCGACGGCAGCCGCGCCGGCGACAATGTGTGGCAGATCACCCCGGTATGGTCGTACACCATTCCGGTCGGCGATTCCGACGTGCTGATCGACGGCTTCATGGACTGGGTGGTGGACAACGACGAGAACCGCCGTGGCACCTACCAGGCCAACCTGCACTTCAACCCGCAGATCAAGTATGACCTGGGCAAGGCATTGCACCTGGGTGAGAAGCAGTTGTACGTGGGTGTGGAGTATGACTACTGGAAGAACAAGTACGGCATCAAGGACAGCGATGCGTTCACCACCGACCAGAACACCATGAGTTTCCTGGTCAAGGTGCACTTCTGACCTGAGCCCTCCGGGCCGCGCTGCGGCCCATTCGCGGGCACGCCCACTCCCACAGGGTCCGCGCTCGGCCCAAGGCAGGCACTTTACCTGTGGGAGCGGGCTTGCCCGCGAACCGGGGCACAGCCCCGGCCATGCCGACTTATGTAGCAGGCCGAACCGCCCGCCACAGTTTGCCGACAACCGCCACCACTGCCAGCACCACGGCTCCGGCCACCACCCCGGCCACGCCATTGAGCAGCGCACCGGTCAATGCACCACCACGCCCTTCGCTGAATGCCTCGATGGCATGATGCAGCGGCTCTATGCCATGCACCAGAATCCCGCCGCCGACCAAAAACATCGCAGCAGTCCCGATCACAGACAGGCTTTTCATCATGTATGGCGCCGCCCGCAGGATGCCGTTGCCGACCCCCTGCGCCAGGCGAGATGCCTTCGTGGTCATCCACAACCCAAGGTCATCCAGCTTGACGATGCCACCGACCAGCCCGTAGACGCCGATGGTCATGACAATGGCAATCCCCGACAACACGATGATCTGTTGTGACAGCGGCGAGTCGGCAACGATGCCCAAGGTGATGGCGATGATTTCTGCCGACAAAATGAAGTCGGTACGCACGGCGCCCTTGATCTTGGTTTTTTCATACGCCACCAGGTCGACGCTGGCATCAGCCACCGCCTCCGTGCGCGCCTGGTGCTGCGCGTCGTCTTCTTCCTTGCTGTGCAAGAACTTGTGCGCCAGCTTCTCGAAGCCTTCGAAGCACAGGTAGGCGCCACCGATCATCAACAATGGTGTAACCGCCCAAGGAATGAATGCACTGATCAGCAGCGCCGCCGGTACCAGGATTGCCTTGTTGACAAACGACCCCTTGGCCACCGCCCACACCACCGGGATTTCGCGTTCGGCACGCACACCGGTGACCTGCTGGGCGTTCAATGCCAGGTCGTCGCCCAGCACGCCTGCGGTTTTTTTCGCCGCCACCTTGGTCATTACCGAGACGTCATCCAGCACGGTTGCGATGTCGTCGATCAGTACCAATAGACTGCTTCCTGCCATGTTTGCCTGTATCCAGATGTGTATGTGCCACGGATTCTAGCCCAAAGCCGCTGCCTTGAGCGCCCGTCGAGCCCGGTGCTACCATGCCCGATCCCTCTTAGAGGTGGCCAGACACGAGGAAGATCCCTGACCATGAGCACCATTCGCGAGCGCAACAAGGAACTGATCCTGCGCGCGGCCAGCGAGGAATTCGCAGACAAGGGCTTCGCCGCCACCAAGACCAGCGATATCGCGGCCAAGGCCGGCCTGCCCAAGCCGAACGTGTATTACTACTTCAAGTCCAAGGACAACCTCTACCGCGAGGTCCTGGAAAGCATCATCGCGCCGATCATGCAGGCCTCTACGCCGTTCAATGCCGACGGCGACCCGAAGGAAGTGCTGAGCGCGTACATTCGCTCGAAGATCCGCATTTCGCGTGACCTGCCGCATGCATCCAAGGTGTTTGCCAGCGAGATCATGCACGGCGCCCCGCACCTGTCGCCAAACCAGGTGGAGCAGCTGAACGAGCAGGCCCGGCACAACATCGAGTGCATCCAGCGCTGGATCGACCGCGGGCAGATCGCCCATGTGGATGCGCACCACCTGATGTTCAGCATCTGGGCGGCGACACAGACGTATGCGGATTTCGACTGGCAGATTTCTGCTGTGACCGGCAAAGCCAAGCTGGCTGACAGTGATTATGATGCGGCGGCCGAGACCATCATCCGGATGGTGCTCAAGGGCTGTGAGCCAGAGGTAGCCTGACAGGGCCAGTGGGGCTGCTTTGCAGCCCATCGCGACACAAGGCCGCTCCCACAGGGAAATTGCATGACCCCTGTAGGAGCGGCCTTGTGTCGCGAAAGGGCCGCAAAGCGGCCCCAGCTATCTTGAGTGTTACGCCGCTACCCCGGCATCCGCCCGCAACCCGACCTCCTCGATCGCACTGATCGCACACTGCTCGTCAATATCCGACGTATCCCCGCTGATCCCGACAGCACCCAGCACCTTGCCAGCCTGATCACGAATCAGCACCCCACCCGGTGCCGGCACCACAGGCCGTTCACCCATCCCGTTCAGCGCAGCAAAAAACGCAGGGCGCTGCTGAGCATCCAGCGCCAGCAAGCGCGAGCCCTTGCCCAGGGCAATCGCGCCCCAAGCCTTGCCCGTGGCCACCTCAGGCCGGATCAGGCTGGCGCCATCCTCACGCTGCAGCGCCAGCAAGTGCCCGCCAGCGTCCAGCACCGCCACCGTCAGTGGCGCAGCATTGATCTTGCGGCCCGCCGCCAGCGCGGCATTCACCAGGCTGACAGCAACATTCAGGTTCAAAACGTTCATGGAAAGGTCCTCTTCTTGTTGTGAGAAGCCCTGAGGGCAGTTGAAAACCGATAGAGCAAATAGAACACAACGAAATGTATTTTTGTATACAATATTTTGAAACGATCGTATGCGATGGCGAAAATAGCCGTTTTAACGGCCGCTTTGACGAAAGCTGGGCCACCCGATGAAAACCCATTGACCTGAGCCGCCAGCCGTGAATACACTCTGTCGCAACGCAAGTTGTATACAATTACAAAATCGATGAGGCACAAACCATGAGCAAAATGAGAGCAATCGATGCAGCCGTTCTGGTCATGCGCCGTGAAGGTGTAGATACCGCGTTCGGCATCCCGGGGGCTGCCATCAACCCGTTGTACTCGGCCCTGAAGAAAGTCGGTGGCATCGATCACGTCCTCGCTCGTCACGTCGAAGGTGCCTCGCACATGGCCGAGGGCTACACCCGTGCCAACCCGGGCAACATCGGCGTGTGCATCGGCACTTCCGGCCCGGCCGGCACCGACATGGTCACCGGCCTGTACAGTGCCTCGGCCGACTCCATCCCGATCCTCTGCATCACCGGCCAGGCTCCGCGTGCCCGCCTGCACAAGGAAGACTTCCAGGCCGTCGACATCACCAGCATCGTCAAGCCGGTCACCAAATGGGCGACCACTGTTCTGGAACCGGGCCAGGTGCCTTATGCCTTCCAGAAGGCCTTCTACGAAATGCGCACCGGCCGCCCTGGCCCGGTACTGATCGACCTGCCGTTCGACGTACAGATGGCCGAAATCGAATTCGACATCGACGCCTACGAACCGCTGGCCGTCAACAAGCCTTCCGCTACCCGTGTACAGGCCGAGAAAGCCCTGGCCTTGCTCAATGAAGCCGAGCGCCCACTGCTGGTGGCCGGTGGCGGCATCATCAATGCCGATGCCAGCGACAAGCTGGTCGAATTCGCCGAACTGACCGGCGTGCCAGTGATCCCGACCCTGATGGGCTGGGGCACCATCCCGGACGACCACGCACAAATGGTCGGCATGGTCGGCCTGCAGACCTCGCACCGCTACGGCAACGCCACCCTGCTGAAATCCGACCTGGTGTTCGGTATCGGTAACCGCTGGGCCAACCGCCACACCGGCTCGGTCGACGTCTACACCGAAGGCCGCAAATTCGTGCACGTCGACATCGAACCCACCCAGATCGGCCGTGTGTTCACGCCGGACCTGGGTATTGTTTCCGACGCTGGCAAGGCGCTGGACGTGTTCCTGGAAGTGGCCCGCGAGTGGAAAGCCGCCGGCAAGCTGCAGTGCCGCAAGGCCTGGCTCGAAGACTGCCAGCAGCGTAAAGCCAGCCTGCAGCGCAAGACCCACTTCGACAACGTGCCGGTCAAGCCGCAGCGCGTTTACGAAGAGATGAACCAGGTATTCGGCAAGGACACCACCTACGTCAGCACCATCGGCCTGTCGCAGATCGCTGGCGCGCAGTTCCTGCACGTTTACAAGCCACGCCACTGGATCAACTGCGGCCAGGCCGGCCCGCTGGGCTGGACCATCCCTGCCGCGCTGGGCGTGGTCAAGGCCGACCCCAAGCGCAAGGTTGTCGCGCTGTCGGGTGACTACGACTTCCAGTTCATGATCGAAGAACTGGCCGTGGGCGCGCAGTTCAACCTGCCGTACGTCCACGTACTGGTGAACAACGCCTACCTGGGCCTGATTCGTCAGGCGCAGCGTGGCTTCGACATGGATTACTGTGTACAACTGGCGTTCGAGAACATCAACTCCACCGACGCTGCCACCTACGGTGTCGACCACGTTGCCGTGGTCGAGGGCCTGGGCTGCAAGGCCATCCGTGTGTTCGAGCCGGCCGAGATCGCCCCTGCCCTGCTCAAGGCACAGAAAATGGCCGAAGAGTTCCGCGTACCGGTGGTGGTCGAAGTGATTCTCGAGCGTGTGACCAACATTTCCATGGGCACCGAGATCAACGCGGTCAACGAGTTCGAAGACCTGGCCCTGGTCGGCAACGACGCGCCAACCGCCATCTCGATGCTGGACTGATCGCCTGACGCCCCCAGGCTTGCACTGGGGGCCTTCATCGCAAGGAGACAACTCATGCCTCGCTTCGCTGCCAACCTGTCCATGCTGTTCACCGAACAGGACTTCCTGACCCGCTTCAAGGCTGCCGCCGATGCTGGTTTCAGCGGCGTCGAATACCTCTTCCCGTATGACTTCAGCGCTGCAGAAATCAAGCAGCAGCTGGACGCCAACGGCCTGACCCAGGTGCTGTTCAACCTGCCGGCGGGCGACTGGGCCAAGGGCGAGCGCGGGATCACCTGCCACCCCGACCGCATCGAAGAGTTCCGCGCCGGGGTCGACAAGGCCATCGAATACGCCAAGGTGCTGGGCAACACCCAGGTCAACGCCCTGGCAGGCATTCGCCCGCAAGGCCTGCAGTGCGCCGACGTACGCAAGACCTTCGTCGACAACCTCAAGTATGCCGCTGACAAGCTGAAAGCTGCCGGGATCCGCCTGGTCATGGAAATGATCAACACCCGCGACATCCCGGGCTTCTACCTGAACACCACCCAGCAGGCCCTGGAAATCCAGGCCGAAGTGGGCAGCGACAACCTGTTCCTGCAGTACGACATCTACCACATGCAGATCATGGAAGGTGACCTGGCTCGCACCATGGAAGCCAACCTGAAGCTGATCAACCACATCCAGCTGGCCGACAACCCCGGCCGCAACGAACCAGGCACCGGCGAGATCAACTACCGCTTCCTGTTCGAGCACCTGGACCGCATCGGCTACCAGGGCTGGGTGGGCGCGGAGTACAAGCCGCTGACCACCACCGAAGCAGGCCTGGGCTGGCTGAAGACCCATAACGCAATCTGAAGGCACACACTCACCTTGTAGGAGCGGCCTTGCGTCGCGATGGGCTGCGCAGCAGCCCCGGCAATCTCTGTTATGGCGAAAATCCTGGGGGCGCTACGCACCCCTTTCGCGATACAAGGCCGCTCCTACAAGAGTCTGCATCGCCTGCTCCATCGAGATTCAACAAATACAACGAGGTAATCTCTCATGGCTAAAATCGGTTTCATCGGCACCGGCATCATGGGCAAGCCCATGGCCCAGAACCTGCAAAAAGCAGGTCACAGCATCTTCGTCTCCACCCACCACGACGCAGCCCCGGCTGACCTGATCGCCGCAGGCGCCGTGGCCCTGGCCAACCCGAAGGAAGTGGCCCAGGAAGCCGAATTCATCATTGTCATGGTGCCGGATACCCCGCAGGTAGAAAGCGTACTGTTCGGTGAAAACGGCGTGGCCGAAGGCGTGGGCCCGAACAAGATCGTGATCGACATGAGCTCGATCTCCCCTACCGCCACCAAAGCCTTCGCCGAAAAAATCAAGGCAACCGGCGCCGCCTACCTGGACGCCCCGGTGTCCGGCGGTGAAGTCGGTGCCAAGGCCGCGACCCTGAGCATCATGGTCGGTGGCTGCCCGAAAGCCTTCGAGCGCACCCTGCCGCTGTTCGAAGCCATGGGCAAGAACATCACCCGCGTGGGTGGCAACGGCGACGGCCAGACTGCCAAGGTGGCCAACCAGATCATCGTTGCACTGAACATCCAGGCTGTTGCCGAAGCCCTGCTGTTCGCCGCCAAGAACGGCGCCGACCCGGCCAAGGTGCGTGAAGCACTGATGGGCGGCTTCGCTTCGTCGAAAATCCTCGAAGTGCATGCCGAGCGCATGATCAAGGGCACCTTCGACCCGGGCTTCCGCATCAACCTGCACCAGAAAGACCTGAACCTGGCCCTGCAAGGCGCCAAGGAACTGGGTATCAACCTGCCTAACACCTCCAATGCCCAGCAAGTGTTCAACACCTGCCAGGCCCTGGGTGGCGGTAACTGGGACCACTCGGCGCTGATCAAAGGCCTGGAGCACATGGCCAACTTCTCGATCCGCGACGACAAGTAACTCGAATTCGGGGGCTGCTGCGCAGCCCGATCGCGACGCAAGGCCGCTCCTACAAGCGGTGCGCGATCCCTGTAGGAGCGGCCTTGTGTCGCGAAAGGGGCGCAAAGCGCCCCCGGAATTCCTGATCCAACACCGATGAACCTGCGACCACAGGCTCATAAGGTGGCACCGAGCAACACCCGCCCCTGGTTCGGCCTGCACGGAGGCAGTTCCAGGGGCGTTTTTGATTCTGCAGAACAACAATAATTGGGAGCCTGCCATGTCGGTCGATCCGCAAAAACTTCTCCGCGACCTGTTCGACACAGCCATCGCTGCCGCCCACCCCCGTCAAGTTCTCGAACCCTACCTGCCCGCCGACCGTAGCGGCCGGGTCATCGTCATCGGCGCCGGCAAGGCCGCAGCCGCCATGGCCGAAGTGGTCGAAAAATGCTGGCAGGGCGAAGTGTCCGGGCTGGTCGTGACCCGTTACGGTCACGGCGCCAACTGCCAGAAGATCGAGGTGGTCGAAGCCGCTCACCCGGTCCCCGACGCCGCTGGCCTGGCCGTGGCCAAGCGCGTGCTGGAGCTGGTCAGCAACCTCAACGAAGACGACCGCGTCATCTTCCTGCTGTCCGGCGGTGGCTCCGCGCTGCTGGCATTGCCAGCCGAAGGCCTGACCCTGGCCGACAAACAGCAGATCAACAAGGCACTGCTGAAATCCGGCGCCACCATCGGCGAGATGAACTGCGTACGCAAGCACCTCTCGGCGATCAAGGGCGGCCGCCTGGCCAAGGCGTGCTGGCCGGCCACCGTCTACACCTATGCCATTTCCGATGTGCCCGGCGACCTCGCCACGGTGATCGCCTCCGGCCCGACCGTGGCCGACCCGAGCACCTCGGCCGATGCCCTGGCCATCATCAAACGTTACAACATCGACGCCCCCAAAGCCGTCATCGACTGGCTCAACAACCCGGCGTCGGAAACCGTCAAGGCCGACGACCCGGCCCTGGCCCGCAGCCACTTCCAGCTGATCGCCAAACCCCAGCAGTCGCTTGAAGCCGCTGCGGTCAAAGCCCGCCAGGCCGGCTTCAGCCCGCTGATCCTCGGCGACCTGGAAGGCGAGTCGCGCGAAGTGGCCAAGGTACACGCCGGTATCGCCCGGCAGATCGTGCTGCATGGCCAGCCACTGAAGGCGCCGTGCGTGATCCTGTCCGGCGGCGAAACCACAGTGACGGTGCGCGGCAACGGCCGTGGCGGGCGTAACGCCGAGTTCCTGCTCAGCCTCACCGAAAGCCTGAAAGGCCTGCCGGGTGTGTATGCCTTGGCCGGTGACACCGACGGCATCGACGGCTCGGAAGAAAACGCCGGCGCCTTCATGACACCAGGCAGCTACGCCCGTGCCGAGGCCCTGGGCCTGTCGGCCAGCGATGAGCTGGACAACAACAACGGCTACGGCTATTTCGCCGCGCTGGATGCGCTGATCGTCACCGAACCGACCCGCACCAACGTCAACGACTTCCGCGCCATCCTGATCCTTGAGACTGCCCAACCATGACGCCTGATAAAAAAGTAAAGATCCTCGCCACCCTCGGCCCTGCGATCAACGGCATCGACGACATCCGCCAGCTGGTAGAGGCCGGGGTCAACATCTTCCGCCTCAACTTCAGCCACGGCGAACACGCTGACCACGCCCTGCGCTACCAGTGGATCCGCGAAGTGGAGCAGCAGCTCAACTACCCGCTGGGCATCCTCATGGACCTGCAAGGGCCAAAACTGCGCGTGGGCCGCTTTGCCGAAGGCAAGGTGCAGCTGCAACGCGGCCAGGCCCTGCGCCTGGACCTGGACAAAGCCCCGGGCGACAGCCGCCGGGTAAACCTGCCGCACCCCGAAATCATTGCCGCCCTTGAGCCCGGCATGGACCTGCTGCTGGACGACGGCAAGCTGCGCTTGCGCGTTACCGCCAAGCACAGCGACGCCATCGACACTGAAGTGCTGAACGGTGGCGAGTTGTCTGACCGCAAGGGCGTGAATGTGCCGCAAGCGGTACTCGACCTCTCCCCGCTCACCGAAAAAGACCGCCGCGACCTGGCCTTCGGCCTGGAACTGGGCGTGGACTGGGTAGCCCTGTCGTTTGTGCAACGGCCGCAAGACATCACCGAAGCACGCCAGCTGATCGGCGACCGCGCCTACCTGATGGCCAAGATCGAAAAACCTTCGGCGGTCGAACAGCTGCAAGCCATCGCCGAACTGTCGGACGCGATCATGGTGGCCCGCGGTGACCTGGGCGTGGAAGTGCCGGCCGAAAGCGTGCCGCAAATCCAGAAACGCATCATCGGCACCTGCCGCCAGCTGGGCAAGCCGGTAGTAGTGGCCACGCAGATGCTCGAATCCATGCGCTTCTCGCCGGCGCCAACCCGCGCCGAAGTTACCGACGTGGCCAATGCCGTGGCCGAAGGTGCCGACGCAGTGATGCTGTCGGCCGAGACAGCCTCGGGCGATTACCCGCTGGAAGCCGTGCAGATGATGAGCAAGATCATCCGCCAAGTGGAGAACGGCCCGGACTACCAGGCACAACTCGACGTTGCCCGGCCGAAGGCCGAGGCCACCGTGTCGGATGCCATCAGCTGCGCGATTCGCCGTATCAGCGGCATCCTGCCGGTGGCGGTGCTGGTCAACTACAGCGAGTCGGGCGCCTCCACCCTGCGTGCTGCCCGTGAGCGGCCACGAGCACCGATCCTCAACCTGACGCCAAACCTGAACACCGCGCGCCGCCTGAGCGTGGCCTGGGGCGTTCATTCGGTGGTCAACGACCGCCTGCGTCAAGTCGACGAGGTTGTGTCTACCGCGCTGGAAATTGCCCAGGCGCAAGGCATGGCCAGCCGCGGCGACACCCTGCTGATTACTGCCGGTGTGCCTTTCGGCAAGCCAGGGTCGACTAACACGCTGCGGATCGAGAGTTTGATCTGAGAATGCCGGGGGCGCTCTGCGCCCCTTTCGCGACACAAGGCCGCTCCTACAGGGACCGCGAAACCTTCTGGCTGACGCGATCTATTTGTAGGAGCGGCCTTGCGTCGCGATCGGAGGGCGCAGCCCTCCCCGTACACCGATATACCTGCACTGCGGAAAACCCAAGGCCCAAAGAGGCCCACCGCTTCCCTTCAACCTCACTGACTGCCCCATGTACACCAAAAATTTCGTCAACCCGTGCCCCGACTGGGCCACGGCGTTACTCAACGGTTTCAGCCAGGTGCTGCTGCTGCGCAACCCCCTGTGCGGCCTGTGCTGCCTGCTGGCCATCCTGCTGACCGCCCCCGACCTGGTCGGCGGCGCCCTGCTCGGCGCCCTGGCCGGCCTGATCACCGCCCAAGCCCGTGGTTACGACCGCGCCGACCGCCAGGCCGGGCTGTACTGCTACAACGGCGTGCTCATCGGCATCCTGATCAGCGCCGTGCTGCCCTGGTCGGCCATCCTGCCGCCGCTGATCATCGCCGCCGGCGGCCTGTCCAGCATCATCACCCACCAGTGGCGCAAGCGCGGCGGCAAGCTGCTGATCGCATACACCGCGCCGTTCGTGCTGCTGGGCTGGGCCGCGCTACTGTTCGCCAGCCCCTCGCCCAGCGGCTTCGTCGAAGCCGATCCGCTGTACGCCTTGGCGCGGGGTGTAGGCCAGATTTTCCTGCTCGATCAGCCACTGGCCGGTTTGCTGATCATCATCGGCATGTTCATCGCCAACCCCTATGCCGCGATGTGGGCGGTGATCGGCTCGGCCATCGGTGGCGGGGTGGCACTGCTCGCCGACCAGGCGCAAGCCGCCTGGCTGGGTCTGTACGGTTTCAACGCTGCGCTGGCGGCATTGGCATTCAGCCGGCAAGGTGAAAAGCCGTGGGTGACGCTGTTGGCAATCGCCCTGGCCCTGTTGCTGCAACCATTGTTCAAGCTGTTGCCGGTGGCAGGGCTGACTGCGCCTTTCGTTGCTGCCTGCTGGCTCATGCACCTGGGCAACTACCTGGCCCAACCCCGGCAGCGCAATGCCAGCCGCTTGCACAGCTGAAACGCAGCCCCTAGGCTCAGCCCATCGCATTATGGAACGAGCCAATGAACAACCCTGAGAGCCTGCGCGAGCGGCTTTATGTCATCGTCTTCCAGACCGACACCGTGGCTGGAAGGCGCTTCGACAAGATCCTCCTGCTGATCATCCTCGCCAGCCTGGTCACGGTGATCCTCGACAGCATCGATGAAGTACACCAGAGCTACGCCGGCCTGCTGGCGGGCATCGAATGGGGCTTCACCGCGATCTTCCTGGCCGAGTACCTCACCCGCCTGTACTGCTCGCCCAAGCCCTTGCGCTATGCCTTCAGCTTTTACGGCCTGGTCGACTTGCTGGCGATCGTGCCGGGGATCATCGCGCTGTACTACAGCGACGCCCAATACCTGCTGATCATCCGGGTGATCCGGATGCTGCGGATTTTCCGTGTGCTAAAGCTCAGCCCATACCTCAAGCAAGCGCATTACCTGATGGAGGCACTGCGCGGCAGCAAGCAGAAGATCATCGTGTTTCTGGTGACGGTATCGACCCTGGTAACCGTGTTCGGCACCTTGATGTATGTGATCGAAGGGCCGGAGCATGGTTTCACCAGCATCCCCAAGGGCATTTACTGGGCCATCGTCACCCTCACCACCGTGGGCTTTGGCGATATCGTGCCGAAGACGCCGCTGGGGCAGGTGCTGTCGTCGCTGGTGATGATCACCGGTTATTCGATCATTGCCGTGCCGACTGGCATCTTTACCGCCGAACTGGCCAATGCCATGCGTGGGGAGCAGTTGCAGCATGATTGCCCGACCTGCCACAAGAAGACCCATGAGCATGGGGCGGCGTTTTGCTCTCGCTGTGGGAATGGGTTGTTTCCCAAGCAATGATGCTGCCTGTACCGGCCCTTTCGCGGGCGCGCCCGCTCCCACGGTGACCGCACACAGTTAAGCCCTGTGATGATCCTGTGGGAGATTCTATGGCCGGAGGCAAATTTTCAGTAGAAAAGCCCACGGCCTCTCTCAGCAACATCCAGGCACGAATCAGCCTGCCAGAGA
>NZ_JBNNVS010000052.1:0-35235 GCF_050280665.1 Pseudomonas sp. NPDC089547 | reverse complement strand
ACGTTTCCACGGTTGGTTACCGAGCTAGGGTTCTTCTGCCATGGCGTTGGTGGGAACAGTTGGTTGACCTTGGCTTGTCCACCGGCTCTCATGCGTTCGTGCTCAGCTATCTTTTGCGCACTGTTCCAGTAGGTAATGAATGCCGGAATGTTGACCCAACGCGCGCGCCTGAAGAAAGTCAGGTAGGGGTCGCTGTCGAGATCACGGTAAATCTTGCGGAACTCTTCGGCGGCTTCGCGTAACTGACTTTTTGACCTATCGGGGTCGAAGTCTTTGACCCCGGGTTCCAACGGCATTTTCGCAGCACCGTGCAGCTCTCGGTGCATCTGCATCTTACGACGCTTGACGACCTCGTTCTGCTTTTGGTTACGTGCGGCCTCAGCCGTAGCCCGGGCTTCGGGAGTTGCGTGTTCATCCGTGGCGGCGTGATAGAAAGCCGTATTTTCCAGGCTGCCAAAGGCGTAGCGATCAATGCGCCAGGCGGTGAGCCAGTCCATTTGATTACGAAGTGCAATTTCAAGATTAGAAGCTGAAATATATGGACTATAATATTGCTCATTCCCTGAAGAAGCCTGTCCTGACGATAGCGTCGCAATACGCCAAGAATTGAAACGCTTAATTAAGTCCTCGGCGCAATCAAATGATCGTAATATCTCGATATCCAGTGCGCGCCACTGCTCACCACTTATTTCTTGAGGCAATACGCTCTCAGGCACTTTTAACGGCGCACCATATTTAAAAGCATCCGCATACAAATCATTCAGGGCAACTTGTTACAACAGTAAGTCATCAGCGTCTCCTACTGCCTTGCCCTGATCACCCGGCGGATATCCTCCCCCTTGATCACTGTGCACGCCCGGATAAATCACCTCGACGCTGTTATCCGGATACGTCCCGTCCTCTCGCCGGATCGACTCCAGCGGAAAGCTCAAGCGCTGCTCATGGCTGGCGACGATATGCAGGCAACGCTTGACCAGCGGACTTCTCGGCAGCTCCTGGCTACCATCGCCCCAGCCCATATGCCCATTCGCGCCCGGTGCAATATCGGCCAACCCCACCGAAACCACCGTATCCAGCAGGCCCAGGTACTCAACGCTGACCGGCAACCTCAAGTCGCTGATCTGCAGTGTCGGCGTCGGCTCTTTCGGCACCAGCAACTGGTTGAACCAGTTGACGAACGCCCGCGCCGCCGCCGCGCCTCGGGAAAACCCATACACATACAACTTCATGCCCACCAGGGTCGGTTGACTGGGTGGCAGCGCGCTCAGCGCCCTGCGCAATGGCTCCTGCAAGGCCTTGAGTTCACGGCGGAACACTCTGCCCCGGTTGGCCCGGCCCGTGATCCATTCGGTGCCCCGCCAGGTGCCCATTTCCTCGACCCCCGCCATGAGGGTGGCATTGTCCCGCCGCGGCAGGCCGATCGCACGGCGCAATGCATCAATCACCATCAACAGGCCCCAGTTGATCCGCTCCTCGCCACGTCGGGCGAAGGCCAGACCATCGCTGGTGTAATCCAGATCGCCCACTTCCGGAAACGGTGTGCCTACACCCGGCATGTAGTACTTGAAGTACTGGCCGTAGCCACTGCCCGCCTCATCAGTCAACCAACGCGCCTTGCCATTGTGCAATGTTCCACCGGCATGACCAGCGCCGATGGTCGCGCGGAACAGGCGGGCGATGTTGGTGGGGTGCGGTACGGCCGATTCATACAGGTCATTGTTCAGGTTGTTGCCCGTGCCATCGAAGAACAGGCTGACGTGCAAGGTCTTGCAGCATGGCGGCATCACGCGGGAGCCTGAGGCCACGCATAGTGCGTCGTGGTAGTCACGCTCCATGCTGCGCTGGCGCCAGAGATTTTGGTGAACCTCAAAGTCACGCTGCGGCAAACGGCCTTGCAGTGGGAAC
Organism: Pseudomonas sp. NPDC089547; assembly: GCF_050280665.1. NCBI lineage: Bacteria > Pseudomonadati > Pseudomonadota > Gammaproteobacteria > Pseudomonadales > Pseudomonadaceae > Pseudomonas > Pseudomonas sp. NPDC089547. The sequence goes on along the minus strand of NZ_JBNNVS010000052.1, from coordinate 33,330 downwards.
TCAGGTGGATACCAAACAGGAGCTTTGTTTACTTTGGACATGACTGAGGCTCCGGCAGGTGCAGAGGGGTTTTGATCGGGTATTCGGGGTTGCCGTACGCATAACAGGATGTAGTGACTTGAATGTCGTCGCAGGGCAGAAAGTGGACTGTGATGCCGCAGACTTTTTGGCCTGTGTAATCGGGGACGGAAATCAGCTGGCTATGTTGGCGCTTCTGCGCGTCGGCATCAGCGAGCCATTTTGAATATTTTTCTCGATCAACAAACCCGGGGAACCCTTTTGATCCTGACACACCTGTTTCCCAGTCGACTCGAACCTTCAGGCCTGAGTACCATCGCTCAGGAAGCACAACGCAGCATGCCCCCCCTCCACCCTGATACGCACCAATGATGTCTATTCCCGATCGTCCATCCACACTGAAATGGTTGATCGCCCAATGGGTATGGTTCACCGCCTCAATCGTACTGCCGTGTGCTTCACCCATCGGTATCAAGGTGGCCGTGCCCAGAACCGCCAGTGCGATGCCCCGACAATGCCGGCTACTGGCATGGAAATGACTCCAGCCCCGCCGTGGGGGGGCGCACTGAGGTGCTGCAACGCTATGTAAGAGATCCATGCCAAGCTCCTTGCCGATTCATGGCCCTGGCTTGTGTGGCTAAACCACACCCCAGGAGGACTACCAAAGGCAATGAACTTGGCGCAGCGGCCATGCATCATCAAGCGCAAATCGGCAAAGCAGGTCATTTTCGGAAATGCCCTACAAGGTGGAGCTGTCCAGGCGCTTGTGCGAGTGATCAGGAAGCTGCTTCGGTCTCTCACAGGGATTGCGCAAGCTTTCAGATTTTGAACAAGACAGTCGCTCCCGCACGGCCTTGCAAAAAATCGCGGCGGCTAGTTCACCCCTTCTTCAGCCGATAGGCCAGGGCAGGGCGGGTCATGCCGAGCAGGCGGGCGGCTTCGGAAACGTTCTGCCCGCAGCGCTGCATGGCTTCCTGCATCAGCGCCTCCTCGACGGCGTCCAGGCCTGTACCACTGTCGAGAATCTGCGCCACCCAACCGGGCGAAGCCTGGTCACCGCCCGCCACCAACCGGCCGTCGCTGCCCAAGCCAATACTGTCGATTGCCGGCGGCGCATGCGGGAATAGCGCGTCCAGGCCGATACTCTGGTTTTCATCGGTGATGATCACCCCGCGCTCCATGAGGTTTTCCAGCTCGCGGATGTTGCCCGGCCAGTCGTACTGCAGGCATACCTGCATCGCCCGGTCGCTGAGGCCACGGGTTTTCTTGCCGTAGCTCTGGTGCAGGCGGCCGAGGAAGTGCTCGATCAGCAGCGGGATGTCTTCGCGGCGTTCGCGCAATGCCGGGATTTGCACCGGGAACACGTTCAGCCGGTAGAACAGGTCGGCACGAAAACGGCCGTCCTTGACCGCCTGTTCAAGGTTCTCGTGGGTAGCAGCGATTACCCGCACATCCACTGGCCGCGTGCGGCTGTCTCCCACCCGTTCCAGTTCGCCTTCCTGCAGCACGCGCAACAGGCTGGCCTGGGCGCGCGGGGTTAGCTCGACGATTTCGTCCAGGAACAGCGTGCCGCCGTTGGCCCGCTCGAAGCGGCCCATGCGCGCCTGCTGGGCGCCGGTGTAGGCGCCCTTCTCAACGCCGAACAGCTCGGCTTCGATCAGGTCTGGCGGGATGGTCGCGCAGTTCAGCGCCACAAACGCCGCGCCAGCGCGCTCGCTGCGCAGGTGCAGGCTGCGGGCGATCACTTCCTTGCCAACCCCGGTTTCGCCCAGCAACAGCACCGAGGCCTTGCCCGGGGCGACCTTGTCGGTGAGCGTGCAGCAGCGCCGGTACACCGCCGACTGGCCGATGCCGTAGAACTGCCCCGACTCATACTGCAGGCGCTGGCGCAGGTTGGCTACCTGCACCTGCAGCGATTGCAGTTCGTCGATCACTGGGTCGCTCTGGAAGTAGCGCAAAAAGGTGTCCACATCGTCCCATTGCTCCACCGGCTTGCCGATGATGCGGCATTCGCTGCCGCCACAGCCGCGGCAGCTGACCTCCTTGTACAGAACCTGGCGGCCGAGGAAGAACGAGCTGTAGCTGATTGCATAACCCAGCAGCATCCAGCACACCGGCTGGTCGGAATGCAGGGCTTCGGACTGGCAGTTTTCCACCTCGAAGGAGTCCTGCCATTCGATATCGGCATAGAAATGGCCGTTGTCCAGGTCGATTTCCAGCTGCAGCGGGCGCACCTTGACCATGCCCTTGAGCGAGTGCAACTGCGGGCCGATGAAGAACATTTCCACCGGGTTGCCGTTGGGCCGCAGCTTGCGCGCAAGTTCGGCATCCTTCAGCCCCGACTGGTAGCCCAGGCGCAGGAAAAAGCCCTTGGCCCGCTCCACACCGAGCATTTCGATCAGCTCGCGGCGCATGCTGGCCATGGTCGCGGCCTGCACCAGCAGCATACGCTGCTCGTCCAGCCAGACTTTGCCTTCGGTGCCTTCAAACCGCACCCGCTCGGTCAGGTCTTTCAGCGCCGGCGCAGGTTCCGGCGCCCTGTACTGGGTAATCATTCGCTTGCGCCCCTTGCTTGTAGTTGTATGGGGAATTGGCGTGCGCCCGCTCAGGCAAGGCGGGTTGACTGGTCACGCCGGACGACCGCGGTGTGCAGGCAAGGCCCCGGGTCATTCTCTTTTCTAAACCGCCTGAAAGCGGGGCAAAAGTCAATCACCCGTCATGTTCTTCATTTGCTCAAACGACGCAGGCGCGATTGAGCAAATGATCAAACGGTCAAGCTGCAACGCGCTCGCGGCGCCGCGCCTGATCACATCATGAATAAAATAAAAACCATATAAAACAATATGGTATGCGTTTTTTTAATGTTTTAACGGCGTCTGGCATAGCCGTTGCCCTAGCCCTCGGTACGTCCAACCGGAGCATCAGCGCATGACCCAAGCCAGCCCTTCCTTCGAACAGATGCCGCGCTACGTCCGTGTGCGCAGCGCGCCGGACGCGGCCTTTGTCGAATTCGATTTCGCCATCGGTTACCCGGACCTGTTCGTTGAACTGGTCCTGCCCCACACCGCTTTTGCCAGCTTCTGCGCCAGTAACCGGGTGCAGCACATGGACGCCGCGATGGCCGCTGCTGTCGATGCCGACCTGCAGAAGTGGCGGTACGGCGAAAGCCGCGACGCGGACGAGTAGAGCGCCGCCTGCCGGCGCATTGCATCCCCACAACAACAAGTACAGGACGCCTTGCATGAGCATCGAGATCAAGACGGCCACGGTCGAGCCGATCCGCCAGACCTTCAGCCACACCCGCCGGCGTTTCGGCGACAAACCTGCCAGCCGCTATCAGGAAGCCAGCTTCGACATCGAGGCCGCCAGCAACTTCCATTACCGCCCGCTGTGGCAGCCCGACAAACTGCTCAACGACCCCAGCCGCACCGCGGTGCAGATGGCCGACTGGTACGCCGTCAGTGACCCGCGCCAGTACTACTACGGCGCCTATGTGCAGGCCCGCGCACGCATGCAGGAAAACGCCGAGCACAGCTTCGCGTTCTGTGAAAAGCGCGAGCTGCTGGCCAGCCTGCCAGCTGAAACCCGCGCCCTGATTGCGCGTTTCCTGTTGCCCCTGCGCCACGCCGAACTGGGCGCCAACATGAACAACAGCGGCATCGCTGCGGACGCCTTCGGCACCAGCGTCACCCAGATGCACATGTTCCACGCCATGGACCGCCTGGCCATTGCCCAATACCTGTCGCGCATCGGTTTGCTGCTGGAGGACGACGGCCTGGCGCTGCTGGCCGAGGCCAAGCAACGCTGGCTGCACGAGCCGGCCTGGCAAGGGCTGCGCCGCTACGTGGAAGACAGCCTGGTGTTGCGCGACTGGTTCGAGCTGAGCCTGGCACAGAACCTGGTCAGCGACGGCCTGCTGTACCCGCTGCTGTTCGAGCACTTCGATGCGCAACTGGTGGCCATCGGGGCAGGGCAACTGGGCATGCTTACCGAGTTCATGCGCCTGTGGTTTGCCGAAAGCCAGCGCTGGGTCGACGCCCTGGTCAGGACTGCCGTTGCCGAAAGCCCGTCCAACCGCCAATTGATCGAGGGCTGGGTATGCCAATGGCGCAGCCGCGCTGTGCAAGCACTGCTGCCGCTGGCCGAGGCTGGCCCTGGCCGCGAAGCACTGGATGCCATCGACAGCACCTTTGGCGCACGCCTGAAAAAACTGGGCCTCAGTGGAGACGCCGCATGACTTCCCTCGTGTACATCGCCTTCCAGGACAACGACAGCGCCCGCTACATCGTCGAGGCCATCAGCCAGGACAACCCGCATGCCCAGGTGCAGCACCAGCCGGCGATGATCCGCGTGCAGGCCGAAGGGCGCCTGGAAATCCACCGCGCCACGGTGGAGGAAAAGATCGGCCGTGAATGGGACGTGCAGGAAATGCTGATCGACGTGATCACCCTGGGCGGCAACGTCGAGGAAGACGAAGACTGCTTCGCCCTGCACTGGAACTGATCCGCACAACGACAAGAACAAGGGAGACCACCATGGCCGCCAAGCGCCTCAACCAGAAAGACAAGTACCGCTGCCTGACCCGCGACCTGGGCTGGGAGCCAAGCTACCAGAGCAAGGACGCCATCTACCCCTACGAGCGGTTCGAAGGCATCAAGATCACCGACTGGGACAAGTGGGAAGACCCGTTCCGCCTGACCATGGACGCCTACTGGAAGTACCAGGCCGAAAAAGAGAAGAAGCTGTACGCGATCTTCGATGCCTTTGCCCAGAACAACGGGCATCAGAACATCTCCGACGCCCGCTACGTCAATGCCCTCAAGCTGTTTCTGAGCGGCGTTACGCCGCTGGAGTACCAGGCCTACCAGGGGTTTGCCCGGGTTGGCCGGCACTTCGGTGGCGCCGGGGCGCGGGTGGCCTGCCAGATGCAGGCCATCGACGAGCTGCGCCACGTGCAGACCCAGGTGCACGCCATGAGCCACTACAACAAGCACTTCAACGGCCTGCATGATTTTGCCCACATGCATGACCGGGTGTGGTTCCTGTCGGTGCCCAAGTCGTTCTTCGAGGATGCCCGCACGGCGGGGCCGTTCGAGTTCCTCACCGCAATCTCGTTTTCGTTCGAGTACGTGCTGACCAACCTGTTGTTCGTGCCGTTCATGTCGGGTGCCGCGTTCAACGGCGACATGGCCACGGTCACTTTCGGCTTCTCGGCACAGTCTGACGAAGCCCGGCACATGACCCTGGGCCTGGAGGTGATCAAGTTCCTGCTGGAGCAGCACGAGGACAACGTGCCCATCGTGCAGCGCTGGATCGACAAGTGGTTCTGGCGTGGTTACCGGCTGCTGACCCTGGTCGGAATGATGATGGACTACATGCTGCCGAACAAGGTGATGTCCTGGGCCGAAGCCTGGGAGGTGTACTTCGAGCAGGCCGGTGGCGCGCTGTTCAAGGACCTGGAACGTTATGGCATCCGCCCGCCGAAGTACGTCGAGCAGACCACCATCGGCAAGGAGCACATCAGCCACCAGGCCTGGTCGATCTTCTACCAGTACAGCCAGGCTACCAACTTCCACACCTGGATCCCCACCGACGAGGAGCTGGACTGGCTGTCGGCCAAGTACCCGGACACCTTCGACCGTTACTACCGGCCGCGCTACGAGCATTGGCGCGATCTGCAGGCGCGGGGCGAACGCTTCTACAACCCGACGCTGCCGATGCTCTGCCAGATCTGCCAGATCCCGCTGGCGTTCACCGAGCCGGATGCGCCAACGCAGTTGAGCCACCGTAGCCTGGTGCATGAAGGCGAGCGCTACCACTTCTGCTCCGATGGCTGCTGCGACATCTTCGCCTTCGAGCCGGAAAAGTACGTGCAGGCCTGGTTGCCGGTGCATCAGATCTTGCAGGGCAACTGCGGTGGCGGCGATGTCGAGTCGGTGGTGCGCGACTACTACAACATCAACCCCGGGCAGGACAACTTCGAGTACCAGGGCTCGCCCGAACAGGCGCGCTGGCAGGCGTTGCAGGGTGCCGCGCGCAAGGCCGTCTGAGCCATCGAACCACCAGGGCGCCGTTGCTGCGCCCTGGCCCTACAAGAACAAGAGGAACAACGCCATGCCCGTGACCGCCATCGGCACCTACACCGCCAAACCCCTGGACCTCCAGGCCAACTTCCACGGCGCCCAGCTGGTTTACCTGTGCTGGGAGAACCACTTGCTGTTCTGCGCACCGTTCACCCTGCCGGTGGACCCGACGCAGCCCTTTGCCGCCTTCATCGAGCAGGTGGTCAAACCGGCCATTGCCCTGCACCCGGAGGCTGCCCAGGTGGACTTTGCCGCTGCGCTGTGGCGCCTGGATGAGCAGCCGTTCACGCCCGACCTGGCCTGTGGCCTGGCGGCCAACGGCGTCGCTCACAAAAGCCTGCTGCACCTGCACACCCCCGGCCTTGAAGGCCTGGGCGGCAGCCACAACTGAGGATTGCCGCCATGAGTTATCAAGTCACCATCGAACCAACCGGCGAACAGATTGAAGTGGAGGAGGGCCAGACCATCCTCGAAGCTGCCTTGCGCCAGGGCGTGTGGCTGCCGTTTGCCTGTGGCCACGGCACCTGTGCCACCTGTAAATGCCAGGTACTGGAAGGCGAGGTCGACCTCGGCGCGGCTTCGCCCTTCGCGCTGATGGACATGGAGCGCGACGAGGGCAAGGTGCTGGCCTGTTGCGCCATCCCGCAGAGCGACCTGGTGATCGAGGCCGACATCGATGTCGACCCGGACTTTGCCGGCCTGCCGGTGCAGGACTACCGTGCGGTGGTCACCCAACTGGTCGAGCTGTCACCCACCATTCGTGGCGTGCACCTGAAGCTCGACCGGCCGATGGCCTTCCAGGCCGGGCAGTACGTGAACCTGCAACTGCCCGGCATCGAAGGCAGCCGCGCATTCTCCCTGGCCAACCCGCCGCAGCGGGCCGACGAGGTGGAACTGCATGTGCGACTGGTGGAAGGCGGTGCAGCTACCGGGCACATTCACCATCAGCTCAAGGTGGGCGATGCGCTGGCGCTGTCCGGCCCTTACGGGCAGTTCTTCGTGCGCAGCTCGCAGCCGGGCGACCTGGTTTTCATTGCTGGCGGCTCGGGGTTGTCCAGCCCGCAGTCGATGATCCTCGACTTGCTGGCGCGTGGCGATACCCGGCGTATCACCCTGTTCCAGGGTGCCCGTACCCGTGCCGAGCTATACAACCGCGAGCTGTTCGAGGCGTTGGCTGCCCAGCATGCCAACTTCAGTTACGTGCCCGCCCTTAGCCAGGCCGCCGAAGACGAGCAGTGGCAGGGCATGCGCGGCTACGTGCACGACGCCGCCAGGCAGTATTTCAATGGCCGCTTCAACGGTCACAAGGCCTACCTGTGCGGCCCGCCACCGATGATCGATGCCGCCATCAGCTGCCTGATGCAGGGCCGCCTGTTCGAGCGCGACATCTTCATGGAGCGCTTCTACAGCGCCGCCGATGGTGCCAGCGAAGGCCAGCGTTCGGCCCTGTTCAAGCGCATCTGAATCCCTTGATGCCCGGCTCCCAGGCTTGCAGGGGGCCGGCATGCACCCGACCGATAACAACAAGAAAGGTTGACCCGATGACCCCGACCCTTGCAAACCTGCTGCGCCTTGCCGTGTGCACTTCGTGGTTCGGCGCTGCCAACCTGTGCCATGCCACCGAAGGGGGCGGCACGTCCTACCCGCTCGGTGCCGAAAACTACATGTCTGGCGCCATGCCGCCCCCGGGCTTCTATGGCCAGCTGTTCGTCAACCACTACGAGGCCGACAACCTGCGTGGCAACGACGGGCGCAAACTGCCGGTGGACTTTCGTGTGCGTGCCAACGCCGTCGTGCCGCGGTTGATCTGGGTGAGTGACTACACGGTGCTGGGTGGCAGCCTGGCGCTGCATGCCATTGTGCCGCTGGTGGATGTGAAGGTCTCGCTCAATGGCCAGTCGCAGCACAACAGCGGGCTGGGTGACGTGATCTTCGGCCCGGCGCTGGGCTTTCACCACAGTGACAAGTTCCACAGCATCCTGGCCTTCGACATGATTGCCCCCACCGGCCGCTACGACAAGGACGACCTGGCCAACCCGGGGCGCAATTACTGGGTGTTCGAGCCGGTCTATGCGATGAGCTACATCGACCCGGCCGGGCTCAACCTGGATGCCAAGGTGATGTACGACTTCAACCGGCGCAACCCGGCCACCGATTACCGCTCGGGGCAGGAATTTCATGTGGACTATGCCGTGGGGTGGGGGGTGGGCAATGGCTGGGTAGTGGGGGTAGGGGGGTACTACTACCGCCAGACCACAGACGACAATCAGGACGGTGAGCGTGTAGAGGGCAACAAAGGGCGCAGCTTTGCCGTGGGCCCGTCGATCAAGTACAGCGGCAAGGATGGCTGGTTCGTGACGGCGAAGTGGTCAAAGGAAACCGAAGTGCGCAACCGCGCCCAGGGCGATGCCTACTGGTTGAAGCTGACCTTGCCCTTCTGAACGCGTGCTTTCTCCACTGTGGGAGCGGCCTTGCGTCGCGAAAGGGCCGCAAAGCGGCCCCGGCGATTCAGGCTATGACACTGACATCCTGGGGCCGCTGCGCAGCCCTTTCGCGACGCAAGGCCGCTCCCACAGGAGAGTACCTACAGATGTGGCGACAATGAAAAGGCTCAAGCCACATCCACCAGCACGATCTCGCTGTCTTCGATGGCGGTCACCCGCAGCACCTCTTCCTGCTCGATCGCCACGCCATCGCGCGCCTTGGCCCGCAACCCGTTGACTTCCACCAGCCCTTTGGCCGGCACCAGGTAACCCCGGCGAGCAGCATCGAAGCGGTACTCGGCGGTTTCACCTGCACGCAAAGTGGCTGCCACCAGGCGGGCATCGGTGCGGATCTGCAGGCTGCCTTCATCGCCCACGCGGCCGCTGGCCAGGGTCACGAAGCCTTCGCCACGTTCGCCTTTAGGGAACGGCCGGCTACCCCACTGCGGTGCTTCACCCGTGCGCTCCGGCACGATCCAGATCTGGAAAATACGCGTATCGACGTCTTCCAGGTTGTACTCGCTGTGCACGATGCCGGTACCGGCGCTCATCACCTGCACGTCACCGGCTTCGGTACGGCCTTTGTTGCCCAGGCTGTCCTGGTGGCTGATCGCACCTTCACGCACATAGGTGATGATTTCCATGTCGCGGTGCGGGTGTGGCGGGAAGCCGCTGCCAGCCGCGATCAGGTCGTCGTTCCATACCCGCAGGTTGCCCCAGTGCATGCGCGCCGGGTCGTAGTACTCGGCAAACGAGAAGTGGTGATGGGCGTCGAGCCAGCCGTGGTTGGCGTGGCCGAGGCTTTCGAACGGTCGCAGTTGCAGCATGGTCGTGCTCCTTGAATCAGTGGAATGACGCCATGATGCGCTAAAGAAAGATCGAAAATAAGCGTAAATATCGGCTTAAAGCAATCAGTTATGTTGATGTTTAACGCAGTGTCCCGAAGTCGTTTAATCGCCTAATCCACTGATCTGTAAGCATTCGCTGGCGATTTTCTGCCGATGCGGCGAACATGGCTGCTGATTTTGTTTTTCAACGGAGTGACCGTGGCCCACGAGCAACCCCTGGCCCCCGCCGACCTTACCCCGCCCGCCCAACTGCCTTGGTTTCGCCGCTTGGCCGCCCGCCTGCTGGGGCGTGGGCTGACCCGCCTGCAAGCCCAGCACCGCGACTCCTGGGTGGAGGGCTATGAGGCAGGGCGCCAGGTGCTGGTGATCCGTGATGCCCGCCCCGACAGCGCTGGCGTGCCGGGCCAGGACGACAACTTGTTCGACGATTGGCGCCTGCCGTTGACGGCCGAGCTGAAAAAGCGCTTCAAGGCCGATGTCGCCCAGCGCCTGCCCGCCGAGGCCCAGCCCAGTGCCGCGCAATGGAAGCTGATTTTCAGCGACACGCCGTCCACCTGTGTAGTGGCCGGTGCCGGTGCGGGCAAGTCCACGTCGCTGGTGCTGCGCATATTGCTGCTGCGCCATTACCTGGGGTACGAGCTGGACGCGATGACCGTGGTCACTTTCACCCGTGAGTCGCGCAAGGACTTCATCAAGCGCCTGCTGCACGTGTTTGCCCTGTGGCAGATCAACCTGCAACCGGTGCAGGCCCGCGAGCTGGTGCGTACTTTCCATTCGCGCATCCTGCCGCTGGTGCGCAGCCTGCCGGGCTTCGACCAGGTGCGCGCATTCGAGACGCTGGGCAATGAGATGCCTGTCGGGCGCGAGGCCGAGGCCGACAGCAACCCGTTCGACCTGCGCCTTAACGACGCCCAGCGCCAGCAACTGAACCAGTGCTACAGCAGCTTGCTGGGTGACAGCCCCCGCTTTGCCGAGCTGGTGGGCCTGCTGCGCAGCGAAGCCTTGCAACTGAAACCACTGGACCCGAACAACCCCGACGTGCAGAAGCGCGCCCAGGTGACCCAGTTGGCCGCCCAGCGCGACGAAGAACTGTGCGACGTGATCGAGGACCTGTGGTTCGCTGCCGGCGCCTGGCCGATCAAGGGCATCGAACCTTGCCGCGAAACCGTCGATATCCGTGGCAGCCGTTTCCATGTGCACGGCCGCCTGGCGGGGCAGGGGCCTTTGGTCGTGCTGGGCTTTGACCCGGCGGAAAGCGCGCAGTATCAGCGCCCCGGCGCCAAGCTGGCGGTGCGCGCCGAATGGGCGGTCAAGCGCACCCTGTTGCAGGCCTTCTGCGACCGGCCGCTGATCTGGCTCGACAACTATGCCATGGCCCGGCGCCTGGCGGCCTCGCTGGCTGGCGATGCCGTGGCCGGGCCAGGGTTCGAGTACAAGGTCAAGGGTGAGCTTGCCCCGGCGCCGCTGCTGGACGCTTTTGTCGGTGCGGCCAACTTCATCGAGAACCTTGGCCTGGACGTGAACAATGCAGTAGCGGCGATGAGCTTTCCGTCCGGCGACAGCGATGCCTTGTTCTTCGAGGCCCTGGCCCTGTACTGGAAAGCCCTGGAGGGGCACCTGCTGGACCAGTCGCCCCCGGTGATGAGCTACAACCGTATGTTCGCCCTGTTTGGCGAGAACAACCCGGAAAACCTGCAACTGCTGCCCGACCCGCTGCTGCGGCCGCTGGCGCACCTGATGATCGACGAATTCCAGGACGTGTCGCCGCAGATCGTCAGTTGGCTGCGCGCCAGCCTGGCCGAAATCCGCCGGCGTGGGCCGGCCATGCACACCGGGCGCCACGCCCAGCACTCGTCGTTGCTGTGCGTGGGTGACGACTGGCAGTCGATCTACGGCTGGCGTGGCAGTTCGCCCAAGTATTTCATGGAGTTCACCAAGGCCTTCCCGTCACCGGCCAACACCCGGGTGATGCTGGTCGACAACTACCGCTGCCAGCAACAGGTGATCGACGCGGCCGAGCACCTGGTCAAGGGCACGCCCGCAATCGCCGGCAAGAAGGCCCGTGCCAGCGGCCCCGCCGCTGAGCTGCCGGGTTTGCCAGTGAAGGTATTCGACCGCGACGAAGCCGCCTTGGGCGAAACGTTGATCGAGCACTATCAGCGGGGCGAGACGGTGATGATGCTGTACCGCAAGGGCAGCGACAGGGCGTTGATGAACGAGCACCTGCAAAGCGTGCTGCATGCCGAAGCGGCATTGCCGGCCGAACAGCGCCGGTTGCGTCAGCTCACCTACCACAGTGCCAAGGGTTTGCAGGCCGATGCGGTGTTCATGCTGGGCGATTGCCAGTACCTGACCAGCTCGCCCTACAAGAACCAGGTGTATCGCCAGGCCGGGCTGGGCAAGGCCGGTGATGCCCAGGCGTTTGATACGGCGCAGAAAGAAGAAGTGCAGCGTCTGGCCTACGTGGCGGTGACCCGCGCGGTGCAGCATTGCTACTGGCATGTGGAGGCCGCCAATGCTGATGCGGCGGTGGCCCCGCGGGCGTCGAGCCAGGTGGATGGCCGGCAGGCCTTCTTCGAAGACCTGCGCGGGCAGTAGCGAGTTATCTGTTGTTGTAATCCTGTTCGGAGGTCAGCTGGTCGAACAGCGCCTGGTGTTGCCGTTCGCGGGCGGCCTCCATCGCATCCCAGGTTTCTTTGTAGCGCCGGCTGTTCAGCTCCACCCTCCGAAGTTCGCCGTTTATGCCCAACTGCGCTCCCGGCAACGCTTCGCGGATAGCCTGCAGTACCGCGTCATCCAGCGATGTCACGGCTTCGCTTTCAGGGTCCAGGCAGTAATCGAGGTATTCCAGGCCTCGATACCATTGCTCATCCAGCCTCGCGAAGCGTTCGCTGAAGCGCTGCGTGAGGTAGCGCTGCCAGATGGGCTGCCGTGCAACCCAGCTTCTGCGCTCGGCGGCTGTGCCATCCAGCAAACGCACGGCTCTGAGGACATTTTGCTCGACGCGCGGCGATACCATGGCCTCGCGCCGGTACAGCATGCCTTGGCTGGGTTCAGGAAAAACCAGCAGTGGGCTAAGCGCCTGTCGGAGCGCCAGACGTATTTCTATCAGGTCCACACCGCCTTGCAGCAGTGCATCGTCAGCGAGCTGATCAAGGCTGTCGAGGTCGGGCAAGGCCAGGTTTTCAGGCTGTGCTTCGGCAGGCATCCTTTCCAGCTCCAGCAGCCCGGCCTGGCGTGCAAGGCGGGCAAGCTGTATGCGCTCAGCCATGGCGTTGACCATTTCCCGGCGGTACAACTGCCGGAAGTAATTGAACAGGTAGTAAGGGCGGTCGGCCTCTACGGCCAGCGCTCTGAAGGTTTGCGCCTCAAGCTCCAGCGCGCTGAAACCGTCTGCGCCAGCGTCACCGCAAGTAGGCGGGAAATCCTGCGCAACAGTGTCCAGGTGCGTGCGCAGTTCCCTGTCCTGCCCCGCCTGCTCAAGCAGGCGCCAGACTTGATCGGCCATTATGTGCGGGCTGTTCTGTGCCTGGGCAGAATTGGCCGCGCGCACGACAACTTCACGCAAGTGGCGGTTGTTACCTTCCTCGAACAAGCCTTGCCATAACCGCTGCTGATCAGCGTTGGCATATTCAAGCCAAGGCTCGTCGTCGCTGTCCGACAGGTCGCTATCGCTATCCACCTCCACACCGGTTGCGCGTAGCCGACGATTGCTTTCGTCGTCCAGGCCGTTCTCATTGAAATCCCAGTAGCCATAGTCGCGGCTGGTGCGGATGGCTTCGGCGTACGGACTGGTGACAACGCTATCGAACGCTTCAACCTCGCCTATCGGGTTGTAGCTCAGGCCCAGATAGCGTAACCGGGGTTCAGCTTGCAGCATCAGTTGGGTCAAGCCGCGCGGCCACGCTTGCAGGCTGCAGTTGCGCAATTGCAGGTTTGCCAGTTGCACCAGCCCGGTGACGTCGGGCGGGTACTGCAACGGGTTGTTGGTCATGCGTAGTTCACGCAGTGTGCTCAGGTTGGCAAAAGCCGAAGCCAGGGGCTCGTCCAGTACGATGTGGTTGTCTTCCAGGTCAAGTGCCTCAATGGGCAATTGCGCAAGCACCTGCAGGTCGGCGGTGTGCAGTTGCAGGGTATTGCGGCGCAGGCTCAACCGGCGCAGTTGGGTCAACCTGCCCAGGCCTTGGCGCATGTCCACGGTCAGGGTATTCAGGCCATTGCCGCCCAACTCCAGGGTTTCCAGGTTCGGTGTGAGTGCCAGCGCCTGGAACAACCCCTGGAAGTCCATTTCGGGGCTTTGCACCAGGCGCAAGGTGCGCAGCCTTGGGAAGCTCTGGAAAAAGTCGAGTGGTAGTTGCCTGATGCCGATGCGGCGAATATTCAAGGTGGTGATGTGATCGAACCGTGCGGGCAGGAATGGCAGGCTTTCGACATCCAGGGCTTCCAACTCGAGGCGGTCGGGGTCGTCCCGGCGCCAGGCGGCGTTGATCCGTTCACGTACTTCGGCGCGGCCGCTACGCTGGCTTTCAATACCTTCGCGTTCCCATTGGCGCAGCGCCGTGTCGAGTGCATCACGCTCCCGTTCCAGCGCGCTGAGCTGTGCCCCGACATCACCGCGTTGGCGCAGCTGGCGTAGCAACGCGTTACGCTGGGGGGTATCAAGGCGTGGATAGAGCGCGCGCAATCGTCGATTCACCGGTCTGAACCAAGACAGCCAGCCACTGAGCGGATAGCCAACGCGTCCATGCGCCAGGCGCATGGGCGAGCGATATCCAGGCCGGATGGGCTGCTGACCAATCAGCCTGGCTGCTCGGCGCCGGTCCGCGGCTGCCAGTTCGAAGCGCTGCCAGGCATCGGCAGCAGGGTGTTCGGCGGCAAGCGCTGCATCCAGCACCGCGCTGTCGGCGGTGGCCAGGGCCGGGCGATACAAGCCCAGCAACGCCCTGTCCAGGCGGGCCCGTGCCTGCAATGCCCGAGCCTCTTCGGCCACCCGCAACGGCACTCGACCCGCGGCCAAGCGCACACGCTCGCTGGCATCGGTATGGGCCATGATCTCCTCGATGGCACGCCGGGGCAGCCTTGGAAACTGATTGGCAATGACCTGGGGCTCAGGGGAGAGGGGGGGCTGACGTTGCGTGTAAAACCTTTCAAGCAGGGTTTCGCGGTGTTGCCCCAAATGGCGGGCGAGCTTGTTGGCCAGTGCCGCGCCGCGTTCATTGACAGCGATGCTTTCGGGCAAAAGCTCCACCAGCGCCTGTTCGTCCAGTTGCGCAACCACTCTCGCGCCGAGCGCACCAGACTCCAGTTCACTGCGGTTGATTTCCACCTCCACCGCAAAGGCGCCTTCAGGGGCGGCGCCATAACGCGTGCTTGCTCCCCAGTTTTCCGGGCCATGGTAGGCTTTGATCACATAACGTTGCGGCCAGCCATCCAGTTCGGTCAGGCTGGGCAGGGCAAAGTTCCTGTAGGCGTGGAGCGGCGCTTGATCACGTACACGTTGCATGAGGTCGTCAACCTGGCGGTCGGCCCTGAGCCGATCAAGCAAGTCGGCCAACAGCGCGGGTGGCCGCTGCGCCGCTACCTGGGCATGGCGCAAGGTAGCGTCCGGCTCACCCGAGCAATTCAGTGCCGCCTCCAGCTCGCCTTCGTCCAGGCCGTCACCGATGGGCCCCAAGCGTCTCAACAGTTGCGACCGGTCCCATTCCACAGGTGCTTCGTGTACGGCACGCCAGGCGCCCTCGCCGTTGTCCAACAGCGGTGGGCGGTAGGCCTGCGGGTCCTGCGGGTGGGCCAGGTGCCAACGGCCATGTTCCTGCTGTTGTTGGTAAAGCGCGCCATCGATCCTTACATAGTCGCGGCCCTCCACTGTATAGCGGCCCTGCTGGTCGGCTTCGACGCTTTCGGGTATCGAGACAGTGCTTGCATAGTCATCCAGCCTGGGGCTCCACAGGTACTCTTTGCCGTCCTTGATGATGCTCTGCATGCCGTCGACAAACCCGGATGCCTTGAACACTGCTGCGCCGGCACCGGCTGCTACAACAACCCCGATATTGAGCATGACCGACTCCAACTGGGCCAGCGCTTGTGCGTTATCACCTGCTTCCCAGGCACTGATGCCCTCGAATACGCTGCCCATTATCTGTGCCGCGCCCAGCGTCAGCATGATCGGGTTCAGGCACGGGACGAACATGGCGGCGACATTGACGACGGTAAAGCCAAGGTCGAGCCAGTATTCCAGGTTGCGCTGACGCACCCGGGCGTCTACATCGGCGGTGGGGACCGCTATTGATCGGGCATCTGCCCTGAGCCTGGCCAGGTGAGCCGACTCCAGGTCCGCCCAAGGGCGGGTTGAGCGGGCCACTTCCCCGGCGTCCAGGTGTACCGAGTCACGCGGCAGCAACGCCTGCGTCTCGCGCTCGCCCGCATTGCTGAACAGGGCATGCCTCAGGCGCTGGTTCAACTCTGCCTGCTGTTGTTGCAAGGCCAGGCCGACGAAGCGCTTGCGATAGGCTTCTTGCAACAGCTGCTCGCGTAGATACCGGTGCGCCTCGCTTAGCGATGGGAACGCCCTGATCCGGTCATCGCTCACCGGGTCATAGAGAAACACCGGGTCATGCTCGCGGTCAGGTTCGGGCGCAATGAACAGCATTTCATGAATGGGTATGCCGAACAGCATCAGTTGCCAGCAGCGCAGGGGGCG
Organism: Pseudomonas sp. NPDC089547; assembly: GCF_050280665.1. Classification (NCBI taxonomy): domain Bacteria; kingdom Pseudomonadati; phylum Pseudomonadota; class Gammaproteobacteria; order Pseudomonadales; family Pseudomonadaceae; genus Pseudomonas; species Pseudomonas sp. NPDC089547. The sequence continues at coordinate 17,198 of NZ_JBNNVS010000052.1, read as the reverse complement.
CCCTTTGTAGCTGGGCTGGGCGGCATGGTCCGCGACCAAGGCGTGCAAGGCCGCCGAGGCATCGAGGTCGATCAGGCCCTTGCAGGCGGCGATACGGATATGTACGCGAAATTCATCGCGGCGGGCGTTCATGGCCAGTGTTTGTATCTGGCTTGCCTGCCCGCCCGCGAAAACCTCGTCAAGGTGGTCCTGATAGCGCTGGCCCAGGTCCAGGGCGCGACAGTGCGAGATGAACCCGGCTACCGACAGGTCCACCAGCGGCATGATGTCGTGCCGGCTGCGTTGCAGGCGAGTAAACCGTGTGGTGTCGCGAGCACCTTCAAAGTTGTGCAAGGCCGCGTCCAGAAGGCTTCGGTACTGCGGGTCGCCCTGGGCCACCACAGTGCCCTGTCCGGTAGGCACCGGTGGGCCGCCCGGTACATCTTTGGGGCGCTCGATGGCCGTGGGTTGATAGACGTACTGCGCCTGGCTCACCGAGGTCTCGATCTGCAATCGCCGTTGCAGCAGCGGCGAGCAGTACTCGGTAATCCCTTTCAAGGGTGCCAATGCGGCTTGCAAGGCGGTGCGGCTGCTGTCGCGTCGGGCAATGGCCAGCTGTACGGCTTGCTGCGTGAGGGTGTCGGCCTGGCTGAACCAGGTGTAGGGCAGCCCATCGGCATCCAGGTATTCCTTGCGCAGGCTTTGCACGATCAGGCTGGCATGCTCGCGGTGCAGTGCCTTGCTCCAGTCAGGCAACGTGCGCACGATCTGCTGGCGGTGGAATGGGGTGTAGGTCATGAGGTTCTCCAGTGTAGGGAGCGCCCATGAAGCGCCAGGTTGCCCGGCGGGGTGGGGTACATAGTTGCCCGCTGTGGTCGTCGGTTACGCGTATGTACCTGTCGGCGTGGGGCCAGCACAGCGGGGCAGGCTGGGCCAAGGTGGGTTGCCGGCCTGACGAGTACGCGCCAGGCACCAGCCAGGGAGATGAACAACATGCGTGCGCCGCTCCATCCCAAGGACCACCTGCTGGACCTGAACGGTATCGAAATCGCCGTGCGCTGCTGGGGGCCGGAAGAGGGCATTCCGGTGTTGGCCTTGCATGGCTGGTTGGACAATGCCGCGTCGTTCGAGCGCCTGGCCCCCATGCTTGATGGCTGTTTCGTGGTGGCCCCCGACCTGGTCGGCCACGGCCGCTCCGACCATCGCCGCCACGACAGTGGCTATTACCTGTGGGAGCATGCCCAGGACATGCTGGCGGTGACCGACAGCTTGGGCCTGTCGCAATTCCACGTACTGGCCCATGGCATGGGCACCGGGGTGGCATCGCTGCTAGCGGCCATGACCAGCGGCATTGCCAGCATGACCTTCCTCGATGGCATGGGCGCACCGTTCACGGTGGCCGAGGATGACCGCGTGCAGCACCTGGCGCGGGCCTACCGGCTCAAGCGCATGGTGCAGCGCAGCCAGTTGCCGGGCTTTGCCGAGCCGCACGTGAGTCGCTTCGATGACATTGACACCGCCCTGGCGCAGCGCCGCGAGCGCCTGGATACCGAACTGTCGGAAGGGGCTGCACGGCTGCTGGCGCTGCGCGATCTGCTGCAACTGGGCGATGGCTATTGCTGGCGCCACGACCCGCGCCTGGTGCTGCCCGAGCCGATGCCGCTGACCGAGCGCGAAGCCTGCGACTTGCTCAGCCAGATCCGCTGCCCGCTGTACCTGCTGTTCGGGCGCCAGGGGGCGTTTACCGGCGAGGCCTTTACCCGGCGTGAGGCTGCCTTGCCCGGGCAGGCGAAGATTTCCTGGCACCCGGGCGGGCACCACTTCCACCTGGATGCGCCGGACCGGGCGCTGGTGGATCAGCTGCTGCGCATCCTGACGCGCCATGAAGGGGGTGTGCTGCAACGCTTGGTGAACGAGTAGCTGATTCTGGTCACGCCAGGCGGACCTGAGCTATGGTGGCAAACCTACTCGCACACACGGCACAAGGAGCCCGCCATGCGACCGTTCGCCATCAAGCACATAGACCACCTTGTCCTGAGGGTCAGTGACCTGCCGCGCAGCGTTGCTTTTTATACTGAACTGCTTGGCTGTACGGTCAGCCGCGTGCGCGAAGACCTGGGAATGGTTCACCTTGCCACCGGCACGGCGATGATCGACCTGGTGACCCTGGATGGCCCGCTAGGTAAGCCCGGAGGGGCAGCACCGGGGGCAGAAGGGCGCAACCTGCACCATTTCTGCCTGCGTATCGAACCGTTCGATGAGGCGGCACTGACGGCCTACCTGGAAGCCGCCGGCGTCAAGGTGGAACCCGCCGAGAAACGTTATGGTGCTGAAGGCGAGGGGTTGTCGCTGTACTGCTATGACCCGGATGGCAACCAGGTCGAATTGAAGGGGCCGTTAGCGGAGGCTGTATGATCGACCTGCAAACCCGCGAACATTGGATCGGCACCGCGCAAGGCAAGCTCTTCGCTCAGGAATGGAGGCCGCTGCGGGCGGAAGGGGCGCCGATAGTCCTGCTGCATGATTCACTGGGGTGTGTGGCCTTGTGGCGCGACTTTCCGGCGCAGCTGGCACACGCTACCTGGCACCGGGTAATCGCCTATGATCGTTTGGGCTTTGGCCGATCCGACGCACATCCAGGCAGGTTGCGCCTAGGGTTTGTCGAGGATGAAGCGCTGCAGGGGTTCACGGCGTTACGCGCGTATTTCGGCATTACCGATTTCTTCGTCTTCGGCCACAGCGTTGGCGGTGGCATGGCCGTAGCCTGCGCGGCGGCCTTTGCCAGCCAATGCAGGGGGGTGGTCATCGAGTCGGCCCAGGCGTTTGTCGAAGCGCGCACCCTTGAAGGCATTCGTGCGGCCGATCAGCAGTTTGCCGGGCCTGGGCAACTGCAACGGCTGGAGCGCTACCACGGCAGCAAGGCCGAATGGGTGCTGCGCGCCTGGGTAGACAACTGGTTGGCCGAGGCGTTTGCCGGGTGGAACCTGGATGCCGTACTGCCACACGTACGCTGCCCTTTGTTGAGCCTGCATGGCGATAACGACGAGTTCGGCTCGGCTGCGCACCCCGAGCGGTTGGTGGCGCTGGCCGGCGGGCCGGCGACCATGCGGCTGTTGCACGGGTGTGGGCATGTGCCGCATCGCGAGCAGGCTGAACAGGTACTGGCCGAGGTCTCGCAGTTTTTGAATTAACCCCAAGCATTTACACGATCACTGTGGGAGCGGCTTCAGCCGCGAACACCGGCAAAGCCGGTGCCATGCACCCCATGCCCGCGCTCCCGCATGCTGCTTCAGCCTCTACATGCGCAGTTCGTTCAAGCGCCCACGCGGCCCTTGCGCGAACACTGTCGGCTCCTCACTACCTGGAGCCACCCATGCGCACCCTATACGCCCCACTATTCTTCTTCGGCTTCATTGCAGCGGCACTGTCATTGGCAGCCCACCCGCTGTGGCTGCTGCCGCTGCTGGCCAGTGCCGTGATGCTGTCATTCACCTGCGAACGGCTCATACCCTACAAGGCCGCCTGGAACCAGGCACAAGGCGATAGCCGCCGAGACGTTTGCCATGCACTGGTCAACGAATGCCTGACCCTCTGCAGCGTGGCAACCATCCCGCTGCTTGCCCACTGCCTTCCGGGAACAGGCCTTTGGCCCAACCAATGGCCGTTGGCCTTGCAGTTGCTGCTAGCCATTGTACTGGCCGACCTGGGCATTACCCTGGTGCATTACGCCAGCCACCGCAGCCCGCGCTTGTGGCGGCTGCATGCGGTACATCACAGTGTTACCCGCCTGTACGGCTTCAATGGTTTGATGAAGCACCCTCTGCACCAGTTGCTCGAAACCTTGGGTGGCACCTTGCCGTTGCTGCTGCTCGGCTTGCCCGTCGAGGTGGCATCGCTGCTGGCGTTCAGTGTGTCTATCCAGTTGTTGCTGCAACACAGCAACGTGGACATGCGCATTGGCGGCTTGCGCCATGTGTTCGCCTGGGCGCCTGTGCATCGTCTGCATCACTTGAAGTACGGCAGCACCGGCGACGTCAACTTCGCGCTGTTCTTTCCGCTCTGGGACCGCCTGCTTGGCACGCTACTGTATCTGCCAGGCTATGCGCTGGCGGACGACGACATGGGCATCGGTGACCGGCCGGACTACCCGCAGGCGTACCTGGCGCAATTGCATGAGCCGTGGGCAAGCACCGCGGCTCATCCTCCTGCGGCATTGCCGACGGCGCTGCGCCGGGCGTTAGCCGAGCGTTCTTAGGCGCAAGTACCGCAAAGCAGTACCGGGGCTCAGGCCGAACTGGTGGCGTACGCTGCGGGTGAAATGCGCAGAGTCGGAAAACCCCGCCGCCAAGGCGGCATCGGTCAGGCTGGCGCCGCCCAGCGCCTTTTGCAGGGCCACGCGCAAGCGCTGCCACAGCACTAGCCGGCGCACTGACAGTTTCAGTGAACCGCTGAACAGGCGTTCCAGTTGGCTGATCGAAAGCGCTGCCGTGCTGGCCAGCGCCTGGGCCGGCAAGGCTTGCTCGTCGAGTGCGCGGATGCGCTCCAGCGCTTTCGCCAGGCGAGGGTCCAGCAGGCGGCGCGGCAAGTGCCCAAGGCGCTCTACCAGTTGCTCTGGGCTGTTGCCGGCTTGCTTGCAGGCCAGGGCAAGGTCTGCCAGGTCGAACGCCAGCGGTTCGGCAAACACGGTAAGGCAAGGTACACCATGGCTGAGGATGGCATGGGGTTGCCGCGATGCGATCACTACCAGCGGGCCGCTGCAGACCTGCTCGCCCAGGCGCACCTCGACATCTGCACCAAGGCCGACAAGCACCTGATGCGCGTAGTGTACGTGGCTGTCGGTCCTGCCTAGCGTAGAGCGCAGGAGGCAGTGATCGTCAGCCAACCAGATATCGCCCTGCCAGCCCGGTGTTGCCGTGTCGTTCATGCCGCCTCCTTGTGTATGGCCAGACGGGTGGATATCTCGCCAAACCCGATTATGCTTCAGTTACCTTGCTGCGATCCGAGGCGGCCAGCCTCGTCGTGCTTCGCGCAACCAAAGCAAGCCCTAGGGCCTGGGTGCGACGGTGAAATGGGTGTGAGGTGCTCCGGCCTGCATGACCACATGACGGAGGCAACCCATGGCGGTTCTCGACAGCGCATCCACGGGCAGTAGCGCGCCCCAACGCGGTATCACCCGGGAGGAGCGCAAGGTCATCTTCGCCTCTTCCCTGGGCACGGTATTCGAATGGTACGACTTCTACCTCTACGGTTCACTGGCGGCGATCATCGCCAAGCACTTCTTTGCCGGGGTCAATGAAACCACGTCGTTTATCTTCGCCTTGCTGGCCTTCGCCGCCGGCTTTGCGGTGCGGCCATTCGGCGCCATCGTGTTCGGCCGCCTGGGTGACATGATCGGGCGCAAGCACACCTTCCTCATCACCATTGTCATCATGGGCCTGTCGACGGCAGTGGTGGGCCTGCTACCTGGCTACGCTTCGATCGGCGTGGCCGCGCCGATCATTCTGATCACCCTGCGCTTGCTGCAGGGGCTGGCCCTGGGTGGCGAATACGGTGGTGCGGCCACCTACGTGGCCGAGCATGCGCCCAAGGGCCGGCGCGGCTTTTTCACCGCGTGGATCCAGACCACCGCTACCCTGGGGCTGTTCCTGTCACTGCTGGTGATCATGGCGTGCCGCACGGCCATGGGCACCGAGGTATTCGAGGCCTGGGGCTGGCGGGTGCCGTTCCTGCTATCGATCCTGCTGCTGGCCATTTCGGTGTACATCCGCCTGCAGCTCAACGAATCACCGGTGTTCATGAAGATGAAGGCCGAAGGTAAGGCATCCAAGGCGCCCTTGACCGAGTCGTTCGCCCGCTGGGATAACCTCAAGGTGGTGATCATGTCTCTGCTGGGCGGTACCGCCGGCCAGGCCGTGGTGTGGTACACCGGGCAGTTCTATGCGCTGTTCTTCCTGTTGCAGATGCTCAAGATCGAGCCGCAGACCGCCAACCTGCTGATCGCCGGTTCGCTGTTGATCGGCACGCCGTTCTTCATCTTCTTCGGCAGCCTGTCCGACCGCATTGGCCGTAAGAAGATCATCATGGCTGGCTGCATCATCGCCGCATTGACCTACTTCCCGATCTTCAAGGCGCTGACCGAGTACGGCAACCCGGACGTGTTCGTTGCCCAGGAGCAGAACCCGGTCGTTGTGGTGGCAGACCCTGGTCAGTGCGCGTTCCAGTTCGACCCGGTGGGCAAGGCCAAATTCACCAGCTCCTGCGACATCGCCAAGAGCCTGCTAGCCAAGCGCGCCATCCCCTATACCAACGAAGCGGCCGAACCAGGCAGTGTGGCACAGATTCGTATAGGTGAGCGGGTGTTGCCAAGCTTTGACGGCAGCAGCATGGCCGCAGCGGACTTCAAGGTACAGAGCGAGGCGTTTACCGCCACCTTGAGTGGTGCGTTGAAAGAGGCCGGCTACCCGGAGAAGGCCGACCCGGCGAAGATCCACTACCCGATGGTGCTGTTGCTGCTGACCATCCTGGTGATCTACGTAACCATGGTCTACGGCCCGATCGCTGCCTGGCTGGTTGAGCTGTTCCCGGCGCGTATCCGTTATACCTCGATGTCGCTGCCTTACCACATCGGCAACGGCTGGTTCGGTGGCTTCCTGCCGACGGTGGCGTTCGCCATGGTGGCGGCGACCGGGGATATCTATTACGGCTTGTGGTACCCGATCGTGATTGCGGTGATGACGGCTGTGCTGGGGATTTTCTTCCTGCCGGAAACCAAGGACCGGGATATCAACCACACCTGAAGGGTGGGGCCACCTGTACCGGCCTCTTCGCGGGCAAGCCCGCTCCCACAGGTACAGCACAGGCCTTGAAAACTGTGCTGTACCTGTGGGAGCGGGCTTGCCCGCGAAGAGGCCGGTACAGGCTAATGATCAATCAAAATACCCACGCAGCCCGAAGGCATACCCGGTATCTACATCCTTCGCCTCACCCCGGCTCCAGCGCTTCTTGAGCACAAACTCGAACGCCGGCTCGTACAATCCGTCCCGCACCAGCGCCCCCGCCAGCACCTCCACGTCATACCAGCCATTGTCCAGCTCGATGATCGGCCGCCCCGGCACCTGGTAGCGGGCCATCAGGTCACCCAGGGTCTTGGGCGTGAAATGCTGCAGGATGCGCCAGGTGTATAGCATCAGCGCACCGTACTCGACCCGCAGCACGTAGCCATTGCGGCGGTGCTTCAGGCGGCTGCCGGGTTCGCGCAGGGCCGGGGTGTGGCCATCGAGGGTGAACAGGATGCGGTAGGGCAGGTTGTCGACCCCCGCCAATGGCAGCACGATACCCTCGCGCACGGCCTGGTCGCCGCTGTCGTCATGGGTGAACGCATAAGCCAGGTCGTCCGGTAACTCATGTTCTTGCTTGAAGCGCTCAAGCAACTGGATATCGCCGAGCAGAAAATAGTCGACCAGGTCGTTGAGCACTTCGCTGAATTCGTGGCGCATCTGTTTTCCTTGTTGGTGCGCGAGGGGCTGTCAGTGTTTCTGGGCAATCTGGATCAGGTTGCCACAGGTGTCATCGAACACGGCCACCGTGACCGGGCCCATGTCGGTAGGCGGTTGGGTGAACTGCACGCCGGCTGCGCACAGCCGGGTGTATTCGGCCTGGATGTCGCGTACGCCGAACGAAGTAGCGGGGATGCCGTCCTGCTTGAGTGCCGTTTTGTACACCTTGGACGCGGGGTGCGCGTCGGGCTCCAGCAGCAGCTCGACCCCATTGGGGTCGTTGGGCGAAGTCAGGGTCAGCCAGCGGTGCCGGCCCATGGGGATATCGTGCTTGGGCTCGAAACCGAGTACGTAGTGGTAGAAGGCCAGGGCCTTGGCCTGGTCGTCGACAAGAATGCTGGTGACCACGATCTTCATAGGCGCACTCCGTAATGCTGAGGCCGTTGGGTATCAGTAAAGACGGTCGGGGGTTTTTGGCCAGCGGCGGAACTGGGGATCAGGCCCTTGCGCAACAAAAAAACTGCTCAAGCCATAGGTAAATCCTTTGTCACCCGGTGCCCCATCCGCCAGCGGCCGGGGTTAAAGTGTCAGGCAGGATTCCAGCGCGCCCAGACCGGCGTCTAAAGAGGTGCCCGTGGCTGCCTACACTTTGCGACAACTCAAGTACTTCGTCACTACCGTGGAGGCCGGCAGCGTTGCCGAGGCTTCGCGCCAGCTGTACATCGCCCAGCCATCCATTTCCACGGCCATCAAGAGCCTGGAGGAAAGCTTCGGCGTGCAGCTGTTCATTCGTCACCACGCTCAAGGTGTGTCGTTGACGCCTAGCGGCAAGCGCTTCTATGCCAAGACCAAGTCGCTGTTGCAGATGGCCCATGAGTTCGAGCAGAACGCCCTGGCCGACAACGACACCGTTGCCGGGCAGATTGACATTGGCTGCTTCGAAACCGTGGCACCGCTGTACCTGCCGCGCCTGATCGCCGGCTTTCGCCAGCGCTACCCTGGCGTGGATATCCGCCTGCGGGACGGTGAGCAGCAGGACCTGGTCCAGGGCCTGACCGCTGGCACCTTCGACCTGGCGTTTCTGTACGACCACGACCTGGACGGCACCATCGAAGCCGAGCCACTGATGCCACCGCAAAAGCCCTACGTACTGCTACCCGAGAACCACCGCTTTGCCGGCCAGGCCCAGGTCTCGCTACGCGACCTGTGCCCGGAACCGATGATCCTGCTGGACGTGGCTCCCAGCCGTACCTATTTCGTCAGCCTGTTCAACGAGATGGGCCTGACACCGAACATCGTCTTCAGCTCGCCTTCCATCGAGATGGTGCGCGGCATGGTCGGGCAGGGCTTCGGTTTTTCGCTGTTGGTGACCCGACCGCATTCGGAGTACACCTACGACGGCCAGCGCCTTGCGGTGCTGGACATTGCCGAGCCGGTGGCGCTGTCGGGGCTGGCAGCAGCGTGGTTGAAGCGGGTACAACTGACCAAGCCTGCGCAGTTGTTTGTGGAGTTTTGCAGGGAAGAACTGGCGAAGTTCTGAGGCCGGGCTGGCAGCCCTTGCCCGGCGGTTTGCGACATTGGGTGCATACGCTGACGCATTGCAAATTTCCCGTCTAGGCTTGCTGACTTAGGTGCGGCTTGCAGGTCTATCCGTGGGAACCAACATGGCCCAGCCCCAAGATCTGATCATCTGTGAGTACTGCGACACGGTGTACCACCGTGCGCCGCTGCACAAGCACCAGCGCGCCCTTTGCCAACGCTGCGGCGGCGTGCTGTATCGGCACACGTCGCTGACCGTGCAGCAGCGGCTGGCGCTGAGTGTGACCGGCGGCATCCTGCTGGTGTTCGCCAACGCTTACCCGGTGATGACCATCGGCATGCAGGGGCTCACGCATTCGGCAACGTTGTGGGATGCGGTGCAGATCCTCAGCCACGGCAGTATCACCTTCATTGCCCTGGTGATGGCGCTGTCGATCATCTTTGCGCCGGTACTGCAGATTGCCGTGTTGTGCTGGGTGCTGAGTTTTGCCCTGGCCGGCCGGCGTGCCCCAGGCTTTGCCCTGTGCATGCGCGGCCTTGAGAGCCTGCGGCCCTGGAGCATGCTGGAGGTGTGCCTGCTGGGGGCGATGGTGGCGGTGATCAAGCTGGCCGGGCTGCTCGATGTAATCCCCGGTATCGGCCTGTTGGCCCTGGCTGCGCTGAGCATGCTGATCATCCATATTGCCGGCAAGGACATCCGCGATTTGTGGGAGCGGGTATGAGCACCCCGGCCAACGCCGACGACCTCGGCCTGTGCCTGTGCCATGGCTGCGGCCAGGCCTGTGACCTGAGCAGCGGCGCGCACACCTGCAACCGCTGCGGCGCCGCCATTCACCGGCGCAAGACCAACGCCATCAGCCGCGGCTGGGCGTTTCTGCTGGCGGCGCTGGTGTTTTACGTACCCGCCAACCTGTTGCCGGTCATGCGCACCGAAATGCTTGGCAGTGGCACTGAAAGCACGATTGGTGGTGGCGTGCTGGAGTTCTGGGAAGCCGGTGCCTGGGACATCGCACTGATCATCTTCATTGCCAGTGTGGGTGTGCCAGCCATCAAGTTCTTTTCCCTGGGTCTGCTGCTGTACACCGCCCAGCAGCGTTCAACCTGGGCTTGCCGGCAGCGCTCGCAGCTGTACCGTTTTGTCGAGCTGATCGGCTACTGGTCGATGCTCGATGTCATGGTGGTGGCACTGGTGGCAGCGCTGGTGCAACTACGTGGGCTGGGCACCATCGAGCCACGGGTGGGCATCCTGTTTTTCGGCATGGTGGTGGTGCTGACCATGTTTTCTGCGATGAGCTTCGATCCACGCCTGATCTGGGATAGCCGTGCCAACGAGGGGAGGCCGCATTGATGGTGCACAAGACTGACGAGGGTGAGGGCCCGGGCCAGGTTGAAGTTCGCACCCGGCGTTGGAGCGTGTCACTCGTGTGGATCGTGCCGATACTGGCCATTCTCATCGGCGCTTCGCTGGTTGTGCGCAACTGGATGCAGCAGGGGCCGGTCATTGCCATTTCCTTCCATACCGGGGAAGGGCTGGTGGCACACAAGACTCAGGTGAAGTACCGCAGCGTGGTAATTGGCGAAGTGACCACGGTAGACCTGGCCGACGACAAGAAGAGTGTGGTGGCCAAGGTGCAGCTGTCCGATGACGCCCGTGCGTTCGCCACCCAGGGCGCGCGCTTCTGGGTGGTGCGCCCGCGTATTGGTGTGGGCGGGGTGTCCGGGGTGGATACGCTGCTGTCAGGCAGTTTTATCGGGGCGGATGCCGGCGAATCGAAAGTAGCGGAAAAGTCCTTTGTTGGCCTGGAACTGCCGCCACCCATTACCTTCGACGAGCAGGGCAAGCGGTTTTTCCTCACTGCCAGCGACCTGGGCTCGCTGGATGTGGGTTCGTCTATCTACTACCGCAAGATCCCGGTGGGTGAGGTAGTGTCCTTTGCCCTGCAGGATGACGGCAAGGGCGTAGAAATTGGCGTGTTCGTGCAGGCGCCCTACGACAGCTTCGTTACCACCGACAGCCGTTTCTGGAATGCCAGTGGCGTAGACATGCAAATTGGCGCCAACGGCCTGAAGGTCGATACGGAATCGCTGTCATCGATCCTGGTGGGCGGGCTGGCCTTTGGTTCCCCCGACTTCGCCCCGCAAGCCGAGCCTGCTGCCGACCAGGCGCGCTTCCAGCTATTTGCCGATCGCGACAGCGCATTGGCTCCCCCCAATGGCCAGGCGCAGTACCTGCAACTGCGTTTCGAACAGGCCATGCGTGGGCTGTCGGTGGGCGCGCCGGTGGAGTTCAAGGGGGTGGAGTTTGGCCGCGTCACCTCGATCAAGCTTGACTACGATGCTGAGCGGCAGACCTTCCCGGTGGTGGTCGATGCGGTGATCTACCCGCAGCGGCTGGGCCCGGTGCACCGCAAGATGCTGGCGGCGTTCAAGCACACCGAAGGCGATATGGATGGGGCGCGCCGGTTGATCGGTACCTTCGTCGAACATGGTCTGAGGGCCCAGGCGCGCAGCGGCAACCTGATTACCGGGCAGATGTTCATTTCCCTGGACTTCTACCCCGATACCCCCAAAGTGGCCTTCGACATGGCCGCCAACCCCATCGTCATCCCTACGCTGCCAGGCAGCCTGGAGCAGTTGCAGGAGCAGCTTCAGCGGGTGGTGGAGCGCATTGCCAAGCTGCCGCTGGAAAGCATCGCCAGCAACCTGGACGGCAGCCTGCGTGAACTGCGCGCCAGCCTGAAGCAGTTCAATGGCCAGACACTGCCTGATGTGAAGGTGGCGCTGGATGAAGTACACAAAACCTTACGCACGGCCAATTCGGCCATTTCCGAGGATTCGCCGCAGCGCGAGCGGATGGGCGAAACGCTGGACGAACTGGAGCGCATGTCACGTTCGCTGCGTGACCTTGCCGATTACCTGGGCCGGCACCCCGAGTCGCTGATCCGCGGGCGGCCGAAAGCCGCCGGCTCCGCAGAGCTTGAACCTTGAGGAGACAGCCAATGCAACGACTGCGCAATGTGTGCATGGCCAGCCTGCTGGTGTGGCTCGGGGGCTGCAGCAGTACGCCAAACAACTACCATACGCTGGTAGCGAGCGAGCCGGTGCGTGGCAGCGGACAGCACATCCGGGTTACCCGGGTAGTGGTGCCGCCGCAGGTAGACCGCCCGCAACTGGTGGTGCGGCAAGGGCAGAGCGGCCTGGCCATCCTGGAAACGGAGTGGTGGGGGGCCAACCTGGTGGATGAATTCCGCAGCGCCTTGCAAGACCAGTTGGGTGGGCCGGCAGGCGCTGGTACGGCGGCGCTGCGGGTCGACGTACAACGCTTCGATACGGTACCGGGGCGCTATGCCTCGCTGGAAGTGGTGTGGCGCTTGAAGCTGGCGGGGCAGGCTGAGTTCACCTGCCGAACCTCGGTGCAGACCTCGGCGGACAACAGCATCACCAGCCTGGTGAATGCGCACCAGGCCAACCTGCGCAAGCTGGCCGAGGCGGTGCAGGGGAGTGCCGGCCGGGGTGGATGTGCTCCATCCGCCTGAGGGCCTGCCCACCCTTTTTTACGCTTGCGTGGCCTTGCGCAGCGGCACTTCGCGCAGTAGCCAGGACAGTGCGAATGCCACGCTGGTGATTACCCCTGCCAGCAGGAATACCCCGTGCATCGCCCCGGAAAACGCCTGCAGGTAATGTTGCTGCAGGGCAGCGGGCAGGGCATGCACGGCGGCAGGCGAAAGGCTTGCCGCGCCTCCGGCACTGGCGGCGAAGTCACTGCCCAGGCCACCCAGCAGGGTATGCGAGAACAAGGCGCCGAACAGCGACACCCCGATTGCGCCACCAATGGAGCGGAACAAGGTGGCCCCGGAAGTGGCCACGCCCATGTGTCGCGGCTCGACGCTGTTCTGCACGGCCAGGATCAGCACCTGCATGACCATGCCCAGGCCCGCTCCCAGCAGGCCCATGTACAGGTTCATCCGTGCCATGGTGGTGTCCGGTTCCAGCCGGCTGAGCAGGCCCAGGGCAATCACTTGCAACAGGGTGCCAAGGATCGGAAACACCCGGTAGCGCCCCCAGCGGCTGATCAGCCGGCCGGTAATTGCCGACACCACCAGCAGGCCCCCCATCAGGGGCAGCATCTGCAGCCCGGCACTGGTGGGCGTGGCGTTTTTCACCACCTGCATGTACAGGGGCAGGAAGGTGACCGCACCGAACAGCGACACCCCGACGATGAAACCGATCAGCCCTGCAAGTACGAAGGTGCGGTGCCTGAACAGGTGCAGCGGCATGATCGGCTCGGCGGCGCGGCGTTGTTCCAGGGCGAAGCCGACCAGGCCGATCAGGGCAAACAGCGACAGGCACAGCATGTCCAGCGACTGCCACGCCAGCAGGCTGCCGCCCAGGCTGGTGATGAGCACCAGTGCAGCCAGCGCCACGGTCAGGAAGAACGCGCCAATGTAGTCCACGGTGTGCCGGACCAGGGCCACGTGTGGGCGGAACACGCTGCCGATGACCAGCAGCGCCAGCAGGCCCAAAGGCAGGTTGATGTAGAAGATCCAGTGCCACGAAAGCTGTTCGACCAGAAAGCCGCCGATCAGTGGCCCCACCACGGTGGCCAGGCCGAACACGCCGCCGAACAGACCTTGGTAGCGGCCGCGCTCGGCAGGCGGAATGACATCGCCGATGGCGGCCATCGCCACCACCATCAGGCCACCGCCACCCAGCCCTTGCAGGGTGCGGAAGGCGATCAGCTGGGTCATGGTCTGCGCCGCGCCGCACAGCGCCGAGCCCAACAGGAACAGCACGATTGCGACTTGTAGCACGCGCTTGCGGCCGAACTGGTCGCCGAACTTGCCATACAGCGGCACCACCACCGTGGAGGCCAGCAGGTAGGCGGTGACCACCCAGGACAGCCAGCGCAGCCCACCGAGGTCGCTGACGATGGTTGGCAGCGCGGTCGAGACGATGGTCTGGTCGAGGGCCGCGAGGAACATCACCAGCATCAGGGCTGCCAGCAGCAGCGGGATGGAGGTTTGTATGGCTGTTTCGGCGCTGGAGGTATCAGTGGAGAGCGGTTGCATGGGGCGGACCTCAGCGGAGTGTGGCGTGGGCCTGTGCATACTGTTGGCCAGCGTCCTGCAGGCCCGCCAGGGCAAAGCGGTACAACTGGGTGGCAACGGCCTCGACAGGCATTTGCAGGATTTCGTGCAGCGCACCGGAGCCGCCGCGCGGGCCGATCAGCAGCATCGCCCAGGGCGCTGTGACGCAGAGGATGCAGCGGGTCAGCGCCGGTTCGTCGACTGGGATGGCGCTGATCTCGCTGAACAGCCCCTTGAGCAGTGCCAGGCGCAGGGGGGCGGCGGATTGCAAGTGCGCCTGGCCATGGGGGCTAGGGGCGAGGATTTCTGCGGCCAGTACCCTGAGGTGCCAGTTGTCCTGAGCCGAAGTGGCCTTGTGAACCACCAGCTCCACAAGCACGCGCAGCTTTTCGGCTGCGGGTTGGCTGCCTTGGGTGATGCGTTGCAGGTCGCGAAGGTCAAGGAAGCGCTGGCGGGCTTCGTCGAGCACCGCCAGGTACAGGCCGTTGCGGCTGCCGAAGTGGTAGTTGATCGAGGCCAGGTCGACCTCGGCCTTGGCCGCGACGGCCTTGTTGCTGGTTTCGGCGTAGCCCAGCGCGGCGAACAGTACGCCGGCGGCTTCGAGGATGCGCGTGCGGGTGACTGCGCCGTCCTTGCGAGGTTCACGGGGGGCTGCGGACATGGGGGCTGCTCTGCGGGCCAAGGGTATGGGCAGAGCGTGGTGCAGGCTTAATTTAAAATCAATTTAAATTTAATTTATCCGGCCAACGGTGTCGCTTGGCTTTTGCATGAGCAGCCTGGTGCTGCCAAAAGGCTGCTCATGCATTTACCGATTACTGCCGAGTGCTAGCGGTTTCCTGCACCCGCTCGGCCTTGTCCAGCGGCAGGTGGTCGAACTCGCGCAAGCCATCCTTGCGGTACGGGTCACCAATCCAGCGCGGCGCTGCCACAAACTGCGGGCTTACCAGGCTCTTGGCCGGCTCATAGTGGTCATAGCTCAGCCCGGCCAGGTCGGACAGGGTGTGTATCAGGTGCGAGCTGCTGTACGGGCGGTTGGCCATGGCCTGCAAGTCGCGTGGGTGCTCGGCTTGCCAGCTGGGCGAGGTCCACAGCAGGAACGGGATGGTGTACATCGGCCGGGTCGGTGCACCTTCGTTGCGCCCCAGCCGGTCGTGGTTACCGGAGCTGTACACGTCTTCACCATGGTCGGACAGGTACACCAAAAAGCCATTGGGGCTGCCGGCCGAGTAGCGCTTGATCAGGCTCGACACCACGTAGTCGTTGTAGCGCACCGCGTTGTCGTAGAAGTTGTAGGTTTTTACCTGGTCTGGCGTCAGCTTGCCCGGCACGCCCTGGTTGTCGGTGAAGTGGGCGTAGTCTTTGGGGTAGCGGAAGCGATAGTCCATGTGCGTGCCTAGCAGGTGCACGATGATGAACTTGTTCGGCGCGGGGTCCTGCAGGGCCTTCTCGAACGGCGCCAGTACCACGTCATCGTACTGGCTGGCATTCTGGTTGCGCTGGTTGTTCAGGTATACCGGCGCGTCCGTTTGCTGCGAGAAGGTGGTGAGCATGGTGTTGCGCTTGGTCATGGTCTGCTGGTTGGTGATCCAGAAGGTCTTGTAGCCGGCCTGTTTCATCAGGTTGATCAACGACGGGTCGGTGAGGAAACGGTCCGGGTTCTGCTCATCGCCGAAGGTGAGGATCTGCTGCATCACTTCGATGGTGTAGGGCCGCGGCGATACCACGTCGCGGAACACCGTCAGGCCCTTGTCGCTGGCAGCCAGAGCGTCGAGGTTGGGGGTGGTGTCACGGTTGTAGCCGTACAGGTGCATGTGCTCGCGGGTGGTGGACTCGCCCAGTACCAGCACCAAGGTGCGGGGCGCCGTACCGCTGCTGTCATGCAGGTTTTTCAGGGGCGGCAACGCGGCGTTCTGGGCCAGCAGTTCCTGCATGTTGTCCAGTTGCTGGCGATACTGCCGGTAGCCGACCAGCAGCTGCCAGGGGACAGCGGGCTCCATGCGCTGCTGTACCTTCTCGGCAGCGTCGGCGAAGTTGCGCTCCTGGGTGACCATTTGCTTGTAGAACGGGTACACCAGGTTCGCCACCAGCAACAAGGCGACCACCGGCAGACGGCTGCGCAGGGGCAGGTTGACCGGGCGTACACGCTTCCACAGCAGCACCGCCACCAGCGTGTACAGCAGCAACGCCAGGCCCAGCCACACGCTGAAGTACTGGCTAAAATACTCACCGGCTTCTGCGGTGTTGGACTCGAACATGACGAAGATGACGCTTTGCGAGAACTCCTGGCGATAGATGCCGAAGTAGCTCAAGCCCACCAGCGATGCGGCCCACAGCACCAGGCCGATGACCGCCGCGGTGGCGCGGGTGAAACGCGGCATCAGCAGCACCGGCGCCAGCCACAGGCTGCTGAGGAAGAACGCATCACGAAAACCGGCGAAACCGGTGGTGCCACTGAACAGCAGCAACGCCTGGGTTACGCCGGAAAAGTACCAGAAGAACAGCAAAAGCCAGCCCAGGCCGGCCCAGTCCATGCGCTTGTGCGCGGCGGGGGATGTGGTGTGTGACACGTATGCCTCGTCGTACCTTGGCGGCCAGCAGGTGTGCGCGTGACCGGAAAGGGCGTGACGCTAATCTGAAGGGTGTGAAAAATACGTCAATGCGGCGAATTACAGGGTGCAAGGGTATGATGGCGTCAGCAAAAAAACCTGACAGGCCCTGTGGAATATGAATCGTCGTAAGAAGATCAACCAGCTGTTGAAAGCGCATGCCAAGAAGGCCAGTGCCAAGCTGGCGCCGCGCAAGCCCAAATACATCTGCAAGGCTGACCGTTTGAAGATGGAGGCAGAGGCGGCGGATATGCAGCAACCGGCAGATGCGACGTAAATCGGTGCGCCAGCGCGGTTGGTGTGGGAGCGGGTGTGCCCGCGAAGCAGGCAGCACGGAGGATGGCACCGGCGCTGCCGGTGTTCGCGGGCACGCCCTAATGCCAGTCAGTTAAGCCATTCGGGGCCGCTTTGCGGCCCATCGCCGGCAAGCCAGCTCCCACAGGGACTGCGCAAAACTTGAGATCTGCGCGGCACCTGTGGGAGCTGGCTTG
>NZ_JBNNVS010000051.1:0-36451 GCF_050280665.1 Pseudomonas sp. NPDC089547 | reverse complement strand
GCGACATTTACATCCGCGAAGGCTGCGTGGGCTGCCACTCGCAGATGATCCGCCCGTTCCGCGCCGAAACCGAGCGCTACGGCCACTACTCGGTGGCCGGTGAAAGCGTATGGGACCACCCGTTCCTGTGGGGTTCCAAACGCACCGGGCCAGACCTGGCCCGCGTCGGTGGGCGCTACTCGGACGACTGGCACCGCGCGCACCTGTACAACCCGCGCAACGTGGTACCGGAGTCGAAGATGCCGTCGTACCCGTGGCTGGTGGCCCAGCAGGTCGACAACAGCCACACCGACACCAAGATGCGCACCTTGCGCACCCTGGGCGTGCCGTACACCGACGCCGACATTGACGGCGCCCGCGACGCGGTCAAGGGCAAGACCGAGATGGATGCGCTGGTTGCCTACCTGCAGGTGCTTGGCACCGCGATCAAGAACAAGAGGTGAGTGCGATGGAACTGGACATCGGCATGATCCGCGGCCTGGGCACCCTGGTGGTGATGATCGCCTTCATCGGCCTCTCGCTGTGGGTGTTCAACCGCCGCCGCGACCGTGATTTCGCCGAAGCGCGCCTGCTGCCCTTCGTCGACGACCGCCTGCCCCCTGCCGGGCAGGAACCTGCTGGAAAAAGGAGTAACGGGCAATGACCACCTTCTGGAGTACGTACATCAGCGTACTGACCATCGGTAGCCTGATTGGCCTGACCTGGCTGTTGCTCGCCACCCGCAAGGGCGAGAGCAAGAACACCACCGATCAAACCATGGGCCACAGCTTCGACGGCATCGAGGAGTACGACAACCCGCTGCCCAAGTGGTGGTTCTGGCTGTTCGTCGGCACCCTGGTGTTCTCGGTCGGCTATCTGATCCTCTACCCGGGCCTGGGCAACTGGAAAGGCATCCTGCCGGGTTATGAAAATGGCTGGACCGGCGCCAACGAATGGCAGAAGGAAATGGACAAGGCCGATGCCAGGTTCGGCCCGATCTTCGCCAAGTACGCGGCCATGCCGGTGGAAGAAGTGGCCAAGGACCCGCAAGCGCTGAAGATGGGCGGCCGCCTGTTTGCCTCCAACTGCTCGATGTGCCACGGCTCGGACGCCAAGGGCGCCTTCGGCTTCCCCAACCTCACCGACAAGGATTGGCGCTGGGGGGGCGATGCGGAAACCATCAAGGCTTCGATCATGAACGGCCGCCACGGCGTGATGCCGGCCTGGGCCGAGGTGATCGGTGATCAGGGTGTGGCCGATGTGGCCGCATTCGTGCTGACCAGCATGGACGGCCGCACCCTGCCGGAAGGCGCCAAGGCCGATGTGGTCAAGGGCAAGGAGATCTTCGCTGCCAACTGCGTGGCCTGCCACGGGCCGGAAGGCAAAGGCACCCCGGCCATGGGCGCGCCAGACCTGACCCATCCGCAGGCGTTCATCTATGGCTCCAGCTTTGCCCAGTTGCAGCAGACCATTCGCTATGGTCGCCAGGGGCAGATGCCGGCGCAGGCCGAGATTCAGGGCAACGACAAGGTGCACCTGTTGGCGGCGTATGTGTATAGCCTGTCGCAGGATGGCGCCGCTGAAACCGTGACCTCCAAGTAGTACCTCGGGGCCGCTTTGCGGCCCATCGCGACACAAGGCCGCTCCTACAAGAGACCGCGCTCCCTCTGTAGGAGCGGCCTTGTGTCGCGAAAGGGCTGCAGAGCAGCCCCAGCTCTTCCCCGCCGTACTCCCTCCCTTGCACCCCCTCCGAACAGAACTAAGCTTGTTGCCACAGTGGGCATCGCTGCGAAAGCACCGATGCAGACGCGGCGCATAGCCTGTCGCCGTCCCGATAAAAAGCTTGACCGATCGATCAGAAAAAGGTGAAAAACGGTACACATTACAGATATTTATTTGTGTACAATCGTTCGTACCCGATCACTGCGGGACATCAGTGAACGGGCCCGGACACGGGTCGGCGTACCAAAGTTGCGTTGCGGTAACCCGGGTGGTTATCAATACTGGCGCCGATTTTTCGACCAACAAGAACATCAAAACCGTGGAACCTTAGCATGAGCACAGCAATCAGTCCGACTGCTTATAACTATAAGGTCGTCCGCCAGTTCGCCATCATGACGGTGGTCTGGGGGATCCTTGGCATGGGCCTCGGCGTCTTCATCGCCTCGCAGCTGGTGTGGCCACAACTGAACCTGGACCTGCCCTGGACCAGCTTCGGTCGCCTGCGCCCGCTGCACACCAACCTGGTGATCTTCGCCTTCGGGGGCTGTGCGCTGTTCGGCACCAGCTACTACGTGGTGCAGCGCACCTGCCAGACCCGGCTGATCTCCGACAGCATGGCCGCCTTCACCTTCTGGGGTTGGCAGGCAGTGATCGTCGGCGCGCTGATCACCCTGCCGATGGGCTACACCACCACCAAGGAGTACGCCGAGCTCGAATGGCCGCTGGCAATCCTGCTGGCCATCGTCTGGGTTACCTACGGGCTGGTGTTCTTCGGCACCATCGTCAAGCGCAAGACCAAGCACATCTATGTCGGCAACTGGTTCTACGGCGCGTTCATCGTGGTTACCGCGATGCTGCACATCGTCAACCACATCTCGCTGCCGGTGAGCCTGTTCAAGTCGTACTCGGCCTATGCCGGCGCCACCGACGCGATGATCCAGTGGTGGTACGGCCATAACGCCGTAGGCTTCTTCCTCACCACCGGCTTCCTGGGGATGATGTACTACTTCGTGCCCAAGCAGGCCGAGCGGCCGATCTACTCGTATCGCCTGTCGATCGTGCACTTCTGGGCGCTGATCACCCTGTACATCTGGGCCGGCCCGCACCACCTGCACTACACCGCCCTGCCCGACTGGGCGCAGTCGCTGGGCATGGTGATGTCGATCATCCTGCTGGCACCGAGCTGGGGCGGCATGATCAACGGCATGATGACCCTGTCGGGCGCCTGGCACAAACTGCGTACCGACCCGATCCTGCGCTTTTTGGTCGTATCCCTGGCGTTCTACGGCATGTCCACCTTCGAAGGCCCGATGATGGCCATCAAGACCGTGAACTCGCTGTCGCACTACACCGACTGGACCATCGGCCACGTGCACGCCGGCGCCCTCGGCTGGGTGGCGATGATCTCGATCGGCGCCGTGTACCACATGATCCCGAAACTCTATGGCCGCGAGCAGATGCACAGCGTTGGCCTGATCAACGCGCACTTCTGGCTGGCCACCATCGGTACCGTGCTGTACATCGCCTCGATGTGGGTCAACGGCATTACCCAAGGCCTGATGTGGCGCGCCATCAACGATGACGGCACCCTCACCTACTCCTTCGTCGAAGCCCTGCAAGCCAGCCACCCTGGCTATATCGTCCGCGCCCTGGGCGGTGCGTTCTTCGCCAGCGGCATGTTGCTGATGGCCTACAACGTGTTCCGTACCGTACGTGCCGCCAACCCGGCACAGGCTGAGGAAGCCGCCAAGATCGTTGTTGTGGGAGCGCACTGATGAAGCATGAAGCCGTCGAGAAGAACATAGGCCTGCTGGCCTTCTTCATGGTCATCGCCGTGAGCGTCGGTGGCCTGACCCAGATCGTCCCGCTGTTTTTCCAGGACGTCACCAACAAACCCGTTGAAGGCATGAAGCCGCGCACCGCGCTGGAAGTGGAAGGCCGCGATATCTACATCCGCGAAGGCTGCGTAGGCTGCCACTCGCAGATGATCCGCCCGTTCCGCGCCGAAACCGAGCGCTACGGCCACTATTCGGTAGCTGGCGAAAGCGTGTGGGACCACCCGTTCCTGTGGGGCTCCAAGCGTACCGGGCCAGACCTGGCCCGCGTGGGCGGCCGCTACTCCGATGACTGGCACCGTGCACACCTGTACAACCCGCGCAACGTGGTGCCGGAATCGAAGATGCCGTCCTACCCATGGCTGGTCGAGAACAAGCTCGACGGCAAGGACACCGCCAAGAAGCTGGAAGTGCTGCGCACACTCGGTACCCCGTACACCGATGCCGACATTGCCGGCGCCCGTGACGCGGTCAAGGGCAAGACCGAAATGGACGCCCTCGTCGCGTACCTGCAGGGTCTTGGCACCATCATCAAAAGCAAACGGTGACGCTGATGGATATCGGGATGATTCGCGGCCTGGGCACCGTCGTGGTGATGGTGGCCTTCGTGGGCCTGGCGCTGTGGGTGTTCAACCCACGGCGTAAAAAGGACTTCGACGAAGCGACCCAACTGCCCTTCGCGGATGACCCCTCCGCCTGCCAGCACGTCGAGCAAGCAAAAGCTTCTGGGAGCAAACAACAATGACAACCTTCTGGAGTCTGTACGTTACCGTCCTGACCCTGGGCACCATTTTCTCGTTGACCTGGCTGCTGCTGTCCACCCGCAAGGGCCAGCGCGAAGAGGTTACCGACGAAACCGTCGGGCATGCCTTCGATGGCATCGAGGAATACGACAACCCACTGCCGAAATGGTGGTTCTGGCTGTTCGTCGGCACCATCATCTTCGCCCTTGGCTACCTGGTGCTGTACCCGGGCCTGGGCAACTGGAAAGGCATCCTGCCGGGCTACTCGTACCTGGACACCGACAAGCAGACCGAGTTTTCCAACGGCCAACCAGGCTGGACCGGCGTGCACGAGTGGGAAAAGGAAATGGCCAAGGCCGACGCCCGCTTCGGGCCGATCTTCGCCAAGTTCGCCGCCATGCCCATCGAGGACGTGGCCAAGGACCCGCAGGCGCTGAAGATGGGCGCACGGCTGTTCGCCTCCAACTGCTCGGTGTGCCACGGTTCGGACGCCAAGGGTGCCTTCGGCTTCCCTAACCTCACCGACAACGACTGGCGCTGGGGCGGCGAGCCGGACACCATCAAGACCACCATCATGGGCGGCCGTCACGGGGTGATGCCGGCCTGGGCCGAGGTGATCGGTGATCAGGGCGTGGCTGACGTGGCAGCGTTCGTGGTCAGCAAGCTCGATGGCCGCACGCTGCCGGAAGGCGTCAAGGCCGATGCCGAGAACGGGCAGAAGATCTTCGCTGCCAACTGCGTGGCCTGCCACGGGCCGGAAGGCAAAGGTACCCCAGCCATGGGCGCACCGAACCTGACTCACCCGCAGGCGTTTATCTACGGGTCCAGCTTTGCGCAGCTGCAACAGACCATCCGTTATGGTCGCCAGGGCCAGATGCCGGCTCAGGAACAGTTGCAGGGTAATGACAAGGTGCACCTGCTGGCGGCTTATGTTTACAGCCTGTCGCACAAGGACCAGGAACAGGCCAAGGCCGAGTAAGGCAGGCCAGGCCTCTTCGCGGGCGCGCCCGCTCCCACAGGTACTGCACTTGCCTCGGGAGCTGTGCAGTACCTGTGGGAGCGGGTTTACCCGCGAAGAGGCCAGCAAATGCACCACCTGATGACCTGGATCAATTGACACCCGCCATAACACGATTCACACCACGAACCCAACGCGACAAAAGGTCGCATCGCGATCCCATACCGCCATCAGCGGCGTATCATGGACCGTAGAGCGCTAGCAGATTGCGCGAGACTGCGGCCGGCACGCACTGGCCGCGGCGTTTCTCCACTGCCGTGGGACTTGATGATGAGCAAGCAAATTCCGGTACATGACGTCACCCCGCCTGCCAGCAAAGGGAAGGATTCCGTCGACCTCTACGCCTCCCGTGAAAAGATCTACACCCGCGCCTTCACCGGCCTGTTCCGCCGCCTGCGCATGGTGGGCGGCGCAGTCCTGTTCCTGCTGTACTTCGGCACCGTGTGGCTGAACTGGGGTGGCCACCAGGCTGTGTGGTGGAACCTGCCCGAACGCAAATTCTACATCTTCGGCGCCACCATCTGGCCGCAGGACTTCATCCTGCTGTCGGGCATCCTGATCGTCGCCGCCTTCGGCCTGTTCTTCATCACCGTGTTCGCCGGCCGGGTGTGGTGTGGCTACACCTGCCCGCAAAGCGTGTGGACGTGGATTTTCATGTGGTGCGAAAAGGTCACCGAAGGCGACCGCAACCAGCGCATCAAGCTCGACAAAGCCCCCATGAGCGGCAACAAGTTCCTGCGCAAGTTCGCCAAGCACAGCCTGTGGCTGGTGATCGGCTTTGTCACCGGCATGACCTTTGTCGGCTATTTCTCGCCCATCCGTGAACTGGTCATCGAGTTCTTCACAGGCCAGGCCGATGGCTGGGCCTACTTCTGGGTCGGCTTCTTCACCCTGGCCACCTACGGCAATGCCGGCTGGCTGCGCGAGCAGGTGTGCGTGTACATGTGCCCTTACGCACGCTTCCAGAGCGTGATGTTCGACAAGGACACGCTGATCGTGTCCTACGACCCGCGCCGTGGCGAAACCCGTGGCCCTCGTAAAAAAGATGCCGACTACAAAGCCCAAGGCCTGGGTGACTGCATCGACTGCACCCTGTGCGTGCAAGTCTGCCCCACCGGCATCGACATCCGTGACGGCCTGCAGATCGAGTGCATCGGCTGCGCCGCGTGCATCGATGCCTGCGACAACATCATGGACAAGATGAACTACCCCAAAGGGCTGATCAGCTACACCACCGAGCACAACCTGTCCGGGCAGAAAACCCACATGCTGCGCCCGCGCCTGATCGGATACGCCGTTGTGCTGCTGGTGATGATCATCGGCCTGGCCACCGCCTTCGCCACCCGTTCGCTGGTCGGCTTCGACGTCAGCAAGGACCGGGTGCTGTACCGCGAGAACGCCCAGGGCCGGATCGAGAACGTGTACAGCCTGAAGGTAATGAACAAGGACCAGCGCGACCACGTCTACGTGCTGGACGCCGCCGGCTTGCCGGACCTCAAGCTTGAAGGCCAGCGCGAGATCCGCGTGGCTGCCGGTGATATCGTCAGCCTGCCGGTGCAGCTGTCGGTCGCGCCCGAGAAACTGCCCTCGACCACCAACGAAATCACCTTCATCCTCAAGAGCGCCGATGACAGCGACGCCCAGGTTGAAGCCAAGAGCCGCTTCATTGGCCCACAGATCCGCTAAGAGAGATAACGCACAATGCCTGCCACCGCCGCCAGCCCCTGGTACAAGCACCTCTGGCCCTGGATCATCATCGGCATCCTCACCACCTCGGTGTGCCTTAGCCTGACCATGGTCAGCATTGCCGTGAACAACCCGGACAACCTGGTGAACGACAATTACTACGAGGCAGGCAAAGGCATCAACCGCTCGCTGGACCGCGAACTGCTGGCCCAGCAACTGGGCCTGAAGGCCAGCGTGCACCTGGACGAGCTGACCGGCGAAGTGGACTTGCGCCTGAGCGGCAGCAGTGGCCCGCAAAGCCTGGAGCTGAACCTGATTTCGCCTACCCAGCCGGACAAGGACCGCAAGGTGCTGCTGAGTCGGGTCGATGCAGGGCGCTATGTGGGGCAACTGGAAGACAAGGTTGATGGCCGGCGCTTCGTTGAATTGCTGGGCAGCGAAGGTGGCCAGGTGTGGCGCTTGTTTGAAGAGGAAAAAGTGGAGCATGGCGTGACCTTGCAGCTGGGTGACGAAGCCATCCAAGGCGCCGAGCACTTGTAGGAGCGGCCTTGTGTCGCGAAAGGGGCGCGAAGCGGCCCCAGGATCTCAGCTTCGCAGCATGAATTGCTGGGGCTGCTGCGCAGCCCTTTCGCGACACAAGGCCGCTCCTACAGGGCGGCGCGTCAGCCGGCCGATATGTGTAAGGCAATGATGTGATGACCCAACCCACCCCCTGCTACCACTGCGCCCTGCCCGTCCCCGCCGGCAGCCGCTTTACCGCCGTGGTCCTCGGCGAGCCCCGGCAGTTCTGCTGCCCTGGCTGCCAGGCGGTGGCCGAGTCGATCGTCGCCGGTGGCCTGGAGCACTACTACCAGCACCGCAGCGACACCAGCGCCAACCCCGAAGCCCTGCCCAAACAGCTGCAAGACGAGCTGGCCCTGTACGACCGCAGCGATGTGCAGCAAACCTTCGTCCGCCACCAGGGCGAACTGGCCGAAACCACCCTGCTGGTCGAGGGCATCAGCTGCGCCGCCTGTGGCTGGCTGATCGAGAAACACCTGCGCAACCTGCCCGGCGTTGCCGAAGCGCGCCTGAACCTGTCCAACCACCGCCTGCTGCTGAGTTGGGACGACAAGCAACTGCCGCTTTCGCGCCTGCTCGCCGAACTGCGCCAGATCGGCTACGCCGCCCACCCGTACCAACCCGACAAGGCCGCCGAGCAGTTGGCCCAGGAGAACCGCAGTGCCCTGCGCCGCCTGGGCGTGGCCGGGCTGCTGTGGTTCCAGGCGATGATGGCGACCATGGCCACCTGGCCAGAATTCAACATCGACCTGTCACCCGAGCTGCACACCATCCTGCGCTGGGTGGCGCTGTTCCTCACCATCCCGATCGTGTTCTACAGCTGCGCGCCGTTCTTCAAAGGCGCTGCACGCGACCTGCGTACCCGCCACCTGACCATGGACGTTTCAGTGTCACTGGCCATCGCCCTGGCCTTCGGTGCCGGCATCTGGACCGCCATCACCGGTAGCGGCGAGCTGTATTTCGACACGGTGGGCATGTTCGCCCTGTTCCTGCTCACTGGCCGCTACCTGGAGCGCCGCGCCCGCGAACGCACGGCTGCGGCCACGGCGCAGCTGGTCAACCTGCTGCCGGCCTCATGCCTGCGCCTGGATAGCATCGGCCGCAGCGAACGCATCCTGCTCAGCGAGCTGCAGTGCGGCGACACGGTGCAAGTGCTGCCGGGCGCCGTGATCCCCGCGGACGGGCGCATTGTCGAGGGCCGCTCCAGCGTGGACGAGTCGCTGCTGACCGGCGAATACCTGCCACAACCGCGCCGGGTGGGTGAGCGGGTCACCGGCGGCACGCTGAACGTCGAAAGCACGCTGAACGTGGAAATCGAAGCGCTGGGCCACGATTCGCGCCTTTCGGCCATCGTCCGCCTGCTGGAGCGCGCCCAGACCGAAAAGCCGCGCCTGGCCGAAATCGCCGACCGGGCCTCGCAGTGGTTCCTGCTGTTCTCGTTGCTGGCTGCAGTGGCCATCGGCCTGTGGTGGTGGTACCTGGACCCTGCACGGGCATTCTGGATAGTGCTGGCGATGCTGGTCGCCACCTGCCCCTGCGCGCTGTCGCTGGCCACGCCGACGGCGCTTACAGCCGCTACCGGCACCCTGCACAAGCTGGGCCTGCTGATAACCCGAGGCCATGTGCTGGAAGGCCTCAACCAGATCGACACCGTCATTTTCGACAAGACCGGCACCCTCACCGAAGGCCGCCTGACGTTGCGCAGCATCCGCCCGCTCGGCAGCCTGCCCGCCGACCGCTGCCAGGCCCTGGCCGCCGCCCTGGAAAACCGCTCCGAACACCCCATCGCCCGCGCCTTTGGCCGCACCGCCACGCCAGCGGACGATGTGCAGACCGTGCCTGGGCTAGGCCTGGAAGGGCTGGTGGGCGGCCAACGCCTGCGCATCGGCCAGGCTACCTTCGTCTGTGCCCTGAGCGGCGCGGAAATCCCCGGCGTACCGGAACCACGCGGCCAGTGGCTGCTGCTGGGCGACCGCCAAGGGCCGCTGGCCTGGTTCGGCCTGGACGATCGCCTGCGCGACGACGCCCCGGCCCTGCTCGCCGCCTGCAAGGCCCGTGGCTGGCGCACCCTGCTGCTGTCGGGCGACAGCTCGCCGATGGTTGCCGAAGTGGCCGCGCAACTGGGTATCGACCAGGCAATCGGCGGCCTGCGCCCGGACGACAAGCTGGACCGGCTGAAAGCCTTGCAGGCAGCCGGGCGCAAGGTGCTGATGCTGGGTGACGGGGTCAACGACGTTCCGGTACTGGCCGCCGCCGACATCAGCATCGCCATGGGCAGCGCCACCGACCTTGCCAAGACCAGCGCCGACGCCGTGCTGCTGTCCAACCGTTTGCAGGCGCTGGTGCAGGCCTTCGACCTGGCCGGCCGCACCCGCCGCAACATCCTCGAGAACCTGCTGTGGGCGTCCCTGTATAATGGCCTGATGTTGCCATTTGCCGCGCTCGGCTGGATCACCCCGGTGTGGGCAGCCATCGGCATGTCGGTCAGCTCGCTGATCGTGGTGCTCAATGCCCTGCGCCTGACCCGCATGCCCCCCGCATCCGTCTTGCCGAAAGCCGAAGCATCCCTTACCGGGAGGAAGTCGCCATGCCCGCACTCTATGTCATGATCCCCGCAGCCCTGCTGCTGGTCGGTGTGGCCGTGTACATCTTCTTCTGGGCGGTGGACAGTGGTCAGTACGACGACCTGGAAGGGCCCGCCCACAGCATCCTGTTCGACGACCAGGACCCACGCCACCAGGCGGCGGTGAAGCCTGACGAACCCCCGGCCGACGCCGACAAGGAACCACCGCCCCGTGCCTGACCTGCTTCCCCTGATTGGCTCGGCACTGGTACTTGGCCTGCTTGGCGGCGGCCACTGCCTGGGCATGTGCGGCGGCCTGATGGGCGCGCTGACCCTGGCCATCCCGCCCGAACAACGTGGCAAGCGCCTGCGCCTGCTGATGGCTTACAACCTCGGGCGCATTCTCAGCTATGCCTGCGCCGGCCTGTTGCTGGGCCTGGCCGGCTGGGCCGTGGCCAGCAGCCCGGCAGCGCTGGCACTGCGGGTTGTGGCGGCGCTGCTGTTGATTGCCATGGGCCTGTACCTGGCCGGCTGGTGGAGCGGGCTGACCCGCATCGAAGCCCTGGGGCGTGGGCTGTGGCGGCACATCCAGCCGGTGGCCTCGCGCTTGTTGCCAGTGTCCAGCCTACCCCGGGCGTTGCTGCTGGGGGCGCTGTGGGGGTGGCTGCCGTGCGGGCTGGTGTACAGCACCCTGCTGTGGGCGGCCAGCCAGGGCAACGCCGGGTACAGCGCGGCGTTGATGCTGGCGTTCGGGCTGGGGACCTGGCCGGTGCTGCTGGCCACCGGGTTGGCGGCGCAGAGGGTGAATGCCTTGTTGAGGCGGCGCAGCGTGCGGGTGGCTGGCGGGTTGCTGGTGATGCTGTTTGGTATCTGGACCATGCCAGGGCCGCACCAGCACTGGTTGATGGGGCATTGATTGGGGCCGCTTTGCGGCCCTTCGCGGGCTCGCCCGCTCCCACAGGATTGCGCGCCCTCCTGTGGGAGCGGGCGAGCCCGCGAAGGGCTGCAAAGCAGCCCCCAGTGCCCTTGATGCAAATCAAAACAGATTCCTACAGACAGCCATAGACTCCGGTGCACTGCTGCTCTTTCCGGGGACCGCCCTCATGCTCGACGACATTCGTTGGGATACCGACCTGATCCGCCGCTACGATCTGGCCGGGCCACGCTACACCTCCTACCCGACCGCGGTGCAACTGCACGCCGAGGTGGGTTCGTTCGACCTGCTCCACGCCTTGCGCGAGAGCCGTCGGGCCGTGCGGCCACTGTCGCTGTACGTGCATGTGCCATTCTGCGCCAACATCTGCTACTACTGCGCCTGCAACAAGGTCATCACCAAGGACCGCGCCCGTGCGGCGCCCTACTTGCAGCGCCTGGAGCAGGAAATCCAGCTGATTGCCTGCCACCTGGGCCCTAAACAGCGTGTCGAGCAGCTGCATTTTGGCGGTGGCACGCCAACCTTCCTCAGCCATGTGGAACTGCGCCAGCTGATGGCCACCCTGCGCCAGCACTTCCACCTGCTGGACGACGATTCCGGCGACTATGGCATCGAGATCGACCCGCGCGAGGCCGACTGGTCGACCATGGGGCTGCTGCGCGAGCTGGGCTTCAACCGCGTCAGCCTGGGCGTGCAGGACCTCGACCCGGCCGTGCAGCGTGCCGTCAACCGCCTGCAAAGCCTGGAGCAGACCCGCACCCTGATCGAAGCTGCACGCACGTTGCAGTTCCGCTCGGTCAACCTCGACCTGATCTACGGCCTGCCCAAGCAAACCCCGGAAGGCTTTGCCCGCACCGTCGAAGAGGTGATCCGCCTGCAGCCCGACCGCCTGTCGGTGTTCAACTATGCCCACCTGCCCGAGCGGTTCATGCCGCAGCGGCGCATCGACAGCAACGACCTGCCCAGCGCGGCTGCCAAGCTGGAGATGCTGCACGCCACCATCGACCAGCTGACCGCAGCCGGCTATCGCTACATCGGCATGGACCACTTTGCCCTGCCCGACGACGAACTGGCCATCGCCCAGGAAGAAGGTACCCTCCAGCGTAACTTCCAGGGCTACACCACCCACGGCCACTGTGACCTGATTGGCCTGGGCGTGTCGGCCATCAGCCAGATCGGCGACCTGTACTGCCAGAACAGCAGCGACCTCAACACCTACCAGGACAGCCTGTCCAATGCCCAGCTGGCCACCCAGCGCGGCCTGCTGTGCAACCACGACGACCGCATCCGCCGGGCCGTGATCCAGCAGCTGATCTGCCATTTCGAGCTGGACTTCGAGCCGATCGAACAGGCGTTCACCCTCGATTTTCGCGGTTACTTCAACGACCTCTGGCCTGAACTACTGACCTTGCAGCGCGACGGCCTGATCAGCCTGGACGACAAGGGCATTCGTATCCTGCCGGCTGGCCGCCTGCTGGCGCGCTCGGTGTGCATGGTGTTCGACGCCTACCTGGCCATGCACAACCGCCAGCGTTTCTCGCGGGTGATCTGAAAACCGAGTCGTTCGACCACATGGACAAGTTTTCTTGCCGGGCACACTATTGGTACACAAGGACTCCCGGCAGGTCGCCTGCCGGGGTTTCGCCAGGGCGCACCAAAAACGCGCACGCTGGCCTACACCCTGTGTCGTGAGTTACCCTTACGACTTATGTGTGCTTTCCCACAAGGATCGATTCAAATGTCCGAGCCAGTCAAACTGCGCCCACACAACCAGGCCCATTGCAAGGATTGCAGCCTGGCCCCCCTGTGCCTGCCTCTTTCGCTGAACCTGGAAGACATGGATGCACTGGATGAAATCGTCAAACGCGGTCGCCCGCTGAAGAAAGGCGAGTTCCTGTTCCGCCAGGGTGACAATTTCGGCTCGGTCTACGCTGTACGTTCCGGCGCCCTGAAAACCTTCAGCCTCAGCGACAGTGGCGAAGAGCAGATCACCGGCTTCCACCTGCCCAGCGAGCTGGTCGGCCTGTCGGGCATGGACACCGAAGCCTACCCGGTATCGGCCCAGGCCCAGGAAACCACGTCGGTGTGCGAGATTCCCTTCGAACGCCTGGACGAACTGTCGGTACAGCTGCCGCAGCTACGCCGCCAGCTGATGCGGGTCATGAGCCGGGAAATCCGCGATGACCAGCAAATGATGTTGCTGCTGTCGAAGAAAACCGCCGACGAGCGCATTGCTACCTTCCTGGTCAACCTGTCGGCCCGCTTCCGCGCCCGTGGCTACTCGGCCAACCAGTTCCGCCTGAGCATGTCGCGCAACGAAATCGGCAACTACCTGGGCCTGGCGGTGGAAACCGTGTCGCGGGTGTTCACCCGCTTCCAGCAAAACGGCCTGCTGCGCGCGGAAGGTAAGGAAGTGCACATTCTCGACCCGATCCAGCTGTGCGCGCTGGCCGGTGGCGCAATGGAGGCCTGAGGCCTGCGTTTAGCGGGTATACTTGGGCATTCGTTTTCCCAGGATACCCGCAACAATGCACAGCGACGCCTTCGACCTCAAAGCCCTGATCCGCCCGGTAGTGGACTTCCCCAAACCGGGCGTGATCTTCCGCGATATCACCCCGCTGTTCCAGTCGCCGCGCGGGCTGCGCTATGTGGCCGACCAGTTCATCGAGCGCTATGTCGAGGCTGAATTCAGCCACATCGGTGCCATGGACGCGCGGGGTTTCCTGATCGGCTCGATCATCGCCCACCAGCTGAACAAGCCGCTGATCCTGTTCCGCAAGCAAGGCAAACTGCCGGCTGACGTGCTGAGCGAGGGTTACCAGACCGAGTACGGTGAGGCCTTCCTGGAAGTGCATGCCGACAGCCTGTGCGAAGGCGATTCGGTGTTGATCTTCGATGACCTGATTGCCACTGGCGGTACGCTGCTGGCGGCGGCCAACCTGGTACGCCGTACCGGGGCGCAGGTATTCGAGGCGGCGGCAATCATTGACCTGCCGGAGCTCGACGGCTCGCGCCGGTTGCAGGCGGCGGGTGTGCCGACCTTCTGCCTGACCGAGTTTTCCCTCAGCGAATACTGAGTTGGCTTTCGGGGGCTGCTTTGCAGCCCATCGCGACACAAGGCCGCTCCTACAAGGGAACGCAATTTCCTGTAGGAGCGGCCTTGTGTCGCGATGGGCCGCAAAGCGGCCCCGACAATTTCAAATCAGAGCGAAATCGGCCGGCGCCCGGCAAAGGCATGGGCCAAAGTGCCGCCATCCACCAGTTCCAGCTCGCCCCCCAGCGGCACGCCATGGGCAATCCGCGAAGCCACCAACCCCTTCTCACTCAGCAGCTGCGCAATGTAATGCGCCGTCGCCTCCCCTTCGACCGTCGGGTTGGTCGCCAGGATCACTTCGGTGAAGGTGCCCTGCTCCTCGATCCGTGCCATCAGCTGTGGAATACCGATCGCCTCTGGCCCAAGGCCATCCAACGGCGACAAATGGCCCTTGAGCACAAAGTAACGGCCCCGGTAGCCCGTCTGCTCCACCGCATAAACATCGGTCGGCCCCTCGACCACGCACAGCTGGGTATCGT
Organism: Pseudomonas sp. NPDC089547; assembly: GCF_050280665.1. NCBI lineage: Bacteria > Pseudomonadati > Pseudomonadota > Gammaproteobacteria > Pseudomonadales > Pseudomonadaceae > Pseudomonas > Pseudomonas sp. NPDC089547. The sequence continues at coordinate 21,837 of NZ_JBNNVS010000051.1, read as the reverse complement.
CACGGCGTACGTCGGCACATTGCGGGCACAGCTCCTGCTCGGTCAGGGTGCGGCATTGACGGCAATGGCCCACCCCTTCCATGGCCTGGGTCAACGCCTGGGCCAGGCGCAGGCCGCCACTGCGGTCGCGCTCGAGCAGTTGCAGGGCCATGCGCTGGGCGGTCTTCTGGCCGACGCCGGGCAGAATACGCAGGCCATCGATCAGTTGGCGGATGAGGGGGCTGAAGCTCATGAGAAAGGCCTGACAATTCAATAAGAGGCGGTTTATACCCAGCGGGGGCAGTGGCGTCAAATCAGTAGACCGCGCCCGGCCTGAAATCTTTGCAAAAAAAACCGCCGCTGGATTCAGCGGCGGTTTTCGGTATCGCAATGCCCTTAGAACGGCATCTTGAAGCCTGGCGGCAATTGCATGCCAGCGGTCATGCCGCCCATCTTTTCCTGGCTGCTCTGCTCAACCTTGCGCACAGCGTCGTTCAGCGCGGCGGCGATCAGGTCTTCAAGCACTTCCTTGTCGTCCTCTTCGGTCGACATCAGGCTCTGGTCGATGCTGACGCGCTTGACGTCGTGACGACCGGTCATCACCACGCTCACCAGGCCGCCACCGGACTGACCGGTGACTTCGGCGTTGGCCAGCTCTTCCTGCATCTTTTGCATCTTTTCCTGCATCTGCTGGGCCTGCTTCATCAGGCCGGCCATGCCACCTTTCATCATGGGGGTATACCTCGATTGGGTCATGTGATGCGGCCCGGCGCAGGGCCGGCCGCATGGTTATCCGTTACTGGCCCTGATTGGCCAGGGCCTCTACAGGCTCAATAGTATCCTGCCGCACCTTGGCACCGAACAACTTGATCATCTGCTGGATCAATGGATCCTGCTCGATCGAGGTGACCGCGTCCTGCTGCCGCTCGGCACGCTTGCGCGCTGCCGCCTGGGCCGGGGTTTCCTGTTCGGGCAGGATCAGCTCTATGCGCAGGTTCAGCGTACGCCCCAGGTGCTGGTTGAGCGCCTCGTTCAGGCGGCGCTGCTGGGTGCTGTTGAACAGCGCGCCCTGGCCTGGGTCAAGGTGCAGCAGCCAGTCGTCGCCGTCTGCGCTGATCAGCGTACAGTTTGCCGCGATGTTGCCTGTCATCCCGGACACAGGCAACTGCGGGAATAATTCCAGCCATTGCAAGGCCAGGCCGGTTGCCGGCTTGGCCGCGGGCAGCGGCTGGGCTACCGGCTTGGGCGCCTCTTCCTGGACATGCTCGGCCAGTTCGTCCAGGTAGCTGAAACCGACGGGGTCGCTTTCACCGCCGTAATAGTCTTCGTCCAGCGGCGGCTCGTCGTCGCGGTCCATGCCTACGGCGGCATAGGCGGACGGGTCGAAAGGCGGTTCGTCATCGTCAGCCGGGGCAGCCTGTGGCACTGGCGCAGCAGGTACGGGTGCCGGTGCCTGCACGGGTTCTGGCTTGGCTACCACTGCCTCAGGCGCTGCCACGGGTTCTTCCCATGGCAAGTCGACGACCTCTGCCACCGGCTCTGGTGCAGACGCGCTGGCAGGAGCAGGCTCAACGGCCGCAACAGGCTCAGGCGGCGGTTCGACTGGCGCGGGGGCTTGTGCTTGTGGCGCAGCAGGCTCTACCACAACAGTTGGCGGCGCCACGGCAACTGCCGGCGCTGCCACTGGTGTTGCAGGATCAGCTGTGGCCTGGCTGATCCCCACTGGCTTTAGCACCGGTTTCGGTGCGTCGTCGGTATCGGCCGGGCGGAACGCCAGCATGCGTAGCAGTACCATTTCGAAACCGCCACGCGGGTCCGGCGCCAACGGCAGGTCACGCCGGCCGATCAGGCCCATCTGGTAATAGAACTGCACGTCCTCGGCCGGCAGCGCCTGGGCCAGCGCCAGCACCTGCTCACGGTCGCCCTGGCCGTTATCGACGGCCTCCGGCAGCGCCTGGGCAATGGCCACGCGGTGCAGCACGTTGAGCATCTCAGCCAGGACGCCAGCCCAGTCCGGGCCCTGCTCGGCCAGGTTGCGCACGGCCTCCAGCAAGGCCCGTGCATCGCCTTCAAGCAGCGCCTGCAGCACGCCATAAACCTGGCCATGGTCAAGGCTGCCAAGCATGGCCCGCACATCGGCAGCCATCACCTTGCCTTCGCCAAAGGCAATGGCCTGGTCAGTCAGGCTCATGGCATCCCGCATCGAGCCATCGGCAGCGCGACCCAACAGCCACAGGGCATCCGGCTCGAACGGCACGTTCTCTTCTGCCAGTACATGGCTCAGGTGTTCGACCACCCGTTCCGGGCTCATGTTCTTCAGCGAGAACTGCAGGCAGCGCGACAGGATGGTGGCCGGCAGCTTCTGCGGGTCGGTGGTGGCAAGAATGAACTTGACGTAGGGCGGCGGCTCTTCCAGCGTCTTGAGCAAGGCGTTGAACGAGTGGGTGGAAAGCATATGCACTTCGTCGATCAGGTAGACCTTGAAGCGCCCACGGCTCGGGGCGTACTGCACGTTGTCGAGCAGTTCGCGAGTGTCTTCGACCTTGGTGCGGCTGGCGGCGTCAATTTCGATCAGATCGACGAAACGGCCTTCATCGATCTCCCGGCACACCGAACAGGTGCCGCACGGCGTGGAAGTGATGCCGGTTTCACAGTTCAGGCACTTGGCGATGATACGGGCGATGGTGGTCTTGCCCACGCCCCGGGTACCGGTGAACAGATAGGCATGGTGCAGGCGCTGGTTGTCCAAGGCATTGATCAAGGCCTTGAGCACATGGGCCTGGCCGACCATTTCGCGGAACGAGCGCGGACGCCATTTACGTGCAAGAACCTGATAACTCATCGAAAAACCATCGTAGCCTGATAGAGCGGAAGAGCGCTAATGCTAGCGGAGCGGGGGCAAAATTGCACCCTGTGCGAGTCGTCTAAGCTGTGAGGCAGGCGCGTTGTTCAGGGAGGATACGCCTTTGCGAAGTTTACTGGCCCTGCTATTGCTCTGGTCCACTCACAGCCTGGCTGAACAGCCGGTGCTGCGCTTCTCCGTGGCAGAGAGCTGGGGCATGCCGCTGGTGCGTATCGAAGGTGACCAGCCGGTGGAAGGGTTACTGTACGACCTGATGCAGGCCGTGGCCAGAGAAGTGGGCGCACGCCCCGAGTACCACGTCATGGCCCGCCTGCGCCTGGAAGAGGCGATGAACAGCGGGGACATCGATGTGCGCTGCTATGTCAGTACGCAGTGGCTCAATGACCGACCCAGGGATTATGTGTGGAGCATCCCGCTGATCCACCAGCGCGACGTGCTGGTAGGGCGCCTCGGCGACAGCAGCCCCATGCCCCCGGAACATCTGCCGCCCCAGGCTATTGGCACGGTGCTGGGCTACACCTACTCGACGCTGCAGCCGTTGCTGGACCAGGGCAAGCTGCGCCGTGAAGACAGCCGCAGCCAGTTGCTGGTGCTGCAGAAATTGCATGCGGGACGGTACCGGCATGCAGTGAGCAACCAGCTTTCGTTGCAGTGGTTTAACCAAGGGTTGCCAGCGGATCAGCAGTTGCAGGTGCTGGCGGTGTTGGAGGAACAGGACCTGGGCTGCATGGTGCGTAGCGATCCGGGGATACCGACCCAAGGGCTGCTGCGGGCGCTGGTGCGGATGAAGCAGTCGGGGGAGATCGAGCGGATTGCGCAGCGGTATGGGGGCGTGGGCTACACCGACAACATATCTGTGGCTCGACCCTGACACCTGGGAGTACCGGTAGCACACCCCAGTAGATACAACTGTCTGGCTCAAAACCTCAAAGTCGGCGCGGTCACTGTGGGAGCGGGCAAGCCCGCGAACACCGGCAGAGCCGGTGCCATGCACCGCGTTGGATTCTTCGCGGGCGCGCCCGCTCCCACAGAGGATTCACATACGCCTGTCAAGCGCCGTCAACCCTCAAGCCGACTTGGTCTCGCCCCGTAATATACGAAGTTGTCGAAGTCTGGATGGCGATAGGTGTCATGTCGTTCATAGTAGTTGTAGACCACCGAAAACTTCTGCTCATTCAAGGTCGGCTCACAATCATGCAGCACTCTGCGTCCCTGCATTATCAACAACGCCCCTTTGCGCGCATGAACCTTGCCATGCTCAACCCACGGTTCCTTTCTGCTGGGGTGAGACCGTTCGACTTGATAGCGCAGCGGCGCCTCTTGGTTCGTGGTCAGGAACAGCAATACCGTAATGCCGTTGGTATCGTAATGCAGCCCCAAGGTGCCACCACCCGGCGGGTAGGCCTTGATGTTCACATCTGAAGCCGGATAAGGCGAAACCACGGTATCGGTGTGGGTAATAACGCTGATCAGCGGCACTAGAGCATGATAAACCGCTGCGAGCTCCGGCAGATGATTGCGTACGTCTGACCCTTTAAAGATGTGGTGCCTGTATTTCCCCCCCAAGATCCGACACCACGTCCGTCCCGAACCCAGTGTGCTGGACCAGGTCCACGCCTCCCTCTTCGATCACCCGTTGCACCCGGCTGGCCAGGCCATCGCAAAGCTCATCCGGCAATACACCCTCGATTACCGTCAACAGGTCATAGAAATACTCACGTCTATGTTTATTCACATCAAACATTTCATCATCCTCTGACAAATTGCATCCATGCGCTGAACGTCCACATTGGTAAAAGCACTATTTCGACAGCCTTCCTCTACGCATAAGGCCATCCAGGCCTTGAGCGTTGACGAAGACCACGATACCCAGCAGAACGAACCCAATGGCCATTGCCTTGGCAACATTCATTGCCTCGCCAAAGAACAGGTACGATGCAACAAGCCCAGAGACCGGGACAAGCAGCGACAGAGGCGCTACTTGGGAAGCCGGGTATTTCTTCATCAGGTTGTTCCACACCAGGTAGCCCAAAATGGTCGTGATGTAGCTCTGGAACAACACTGAGAACATCGCCTCCCACGGCAGCCCATCGGCAAGGTTTACGAATGGCGCCCAGCCATTGGCTGCCACTGTCAAAGCGAAAATGGCCGGCACCGAGAACAGGCTCGACCAAATGATGAACGCGACCATCTCGGCCGGGCGCTTCAACTTGACCAGCAGGTTACACAACGACCAGCCCAGGGCGGCCACAAGCACCAGAAGCACACCAGTCACCGTCGATGACTCATCACTCAGCAACAGGATCATCATCAAACCGGAGGCAGCGAAGGCCATGCCGCAAATGTGAGCCACAGCAATCCGCTCGCCTAGAAAGGCACTGCTCAGCACGATGGTGAAAAACGCACTGAACTGCAGGAACACAGAGGACATGCCCGGGGACAAGCCCTGGTACATCGCAAAGTTGACCAACCACCACAAGCCTGCGCCGAACAGCACGCCGTAAAGCGCCAGAACGCCGAGCGAAATTCCGGCCGGGCGGCGGACAAAGAACACCAGCGGTATCGCACAGAAGGTGAAACGCAAAAGCGTCAGTAGATAAGGGTCCAGGCTTCTCAGGCCCAGCTCAATGACTGAGAAGTTGCAGCCCCACAGTACGGTCACCAACACTCCGGCGACCAAGTCCAGCTTGCTCATTTTCATGCCTGCGCTCCCTTGTTGCGGTTTGCATCACTTTAAAGACGCTTGCTGCACAAAGATGCAGGACACCTCCTTCCGGCCTGTGGGGCTGCTCCGAGAAAATCCGCTGCGGTTAAACATCCCCGTTTAAAGGTGAGGCATCGGTGTAGGCACGCTCTCTAGAGTTGACGCTAGACAGCCAAGACAACTGCGTCAGCCTGCTCGCAGGCAATCTGCAAGGCATCTGGATTGTGCGCTCGCTTTGACCGAGGTCCCTACCCTCACACCAAAGCCAGCAAACCCGCACTCAAGAACAACCCCACGCCAAACACAAAATGCGTAGCCAGGCTCTTCAGGCAGTTACGCGCAGGCGTCGGCGTCCTGGACGCAAAGAACCCCGACCCCATCGCCGGCTGCATAAAGCAAAGTGGCGCCACGACCGTACTCACACCAACTACTAATGCTGGTACCAACGTAGGCGACCGCAACCACCCCTCCCCTACGATCACAACCAGTAGCATCGCGAACACCACGCCGATGGCGTAATGAATAACCCATCCCCACACCAGCTCATTTCGCACCGGTTCGGCTTTGGCAATCGCTTGATGCAGTACCCGCCCCTTGAGCAGATGCCCCGCCCAACGCCCGACCATGGCGAAGTTCAACGTGGCCACACCCAACCGCCTCAGCAGCAGCCCCCACAGGTCCATGACCATCGTCGCACCGACGCCAATCGGCAAGGCAGCTGTAAACATCGCAGTAATCGTCATTGAAAAATCCCTCGAAGATTGACGGTCATCACCATGCCGCGCAGCATAGAAGTTGAAGTCAACTTCAAGTCAAGGGCCCGAAATGGATATTGCCGACGTCGCCAAACGCACAGGCGTACCCGCTTCGACACTGCGTTACTACGAAAAGAAAGGCTTGCTCACGTCACTTGCCGGGCGCGGCCAGCGGCGGCAATTTGCCGCCGATGTGGCGGACAGGCTGGCCCTGATCGCCCTGGGGCAAGCTGCGGGGTTTTCGCTGGATGAGGTGGGAACGATGCTGGTGGACCTGCAAGTCGACCGGCAGATGCTGCTTGCCAAGGCAGATGAGCTGGATGCACGGATCAAGCGCTTGCAGGCGATGAGCAAGGGCTTAAGGCATGCGGCGCAGTGCCCTGAAAAAGATCACCTGAGCTGCCCGAAATTCCAGCGCTTGATGAAGCTGTCGGCAGCAGGCGTGCTAACTGACAAGCAGGTGTTGGCGCCTAGACCAGTGAAGGCTTGAAGAATCGCCAAGCCAGCCACCGCCCCGTACTCAGGCAAACCACCAGCACGGCAACACCTTCAACGCTGAGCATCATTGCATCAATCCCCAGCTGCGAGATCAGCCGGCTGACGACAAAGGGAAACCCGAATACACCAATGAAATACGACAAGCTGAACAGCAGTAGCGCCTGCGCCGTAAGCCCTGCCGGTGCCTCGTTGGCGGCCAGCCCGTTTATTACGGAGTAATTCAAGCCGTAGCCGACACCCAGGAGCATGGCCATGGCCAGGTAGCTTTCAGCACTGTGCACCCACTGGTGAAACCCCAGTACGGCAGTCGCCATGATCACGGTCAACACCCACGAAGTCGCCAGCGGAGGCTGTTTCACAACCCAGCCGGCCAGCAGCAGCCGGCAAACAATTGCAGCGCCCATGAAGCCGATGAAGAAAATCGAGTAATCGAGCCCGAGGCGAGCGGCATAGCTGGTCTGGAAACTGCCCATGGTGCCGAAAATTGCCCCACCCAGCCCTACCATCAGGATTGAGAGGCCTGAGCGCGAACTCAACACTTCGAGCGAGCTAGCCCGGCCTACTTGAACCTTTTCCGTAGGCCGCCGACCTGCAACTGTCGCCCCTAGCCTGGCGAAGTAAGCTGCGGCCAACGCAGCAGCGCCTGCGGCTACCCAAAAGGCGAGCGTGGAAGGCAGAGCAACCCAGGTAGCGAGCTTGCCCAAAAGTGGCCCGGTCCCGATGCCAGTCAGCATGCTGCCGGAGAGCAGCGCAAAGCTGTGGGTGCGCCGTGATGGTTCGACCATCTGGGCAACCATGATCGGACCTACTGTGTAGAACAGCCCCCAGCCGACCCCAAGCATCAGGCCGCAAGCCAGCAACGCGCCACCCACGCTTGAGACCAATGCAAAGCCTAGCGAAGCAACGACCAGGCATACTCCCCCGACAGCAATTGAGCGAGCAGCGCCGAGACGCTGCAAGATATGCCCCGAACCCACGACAGACAGCAAGGTACTCAACATCGCGACAGCGAAGACCTGCCCTGCATCGCGCTCCCCGCCCCCTAACGCCTCCACCCTCACCAGCAGCAGGAACGTGGTGCCGTAGCTTATGGACAGCAGAAAGCACGCAATGCAAAAAACAGTGAATTGCTGAAACCGGGGCAGGTCGGGGGACAACTTCATGGACACAGTCCTTGCTGGCAGGACTTGCTTTCTATCACGGCAAGGCACGAACAAAGGCAAGCATTCGCTTGAGTTGAGATCGGCAAACAATTAACTGAATGCCAAGCGGTACTGGCTGAAGGTGACAGAAGATGTTTGTTGCGAGGAGCCTTTGAGAATTCAAGGGCCTGAAATGGAGGCGGCCCCACCAGCCACACCCCGGCACTCGATGTTCCCGCTATGGCTGCTCCCTTCCGGGCCTGACCAGGTGGCATGCAAGCATGCTCGGTAATCAATGCAGGCCTTATGGAGCAAGGGTTTCAGGCTGATGGGGTAGCAGACGCTCTACCCGTGCAGACACTCAGCACGGTCGCTCAAAACTTGGGGTGTAGCCAGCACTGTCACACTTTGCTGTCACACTTTGGTGTCACACCCATGGCCTATCTGATCAGACGCAAAGCCGTCTATTACCTGAATCTCAAGCTACCCAAGCACCTCTTCCCGAGGTGTCACACTTTGCGTTTGAGCCTGAACATCAGGCACCGGCAGAGCGCCCTGTTCCTCGCTGCATCCATCGTCCAACGGCTACACGGCCACCTCAGCGAGCACCCTCTAACAGACCTTCAGACGCTTCGTGGATTATGTTCACAGTGGCGGGACTCAGCCCCAACACCAGCCATTCCCGTAGCACCACGTGCGACTTTGACTGCCCCAGTGAAAGTCGGAAGCGACAGCCCAACCCTCGCCACTCTATCGAGGCTCTATATAGAAGAAGGGAAACGCGGCGGCACATGGCGGCAAGTCAGTGCGGATGAAGTCGAGCGTGCTTTATCTGACCTGTTCGAGCTGATGGGTGACATGCCTGCTCTGGCCTTCGATGCCCAGCAAGCACGCCTGCTGAAAGAACGACTCAGCCGCTGCCCCCAGTACTTCGGCTTACGGCCCGAGTTCAAGGGCAAGACACTGAAGCAAGTGGTCGAGTCAGGCAGCATGTACAAGACCATCACTGCCGTCACCGTGAACAACCGGCTACGCAAGCTGACCGCCTTCATGAACTGGTGCAAGGCCAACTGCTATATAGAAGCGAACCCGCTAGCCGGCATGAAGGTGATGACGGGATCAGCGAAGGAAGCACGCCTGTCATTTGACCGCCGCGATCTGGCAGCCCTGCTGGACCATGAGGCGCTGCGAAAGGAAGCACGCAAGCACCCATGGCGCTACTGGCTGCCATTAATGGGAAGGGCGACCGGGGCACGACTGGAAGAGCTGTGCCAGTTGCGGGTGGATGACTTCGCTGAGCAACAGGGTATTCAGTGCATCCGCATCGATGACACCCGTGAAGGCCAGAATCTCAAGAACGCTAGCAGTCGCCGCGTCATTCCTTTGCACCCTGCCCTGCTCGACCTGGGCATTCTCCAATACGTTGCGTCAGTCAAGGCGACTGGAACTGATCGCCTATTCCCCGAATTGGAGGCAGTGCGTGGGAAGCTGGGGCATGCACCGTCGAAGTGGTTCGGTCGGTTCAAGGCCAAGCTCGGCATAACTGACCCCCGGAAGACCTTCCACAGCTTCCGCCACACACTCATTGACGATCTGCGTGATGCAGGTGTGCAGGACTCGCTGATCAAGCGGATAGCCGGCCACGAGGATGGTGCTGTGACATTCAGCGTGTATGGCAGCCGTAGCCCGCTGAGAGCCATGGCAGATGCTCTCCGTCACATTCACTTGCCCGCCCACCCCGTCGCGGTCACTGAAAGGCACGGAAATCACCAATAATTGTATAGACAAGTCAAACATGCTGCATTGCTGTAAGTGGGTAAGTACGCAAGTGGGTACTTGCCTATACAGGTAATGGTTCAATGGTTCAATGGTTCGATTGACCCAGTGATTGCTTGAACCATTGAGCACGTGAACACGTACGTACATGCTTAGGTAAGTGGGTACTTGGGTACTTGGGTACTTGGGTACTTGGGTACTTGGGTACGTGGGTGCTTGGGTACGTGGGTGCTTGGGTGGGTGCTTGGGTGGGTGCTTGGGTGGGTGCTTGGGCGGGTGCACAAGCAAGCAAGTAAGTAAATAAGTAAATAAGTAAATAAGTAAATAAGTAAATAAGTAAATAAGTAAATAAGCAAGTAAGCAAGTAAGCAAGTAAGCAAGTAAGCAAGTAAGCAAGTAAGCAAGTAAGCAAGTAAGCAAGTAAGCAAGTAAGCAAGTAAGCAAGCAAGCAAGCAAGCAAGCAAGCAAGCAAGCAAGCAAGCAAGCAAGCAAGCAAGCAACTTGCATTCTAAAAATAATTCATCAACTCCATTGACAACACGCAATCAAATGATAAAAACTTCACTCCATCGAAAGCCATCAAGGGGAACTACTTAGCAACGCTCCATACACATACAATCAAAGACCTAGAAAGTCAGAAAGCAAAACTCGCCAGCATTTAAAGTTAATTGATAAATTAGCGATTTACTGAACCTAGTAAAATCGTCGAACCAACTCACCCCTAACATTATCCACTTATCGAATCTCTATATGAACACACCCAAAACAGAAGAAACCAAATACAAAAATTGCACACCCGAAAAACTCGCAGCAATCGTCTACGCATTCCGCTCCCCCTACTGCGGAATCGCTGCGGGAGCAGACAACTATAAGCAGCATCAAATGTATTTCCTGATGACGACTGAAATGGAAATCACCGGCTACACCTATGAGCCCTCCATTAAAGAAGGACAGTACTGTGTCGCTGCAAGCGAAACTGAATGTGAATTCATTGTGCAGTTTCAGATCAATTGGCCTAAATCAAATCCATACTATTGGCACCTAGAGACTTATCGCGCCTACCACAAAGCTAGACAAGAGCTGTTCGCAACCAAACAAGGTCAGCCAATGAATAATAGCCGTGACCACTCTGCCAAAATTGAATTACTGAGAAACTTGACCTGAACTGGCAACCCCGCCACAACCACATCTAAAATCACAGCCAACTTCAGCCTACTCAAACATTCGTAATACTGACGGCGGCGACCCTCAGCCCAAAAGACTAGCTGAACACGAAATCATTTTTAGATCCACAATGAGCTGTCAGAGCGTCGTTGAGACCTCGACCACTTTTGACTAGAGACTCATAGCTCTGGCAGTGCATTGGCACGCCCTGTATTCAGCTAATCACATCAAATCCTTACCACTCATGAAAGTCATACACGCATTAATCGCACCACCAGGAGCTGGAAAAACATCTTGGCTGATCAACCAGCTTACCAAACTAAACGACCAACACTCTGTCCTTGTATTTCCAACCAAAATCCTTTCAGCAGAAGTCCAAAACCGAATGCAGGAACTGAAGATGGATTTTAATGCCATCGACAGCAATACAGTAAACGGATCTGTCGTAAAGTGCTTAGAGAATAGCCTACTCGACCGCACCCACAGGTTTCTCATCTGTACACATGAGTCTCTAAGACTGATCAACGCTGAAACTTTGCAGGGATGGAAACTGTACGTAGACGAAGTCCCAACAACCTGGGAATGTTCAACATACAATTTCACTGACCTCTCTTTCCATAAGACATTCTACAGCATCACTGATGTAATCAATGCTGGCGACAAGAGCAGACTATATGCGAGAAGCGATTGCCGCACGCTAATTGAACTACTGGCCAACGGAGAAGACTCAACTCTTACCTCTGACGCACGCAGCGTTCTCAAGGCATTATTAGATTGCAGGTATACGGTTGAGATTGATGAACTCGACAGGAAACTGAAACGAACACTAAGAGTCATTGGGATCAAGCATTACATCCCTGCATTCGATGCCGCAGAGGAAACGGTAATCATGGGTGCTGAAGTAGAGAGAACGCTTCTTGGCATCACTCTTAAAGGTGCAGGCTGGAGCATTCGCACAGTCAAGGCGGATATAGACTTCACCGGATATGGAAACAAAGTAGAAATTCACCCGTTCTTCAGGAACCGATCTTACTCAAAAAGCGCAGCACTCATGAAGGGAGGAAAAATTTATCCAGACTATAAAGAAGGCTGCTTGCTAGACGCATGGCTGCAGGTCGATGTATTTAGAATTATCGGAAGTAGATGCGCGATCTTGGTGGCACATCAATGGTGCACACCTGAGCTACCAGTTCCACCAGACCACGAACATAGCAATATAAAGTTAATCCCGATTGACAACAGAGGCATCAATGAGTATTCCGAATACAATATTGCCATCTGCCTACAACACGGAAACATAACCCCGATGGAAGGTAGGAGCTTGCATACCCTGGCGGAACTATTGTCTATCGACAGCACTGTATCTGCCGATGAAATCAAGAACGCAGTGAAGTATGAAAGATTCTATGAGTCAACCCTTCAATCAGCTTGTAGAACCGCACTTAGATCAAGAACCAGCCAGAGCAACATCTTGCTGTTTGTACAAGATCTTGACATCGCAAAATTCCTGTCAGAAAAGATAGGAAACTGCATAATCAACGAAGTACACTCTGAAAGTTACATTGCACCAGAGTCAGCATCAAAAGCGAAACGAGAGGCCTTAAAGCAGAGAGCCATCAACCTATGGGTACAAAAGTATAGCATCGAGAGCATAGCCAAAGAGGTTGGAAAGACCACGAGAACGGTAAGCGGTTGGATCAGCCCGTACCGACAGCTGCACCATATAGACTCGGAAATTTCTCCTTAAAGATTCTCTAAGAGGTTTTTTCCAGACCCGACGGCTAGCAAGTCGTATTGAGCACAGCTCGTTTGTCACCACATAACGATACATCACAATTTTCCGGCACAGTTAACATCATAAGCTTTCGGGGCTTTCCCGCCCCTACACCTATGCAAACAACACACTGACTTGAATATCAACCAAGGCCACCAGGAGCCATTACCGTGAACTTCAAAAAACCCGAACTCAAACACCATGAAGATGCATGGGGAGACTACGCCGATGCAGCATGCTTACACCTGAAGCAAAAGCTTTCTTTCTTCCTTCAAGAGCAATTCGGCCTCACGAAGTCTAAAGTGAACCGCCACCTGCACATCGGCTTAGGCTCCACAGTGAAAGCCGATAACCCCGAGCACGACTATGACCTTTACTTCCGGCTTTTTCCCGACCTGAAAGCCGGTTGGCCGAGAGAAACACTGGTCATTGCAAGGATTTTTTTTGAAGAGCAACGCAAAGGACACGGTCGAAACTTATTGAGTTGGCTTGTACAACTTGCGCCAGAAATTGGGTACAAGTACATCGCCATTGAAGCTGCAAACGAAAACTCAAGTGCTTTCGGCAAACGCTTTGGTTTTGAGCTAGCAAATGGTAAGGCAGGCTGGCTTGGGTCCATCGAAAACATTGAACAAGCTCTATGCTAAAAATCCAGCTAAGGCTTGCCTAGCGACCGCATGACTAGCCTCGCTGCTTCCGGGGTAACTAAATCGTTATGTTGCCTTGTTAAGGCCAGTACTTTCCAGCCGATCTTGGCACAATGCACGTAGCCCAAAGTGGACTGCTGCTTGGATTAACTTGCCAAGGTCGGTGCCCTGTGCCGCACTCCCCGCTCATAAACAGCTGCCAAAGAACTTATGAAAACTAACGTCATAACTAATCCAGCTAACGATCTCTTCTGGCTGTCTAGGTGCCGCTACACCCCTGAAGCCCAGCATTTCCGGGCATCTGCACTACAGGTACTAAGCCAATTTCCACATTTCTCTATCTTCTACAAAATTTATGTGGACATGCAACTTGCCAAGCACATCAGCCCGTCTTGTTACGGGAGTTTCGCGTTTGTAGACAGCGTAAAATAGTCATTACATTGGTTGAACGTTCGTTTACACAATTGTAAAGTGACATCATCAGCCACCCGTAAGGAATCCCCCACCATGGAAGTTGTCGCCTACTACCGCGTATCCACCAAGGGCCAGGGCGAGTCAGGTTTGGGTCTTGAAGCCCAGCGGGAATACATCAAGTTCGCTGCCGAGCAGCACGGCTGGGTAGTAGTGGCTGAGTTTGAAGATGTGGGCGTGTCTGGTGGTATTCACCCGCTAGAGCGTCCAGCAGGGGCCAAGGCGTTCGCAGATGGTCGCCCAGTAGTGGTAGCCAAGTTGGACAGGCTGAGCCGCGATGTAGAGCACATAGCGGGCTTGATGAAGCGTCACGAGTTCCGTGTAGCAACTATGCCCACCGCCGATGCGTTCCAGCTCCATATCTACGCCGTACTTGCAGAACAAGAACGCCGCTTCATCAGCGAACGCACCAAGGCGGCTCTCAAGTCTCTGGAAGCTCGTGCAGCAGCAGGGGATGCAGAAGCAGTGCAAAAGATCGAGAACCGCACACAGGCTCTGGCCAAGGGCCGTAAACAGCTGAACCGAGTGAAAGGCCACGCTACACAGCGTCAGCAAGCAGACGACCGTGCAGCACTGGTCAAGGACGCCATTGAACTGTGTGTACTCAAGGGGGCGAGCAGCCTACAGGCCGTGGCTGACTGCCTGATCGCACGCAACATACCCACTGCTCGTGGTGGACAATGGTCACCGACTGCTGTGATGCGAGTGATGCAGCGTCTGAGCCTAGAGTTGGTCAAGTGAGGGATTCTGGAACAAGGCGCTATAAGGCCCTACGCTGCGGTATCCACATGACGAGAACTCCACATGGATGATAAGGCCGCTGCAACCGCTGATGCCCTGGAACTGCTGCACATGAACCAGACCGCCTTGAGGACAGCCATCGAAGAAGTAAGCACATGGATCAGGCAGCGTGGCTCTGTGAATGCACACGAAAACACCATGACCTGCCTACAGGCACTTGATGCGAACGCCGACGCCATCACTTCAGCGATAGAACGCCTTCGGACATAGCCACCTCCGGGCGGCTTTTTGGTGCCCCTGATATTCTGAAATCGTACTGTGCGGCTCGCAGCGGGGCAGCCAGAAGCATTAAACACTGCCCCACACTTGGCCGGCAATTCACTGTTCCGCTAGCGGGCTGCCCTGTGCCGCGCTTGCTCCACACCCCATGCCAATGCCCGTGTCATGGACTCACCCGGTCTATTATCGAAGGCTTCTTCATGAAGCGCCATGCCGGATGGTGCTTAGACACCGATAAACAGTTGAGTGAAGCCAGTTCTCGACAGCCTAACCTGTACCTCGAACGACGTACCGTCGTCCAACACTTCATCGTGGTCACGATGATGCAGCTTCGGATCAGCCCAATCCTAGAACACATCGCCACGAATTCGCATACCAGCCTCCCGATACTTTCGTACAGGCACTGTAGTGCTTGTGACCGACCACGCAACGGCAAAGGCCAATCAATGTGTGCTGTATCAGATCAGCGGCCAGGGGCGACAGCAGCCTAGACGATATTCCCGCCGAGATTCGCTGCCGATATTCGGTTGTGGGCGATGGTCTGCGGGGATAGTTGGCAGTGGTACTTCGGATGAGAAAGCAGGCCCGCGTGCTAGCATAACGCCTTCACGAGAATAGAGGGTTGGCGATGGATGATGAAGGTGATTTCAAGAAGGCCCGAGGCTTCCTGTTCACGTATTCGTGCCTGGTGATCAGCCTATGGTACTTCAAGGCCGACCTAACCCAGTTCAACCTGATGGGCGTCACCCTTGCATTCGCCCATCGCAAAGAAAGCATCTGGCTGGTGGTTGCTGTCGTCAACGCCTACTTCTGGTTCCGCTTCTACCAGCGCCTGCCCCAGAATGCGCTCTATTTTGACGATGCGATGAACGATCTTTATGACAAGGCACTGGTCTGGCTTTCGGTTAAGTGGAAGGGACGTGACTTGAAAGCCTTGGCTGAGACGACCCTTGCAGCACTCGACCCGCAACCTGAGCAGACGGCAATAAGTTACTACTGGGGCGAAGCAACGGGCAGGCAGTTATTGGCCGAGGCCCAGCACCACAATGGTGATGAGGCCCCTGAACTACATCAGGTCAGCCGGGAATACCGAACAAAAATGTATATGTCGGTTGGCTATAGCTATACGGAAAGCGGGAAGTGGGTTCAATTTCCGATGACTGTAGGCATGCCGTACCAGCCGGGTAGACCGCTAACATGGGTAGCGAAAGCTTTCGCAGTCTCGAAAGGCGCTTTCGTCACCCCATGGTTCACTGACTATGTTGCCCCGTTGGCACTAGGCGGTATTAGCACTTGCATCGCTTTGTGGCGGTGGTTTGAAGTGAACTTTACCGTCATAGCAGGGTGGTAATAGGTCGCACCCAAAACGGGAGGGCTCGTGAGAGTTGATGGGGCTTCACTCATGAGCACATTGAGCCCTAGCTGGACATTCTGCTGCCTGCCCAGCAAACGCTAGTGGCGTGCACCGCCATTTATCTTTGAACTGACTTATTCTTCCCGCAAACCTTTCATCGCATCCCCGTAACTAGCTCCCATGACAGCCCAGCTACGCTCCAGTCGCCGCTCCATTTCTGCAGCATCGAAGGTCAAACTAAGTTCTTTACGAATACTCATGGCCAATCGCAGCTGAATTTTAGCAATCTTTTTCATTTCCGGGAGTAAGCCCGCATTAAACTCAAGCAGCCGTTCATCCCGCTGCTTGTAAGCTGCTGCCCGCGCGTCAGCGTACTGCTCGGACTGATCGCTGAACCACTCGTATGAGCGTTGTAGAGCTTCAAAAACCATCATATCTTGGCGTGCCTGTTCATTAAAATCTTGCATCTGTCGCAACACTCTACACGCATCCGCAAATGACTTATCGTAGAGGTCGCCATTGATTTCAATGTCAGATAGCGCTTCGTGCAACGGCACAAATCTTGGTAATAAACTCAAGATCAAGATTCCGTACGCTTGACTCAGCTCATCTGCTACCTTCGCCGTTTCAGGTTCAGCAACAATCTTTAGCTTTTCCATTGAAGCAGTGATCATTTGAAGTTCAGCGTTCAAATCTGTCTTTGTCAGATCACGGCTAGCAATTGCACTAATATGGGTGTTGATTGATGAAATGTCTTCAACCGCCTTGAGATAGACTTCCTTTCGCAGGTTGCTAATTTTGTCCTTAGCTTTTTCTTCAGTGTCATGCTTAAGTTGAATTTCGAGACGCTTATTACTGCTGCGATTTGAAATCGTCACCACTGCAAGAGCACTTAGTGCCGCTACAACCCCAGACCATACCGCAGATGGTATTGATTTCAACAACTCAAGAATTTCAAGCCAAGTCATTGCCGCTCCCGCCTCACGTGCGTATATAGTATCCTGATACGTTATCACTAGCCTTCACCTGCTCCCACCATAGCGACAGCAATCTAGCCAAACACCAGCAACCGCAATGGCGTGCGGCACAGCGGGCAGGCAGCTATTGACCGCACCCTTTCAGTCCCAAGTAGCCTTAATCTTCAGCTTCTGCCCCACCAATCTAAGCAACTCGGTCGGGCTAGTCATCGGCTCTGACAACACAAGCCGGTTTTCGTCTAAGTCTCTTTGTTCGTCTTCTTTGGTTCTCATCGCGTGTGCTAGGCGGTGCAGGGCGCTAGCAGCCGCTGCAATATCTTCTCTAGATGGCAGGCCGAATAGTCGAGCAGCTCGCTGGTATTGTGAAATTACTGCTGCTTTGGCCGTGATGTCAGCTGCGTGCTCTCTTAGAGACGCGGCAATCTCACTGTTGGGCGTGGATATGGTGATCCTAGGCTGGTGGCGTAGCAGGGTATTAGATAGCTGTCCCAGCGCACTTTTAAGCTGCTGTACCGGCTCGATGATTAGCTTCAGTATGGCCTGGCTGATGACGAAGATCAGGATGCCGCCGAAGAGGGTGATGATGGATGTTGCAAGCTGGTCCATTGCGATGGCTCAAAAGACAAGGGCGTTCACGTTACCCCCATGCGATGGTGAAATGCCAGCCCCCTGCAAGCCCATAGGAAGCGATTCCAGCATTGTTCAGAGACTGCCTACTTAAATACTTCAAAATCGTCTATGTGGCTTGTTGTGGGCCAGCCAACAGCACTAAGAACTGACCCACACTTGGCCAACAAACGCACTCAAAGGTTGAGAGCAGGTTCACACCATGTGACCGCTTTGCTTCCCGTGATCACGCTTTACTGACAAGGCCATGAATAGCGCTTCTTGCCTGTTGCAGCTTTTTCTGCTTTGCCGCTGCGGCCAGCTTTTCATCTAGGACCAGCTCAATTCCCATTTTTACGACTGGGAACGCCGCTAAGCACTCGTTCTCTGTCAGCTCGTGTACGCCTTGACTTAGAATCTTGTACATCGAACGATTCTCTACAAGGAATTCGGGCAGGTGCCCATCTAGCAGCAGTATCCGTTCAGCCATCCGCCCGTTGCGGTAAGCCTCGTCATCCCATCCGTCATCGGTTTTCGCGACCTGATATGCAGCATCAACAAGATTCTCGAAAATTCGCCTTAAATAGACGAATGAACCCACCCCCACACCGTGTGCAGCCAAGCCTATAGCTTTTGTGAACTCTTTGAAGTCTTCTCTCGAAAGCACAGCAGAGTACTGACGCACATCATAGGTGTTAAGGTCCGCAAGGGACGGATACTGTCCAATTTTCTGCACCGTCCTGCCCTGAACGTCGAACAGAAAATACAAGGTGTGGGACGCATCCCGAGAGCATTTTAACCAGACGCCAACGCGTGTTTTTCCTACCCACGAGTCGGGATGGTGCGAAATTGTTCCGCTGATATCATGGTGAAAAATGCTGTGAGCATTACATTTCGGACAATACGTGTCGATTGGGTCGCGGGCGTAGAAAAGGTTCCAGCCCTCCTGACTGTGCTCCATTTCAAAAGTGAATTGCTCGTACAAAGGATAGTCGATACAGAATTCTTTTTTCGTGGGTGGGGGTTTCTGCGCGGTCATACAAGCCGACTCAAAATGGCGAGATAGGAAGTGTAAGCCATCGACAGAGGCGACTACACCCTTTCAAACCACTAGATTGGCTACTGGCAGTGGAAACGATATGATTGCGGATACAGTGCACCACCTAGGTGTACCTAAACGCTGTCACACTTCGAGATTTTTGAGCAAAAAATCCTTGTAGAATCAAGGACTTATAGAATGGAGGCGGCCCCACCAGCCACACCCCGGCACTCGATGTTCCCGCTATGGCTGCTCCCTTCCGGGCCTGACCAGGTTAACGGGTAATCAATGCGGGGGGACCGATGGGGCCACCACTACATGTCTCGCTGAACAGCGAGTGGCGCCATTGTACCGGTCTTGGGGGCAGATACAACCTCTGGAGGAGAAAAAGTCATCATTTCTCAATGACTTGTCAGGGGTGGGGTAGCAGGTCGAGCTGACGGCAAGACCGGCGCAAGACTTGTAGGAGCGGCCTTGTTTCGCGATCGGGCCGCGAAGCGGCCCCAGCGATGTTAGTGGTGGCGCTGAGATCGTGGGGCCGCGTTGCGGCCCGATCGCGACACAAGGCCGCTCCTACAGAGGTCGCGCAGACGTTTTAGATAGAAATACCTTGTTCGGCCAGGAAGGCGATGAAGGCATCTTCATCGAGCACCTTCACCCCCAACTCGCTGGCCTTGGCCAGCTTCGAGCCCGCCCCTGGCCCGGCCACCACGCAGTGGGTCTTGCCAGACACCGAGCCGGCTACCTTGGCGCCCAGGCTTTCCAGCTTGTCCTTGGCGATGTCGCGGCTCATGCGCTCCAGGGTACCGGTCAGCACCCAGGTCTGGCCGGCCAGCGGCAAGCCCTCTGCAACTTTCTTCTCGCAGCTCCAGTGCATGCCGAACGCCAGCAATTGCGCTTCGATGTCCCGGGCCAGTTTCTGGTTGGCTTCATCCTTGAAGAACTCGCGCACCGCATCAGCCTGCTTGGCCGCCAAGGCCTGGCGCAGGTCGATGCCGTCGGCGGCGATGATCTTGTCCAGGCTGTCGAGCTTGGCTACCAACTTTTCGGCGCCGGTCGGGCCGACCGAGGCGATGTCGAGCTTGGCGATCATGCCGGCCAAGGTCGTACTGGCAGCAAATTCGGCAGCCAGTTCGCCTTCGTCCTGCAACTGCATGCCGCTATCGAGCAATTGCTGGATCACCTTCTGGTTGTGCTCGTCTTCGAAGAAGTTGTGGATCTCGTAGGCAACCTCCAGGCCGATGTCCGGAAGGTAGGTGAGCACCTGCGGCAAAGCCTGCTGCACGCGCGCCAGGCTGCCCAGCGAGCGGGCCAGCACCTTGGCGGTCTCTTCGCCTACGTCCGGAATGCCCAGGGCGTAGATGAAGCGCGCCAGGCTCGGGCGCTTGCTGGCTTCGATGGCATCGAGCAGCTTCTGGGTAGACACCTCGGCGAAACCTTCCAGGCCAACAACCTGCTCGAACTCAAGCTTGTACAGGTCTGCCGGCGAGCCGATCAGGCCTTCGTCCACCAGTTGCTCGACGCTCTTCTCACCAAGCCCATCGATGTCCATGGCGCGCCGCGACACGTAGTGAATGATCGCCTGCTTGAGCTGGGCGCCACAGGCCAGGCGGCCGACGCAGCGGTACACCGCGCCTTCGCTGGTGGTTTCCTTGCCTTTGCTGCGCTTGACCAGCTGGGTCCGTTCGACCTGCGAGCCACACACAGGGCATTCGCTCGGCACTTCAACCGGGCGGGCATCTTCCGGGCGGCGCTCCAGCACCACTTGCATCACCTGCGGGATCACGTCACCGGCACGGCGGATGATTACCGTGTCGCCAATGCGCAGGCCCAGGCGGGCGATTTCGTCCATGTTGTGCAAGGTGGCGTTGGACACGGTCACGCCAGCCACCTTGACCGGCTTCAGCCGCGCAACAGGGGTTACCGCGCCAGTACGGCCGACCTGGAACTCGACGTCCAGCACTTCGGTCAGTTCTTCCATCGCCGGGAACTTATGGGCAATCGCCCAGCGGGGTTCACGGGCGCGGAAGCCCAGCTCACGCTGGGCGGCCAGGCTGTTGACCTTGAACACCACGCCATCGATTTCATACGGCAGGCTGTTACGCCGCTCGCCGATGTCGCGGTAGTAATCCAGACACTCTTCGATCCCCGCCGCATGCTTGAGCTCGCGGCTGATGGGCATGCCCCAGGCTTTTAGCTGCTCAAGAATGCCGATATGGCTGTCGCCGATGCTCTCGGACAGCTGGCCGACACCGTAGCAGCAGAACTCCAATGGGCGGCTGGCGGTTATCTTGGAGTCGAGCTGACGCAGGCTGCCCGCAGCGGCGTTGCGCGGATTGGCGAAGGTCTTGCCGCCGGCCTCGGCCTGGGCGGCATTGAGCCGGTCGAAACCGGCCTTGCTCATGTACACCTCGCCACGCACCTCCAGCACTGCCGGCCAGCCCTCGCCCTGCAGCTTGAGCGGGATGTTGCGCACGGTGCGCACGTTGGCGCTGATGTCTTCGCCAGTGGTGCCGTCGCCACGGGTGGCGCCCTGCACCAATTGACCATCGCGATACAGCAGGCTCACGGCCAAACCGTCGAGCTTGGGCTCACAGCTGAAGTCGACCGCGCCGGGCTGGTCGAGACCTTCCACCACACGGCGGCCGAACTCGCGCAGGTCGGCTTCCTCGAAGGCGTTGCCCAGGCTGAGCATGGGGACTTCGTGGCGTACTTGACTGAATGCGGCCAGGGCAGCACCGCCAACGCGCTGGGTGGGCGAGTCGGGTGTTACCAGGTGCGGGTGTTCGGCTTCCAGCGCCTTCAGCTCATTGAACAGGCGGTCGTATTCGGCATCGGGCACGCTGGGTTCATCGAGCACGTAGTAGCGGTAGTTGTGCTGGTCCAGCTCGGCGCGCAGTTCGTGGATACGGGTTTCGGCGGTCATGGGATTGTCTTCTCTTGCAAAGCAAAAGAGCAGCTTGAGGACGGTGCTGGGGCTTGAGGTATCTGCTAACTGTACCGGCCTCTTCGCGGGCAAGCCCGCTCCCACAGGTACGGCACAGCTCTTAAGGGCGGTGCTGTACCTG
>NZ_JBNNVS010000050.1:0-37231 GCF_050280665.1 Pseudomonas sp. NPDC089547 | reverse complement strand
GCCAAGAAGAAGCCGCTGGAGACCGTTACTCCAGACGCGCTGGGCGTTTCCCTCGCCTCCACCAACAAGACCCTGAAGGTTGAAGCCCCGGCTGCACGTAGCGCTGGCATCAAGGTCAAATCGGTGGCCGAACTGGTCGAGAAACTGAAGAACGAAGCGAAGGTGATCTGATGAGCATTCTGGTAGTTGCTGAACACGATAATCGCATCCTCGCCGCCCATACCCTGCACACGCTGGGCGCCGCTCGGCAGATCGGCGCTGACATTGTTGTTCTCGTAGCCGGGCAGGACGTGGCCGGTGTGGCGCTCGCCGCCGCGCAGTGCGCCGGGGTGACCAAGGTGCTGCTGGCAGACGATGCTGCATACGCCCATCAGCTTGCGGAAAACGTGGCGCCCTTGGTGGCCAACCTGGGCCGCGATTTCAGCCACGTGCTGGCCCCAGCCACCAGCAACGGCAAGAACCTCCTGCCACGGGTAGCTGCGCTGCTGGATGTCGACCAGATCTCAGAGATCATTGCGGTCGAGTCCGCGGACACCTTCAAGCGCCCGATCTACGCCGGTAACGCCACTGCCACCGTCCAATCCAGCGCTGCGGTAAAAGTCATCACCGTGCGCTCCACCGGTTTTGAGGCGGTACCGGCAGAAGGCGGCAGCGCGCCGATCGAAGCCCTGGCTGGCACTGCTGATGCAGGCCTGTCGGCATTTGTCGGCGAAGAACTGGCCACGTCCGACCGCCCCGAACTGACCGCCGCCAGGATCGTGGTGTCGGGCGGGCGTGGCATGGGCAACGGTGACAACTTCAGCCACCTGTATGGCCTGGCCGACAAGCTCGGCGCTGCGGTTGGGGCCTCACGCGCAGCGGTAGACGCAGGCTTCGTGCCCAACGACATGCAGGTCGGCCAGACCGGCAAGATCGTAGCGCCGCAGTTGTACATCGCCGTGGGTATCTCCGGCGCTATCCAGCACCTGGCCGGCATGAAGGACTCCAAGGTCATTGTCGCGATCAACAAGGATGAAGAAGCACCTATCTTCCAGGTAGCTGATTACGGTTTGGTCGGCGACCTGTTCGAGATCGTACCGGAACTGACTTCGACGCTGTAAAGGACAATAAAAAATGAGCACACTTGCACCCCAAGCATGGATTGGCCGTAGCGAAACGGTCCATGACTGCATCAGCCATAACCTGGTCAAGCGTATTGCTGCCACTTTCAGTGAGCCCGCACCCGCACCTGGTGATGCCCTGCCCGCACTCTGGCACTGGGCGTTTTTCCAGGAGCCTGTCGAAGCGGCCGGCCTGGGTGGCGACGGCCATCCGGCGCGGGGCGGTTTTCTGCCCCCGGCCGACAACCGCAACCGCATGTGGGCCGGCGGGCGCCTGGCGTTCATCCGCCCGCTGAGGGTCGATGCTCAGGTGTCACGCCGCTCGACCATCCTCAATGTCGAGGAAAAGCACGGGCGCACCGGCTCACTGATGTTCGTCACCGTGCAGCATGAATATGTGCAGGACGGGCAGCAGGCACTGGTCGAAGAGCAGGACATCGTCTATCGCGAGCCTTCGCCACCCAAGCTTGGCGGCACCGAGCCGATGCCCCACGGCGATTGGAACGAAAGCGTGCAGCCCGACCCGACGCTGCTTTTTCGCTACTCGGCGGTGACCTTCAACGGCCATCGCATCCACTACGACTGGCCATACGTCACCGAAACCGAAGGCTACCCGGGGCTGGTGGTCCACGGCCCGTTGATCGCCACCCTGAACCTGCGCGCCTTCGTGCGCGCCAACCCGCAACTCAGCGTGCGCCGCTTCAGCTATCGCGGTGTGCGCCCGCTGATCTGCCCGGATGCCTTCCAGGTCGGCGGGCGGTTGACCGGCGACGGCAAGGCACAGGTCTGGGCGGGTAATCAGGCTGGCCAGGCGCAGGTTGGCGAAATCGAATTCGTCCAGGGGGTACGCCCATGAACGCCGAATTCGTACGCAGCGCGCTGTTCGTGCCGGCTACCCGCCCAGAGCGCATACCCAAGGCCTTGGCCAGTGGCGCCGATCGGGTCATCGTTGACCTTGAGGATGCCGTTGAAGAGACGCTGAAGGAACAGGCGCGCGACAACCTTGAGCAGTTTCTAGGCGATCAGCCCCAGGCCCGAGTGCTTGTGCGCGTCAACGCGCCCGGCCACTGGGCCCATGAGGCAGACCTGGCGCTGTGTCAGCGCCACGCTGGAGTGGTAGGCATCCTGCTGCCCAAGGCGGAAACCGTCGGCCAGATCGAACGTGCCCATGTCACCGGCAAAGCGGTGTGGCCGATCATTGAAAGTGCCAAGGGGCTGGCCGCCCTGCCTCTCCTGGCGGCAGCAACAGGCGTCGACCGGCTGTCGTTCGGCAGCCTGGACCTGGGCCTGGACCTCGGGCTGAACACTGGCAGTGCCGCTGCCGAACAGGTACTGGACCATGCCCGCTACGCGGTGCTGCTGCACAGCCGTGTCGCCGGGCTTGCCGCGCCGCTGGACGGCGTGTTCCCTGCCATTCAGGACACCGACGGACTTCAGCGCCAGGTGCGTTTCGCCCGGGATATGGGCTTTGCCGGCGCTCTGTGCATCCATCCAGGCCAGGTCAACGTGATTCACGCCGCGCTCAAGCCCTCGGCTGCCGAGCTGGACTGGGCGCAGCGGGTAGTTGAACACGCTGAAACCGGCTCCGGCGTGTTCACCCTCGATGGCCAGATGGTCGACGCCCCCGTGATCCTTCGCGCCCGGGCCATGCTGCTCCAGGCCGGCTGAAGCCCCTCGTTATCGCTCCCGGCACCGCACGCCACCTCTGTTCTGACGCGCAGCGGTGCGCGGTACCGGGGGCACCTACCCAGAGAGGTGCCCCATGTATCTGCTCACTGGCACCCACCGGCCCCGGCGACACTGTAAACGCCTGCTCTGCCGGGTGCTGCGCGCACTTTCGAGGTTGCCGGCCTATGCTTGAAGCCGCCCGTCCCTGCCCCTCCTCCCTGACCCAGGCTGCGACCGAACTGATGGTCGAGATTGGCTATACCGCCATGACCATGAGAAAGCTGGCCCTGCGCGTCGGCATTCTCCCAGGCAGCCTTTACCACCACGTCGATTGCAAACAGGACCTGCTGCTCAATGTGCTGCTCGACATCATCGAACGCCGCAAGCAGGCCTGGGAAAACGCCGCCCAACCTGAAGATCTGCAAGGTTATGTGCGGTTTGCACTGGCGCGGCAAGTGGCCCTTCCCCAGGAGGAGATGGTCCTTCGTCACGAAACCAGGCACCTGGACGACCGCCACCGGCTCTGGCTGGAGCGGGCAATGGGGCAACTGGCCGAGCCACTTCGCCAGATTATCGAACGGGGTTGTGCTATCGGTCGGTTCCGCGTGAGCGACCCAGCCCGGGCTGCCGCTGCTGTCCTGGCGATCATCGAGAGCGCCAACAGCCTGCGGGTTGGCAATGCGGCCTTCGATGAAAGGTGGATCGAGCAGCACATCTTGCGGGTATGCAATGCCTCGCTGCAGCCCGAACAATGACCAGAGCTCTGGCGGAACAGCACCCGCCAGAGCACGCTGCAAACGGTGCTAGGTAGCGCGATGGTCCCTGGCCTGCAACCGTTGCCGGAACGCGTCAAATGCCTGCGGATTGACCATCCGTGGCCCCGGCTCGCCGCGCAGCAACTGCAGAATCTGCTCGGCCGCCCACGCGCCCATGCGCGCGCGGGCCTCGCGCGTAACGCCTGCGGTGTGATAAAGGCCGACCACGTTTTCAAGGCCAAGCAGAGGGTGATCCAACGCAGGTGGCTCCTGCTCCCAAACGTCGATGCCCGCAGCGCCAAGATGGCCACAGGCCAACGCGCCATGGAGAGCGACCTCGTCATGCAAGCCGCCACGTGCGGTATTGATGAATACAGCCCCTTTGCGCATCGCCGCGAAAGCCGACGCGTTCATGAGGTTCAAGGTCGAAGCCTGGCGCGGGCAATGCAGCGAGACTACATCACTGCAATGCAACAGGCTTTGCAACGTGCAACCGGTAGCGCCCCGTTGACCGATCTGTTCCGCGCTCAGCAGGGGATCATGGGCCAGCACCTGCATGCCCAGGGCCTGGGCTATACGTGCGACACGTGTACCAATCTCACCGATACCGATCAGGCCCAAGCTTTTGCCGCACAATTCGCTACCCATCAGGTCTTCGCGAGAAAACCCGCGATCCCGGCGCAGGCGCCGGTCCGATTCGCTGATCCGCCGGGCGCAATCTAGCATCAACCCCACCGTGGCCTCGGCCACCGATTGGGCGTTGGCGCCCGATTGGTTCACGACCAGGACACCGGCCCGGGTGCAGGCCTCGACATCCACTGTGTCGAAGCCTGCACCATTGGTAGAGACACACAGCAGGTCAGGCAACTGGCGGAGCAGCGCCTCGGTGACACACCACTGGCTCGGGAGCTCGTCCCGCGCCGAGGGCACCTGGTACACCTGGCAGTTGCGCAGCGCCTGCAGGATCACGGCAGGCGGCTGGTCACGGGCGACGGTTTGCAGAACGACATCGGGCGATGATTCGAAGATCTGGGCCATCACCGGGTGATACCAGACGTCGAAACGCACGATCTTCTTCCTTTCAATAGTCATGCTCGCCTTGCCTCAATGGCTGGGTTGGGTAGGCAGGGATTTGCGCCCCATGAACTTGCGAACGCCGATGTTCTCTTCGACCTTGCCGTCGCCATCGAGATAACCGTGTTTGCCAAGGTCTGGCATCAGCAGGGCCGACACCAGGGTGATGGCGCCGATGGCCGCCACGTACAGGTAGAAGTACTGCTCCATTCCCACAGAGCGGAAGGACAGCGCCACATACTCGGCCGAACCGCCGAACATCGCGGCCCCAACCGCGTAAGGCAGGCCCACACCCAGTGCGCGCACAGTCGGCGGATAGAAGTCGGCCTTGAGAACACCGGTGACCGGGGTATAAAAGGCTGCAATCAGCAGCCCGGCGAGCACCAGCCCAAAGGCTGCGAGCGGGTCCTGCACGGTCTTGATCGCGGACAGCAACGGGATCACCAGGAAGGTGGACAACACGCCGAACAGGATCATGTTGCGGCGCACGCCGATCTTGTCGGCGAGCATGCCGAACACCGGCTGCGCCAGCATGAATACCACCAGTGCACACGCCATGATGATGCTCACCGTGGGGGCCGGGATGCCGACACTCACTACCAGGAACTTCTGCATGTAAGCGGTAAAGGTATAGAAGTACAGCGAGCAGCCAATGGTGATGGTGAAAGTGAGCAGCACCGCACGACGGTGTTGCATCAGGCCACGGAGCGAGCCGGATTCCTTGCTCTTCATTCCTTCTTCAGTGGCTGTCTCGCGCATGGTACGGCGCAGGATCACCACCACGATCGAAGCCAGCGCGCCAATCAGGAACGGTACCCGCCAGCCCCAGGCCTTGAGGTCCTGCTCCGACAGCACCATTTGCAGCACCGCAACCGTCAGCAGCGCCAGCAGTTGCCCGGCAATGATCGTCATGTACTGGAACGAGCCGTAGAACGATCGCCGCCCGGCGCGGGATACCTCACTGATGTAGGTGGCGCCGGTGCCGTACTCGGCGCCTACCGACAACCCTTGCATCAGCCGTGCGATCACCAGCAGAACCGGCGCTGCGACACCCACCGTGGCATAAGTGGGCATGACCGCGATCATCAACGAGCCACCGCACATCATGAACACCGAGATGATCATCGAGATCTTGCGCCCACGGGTATCGGCGATATAGCCGAAAATCCAGCCGCCCAGCGGGCGCATGAAGAAGCCGACAGCAAAGATACCGGCCGTGGCCAGCAGTTGGCTGGTCTGGTCGCCAGCGGGGAAGAACAGTGATGCGAAGTAGATCGACGTGTAGGCGTAGATGAAGAAGTCGTACCATTCCACCAGGTTGCCGGAACACACACCCACAATGGCGGTGGTGCGCTCTTTGCGCGTCAACGGACGTGCCGTGCTCATGTCTGCATTCATGATCGCTTACCCTTGTTGTTATTGTTTTGCCAACTCGGGTACAGCTTTGCATAGCGTCGTTTTGGGGGAAGAGGCGCTACAGGTCTAACAGCTATGCCTGGCAGGCATGGCCGTCCAAGCCGGGCTTTCGGGTCGTTTGTCCTGCACATAGCGACAGACTTCTTCTGCGACCCGGCTCAGGCAGCCTTTTAAAATCCGCTGCGAGTTATCCAGCTATCGTGCGCCCTCGCAGAAGCGGTGGATGGCCTGGCACGCCACACGCAGAGAATCGT
This sequence comes from Pseudomonas sp. NPDC089547, assembly GCF_050280665.1. NCBI lineage: Bacteria > Pseudomonadati > Pseudomonadota > Gammaproteobacteria > Pseudomonadales > Pseudomonadaceae > Pseudomonas > Pseudomonas sp. NPDC089547. Next base: position 30,964 of record NZ_JBNNVS010000050.1, on the reverse strand, counting down.
CATCGAGCGCGTAAGCAATGCGCAGGTAGCCAGAAAGACCAAAAGCGCTGCCCTGAACGACTGCAACGTTGGCCTCCTCAAGCAAGGCCAGGGCCACTGCCTCATCGTCGACCAACTCACAACCAGCGGGAGAACGCTTGCCGATCAACCCTGAACAGTCGGCGAAAGCGTAGAAAGCCCCACCTGGAATTTCGCAGCTGATGCCCGGCGCCTGGTTGAGCAACTCCACCATGACATCGCGACGCCGCTGGAAGACCTCGCGGCTATGGGCAATGAAGGCTTTCGGGCCGTCAAGGGCAGCAATTGCTGCGTGCTGCGAGATGGAACAAGCGCCTGAAGTCTGCTGCCCCTGAAGCTTCTCCATCGCCTGAAGCAGCCAGCGGGGCCCGGTAGCAAACCCGATCCGCCAACCCGTCATGGCATAGGCCTTCGACACGCCATTCATGGTCAACGTCCGATCAGCCAGACGTGGTTCAACCTGGGCAAGCGTGAGGAAGTCACGGCCGTCGAATATCAGGTGCTCATAGATGTCGTCAGCCAGAATCAGCACCTGCGGATGGGCCAGCAACACCTCGGCCAGCGCTTGCAGTTCGTCGCAATCGTATACGGCGCCCGTGGGGTTGGACGGCGAATTCAGGATCAACCAGCGGGTGTTCGGGCCGATGGCTTCGGCCAGTGCTTGCGGGGTCAACTTGAAGCTCGATTCGGCGCCGCAGGCAACAATGCGCGACTCGCCACCACACAGCTCAACCATTTCCGGATAGCTGACCCAGTACGGCGCGGGGATCACAACTTGGTCGCCTTCGTTAAGGGTTGCAGCCAGGGCATTGAAGATGACTTGCTTGCCGCCACTGCAAACCAGCGTGTCCTGCCAGCCGACGTCCAGACCATTTTCACGCTGGTATTTGCGCGCAATGGCTTCCCGCAATGCGCGAAGGCCGGCCACCTGGGTGTAGCGAGTGTGACCATTGTTGATTGCACTGATGGCTGCGGTACGGATGTGCTCCGGCGTATCGAAGTCAGGCTCACCCGCGCAAAGCGAAATGATCTTCGCCCCTTCTGCGCGTCGCGCAGCCACGCGGTCGATGATCTTGTAGGTTGCCGAAGGCTTGGCAGCCTCCAGGCGACGGTTCAGCGTTTCCAGGCTCACGCGCGTTCCTCCGGGTGAGTAAGGCCCATCAGGTCCAGGGTGGTACGACCCTCGCGCAGCTTGGCCATGAACAATGCCTCTTTGTCTGCGCGCTTCTGGCCTTCACGAAGCGTGCGTTCGACTGCATGCGCCGGGATGATGATCACGCCGTCTTCGTCAGCGACAACCAGATCGCCGGCGCTGACTTGTGCGCCGCTGAAGTCGAACGGTTTACCTACTGAAGGCGTAGTCGCCTTGACGGTGCCTTTAACCGAGATACCCCGCGCAAACACCGGGAAGCCATGTGCTTCAAGCGCGGCGATGTCGCGTACGCCGCCATTGATTACCAAACCGACAATACCTGCGGCTTGTGCCGCAACCGTGAGCACCTCACCCCAGTAGCCAGCAATGAAGTCGGCGCAATCACAGACCAGCACGCTACCGCGCGGTGCTTTGGCCACGGCCAGGTGCAGGCCCAGGTTGTCACCAGGCGAACACTGCAGCGGGTAAGCGGGTGCGGCAATGAAGGCGCCCTTCCAGACAGCGCGAATCTCGCGGTCGACTGCAGACGGCAGCCCGGAGGCCTCATAGAGGGTGGAGCTGCCGAGGACCTTTACAATGTTCTGATAATCGTGTGGAAGGCTCATGGCTGTTTGCTCTGCAGGGAGTGGTAACCGAGGGCGGCTCGAGCTTCTTTGAGGCGCTTGCCAGTGGCGATCTGTTCGCGAATCTGTGCTTCGACATGTTCGATACGACGTGCCTTTTCAGCGACCTCCTGCGCACGATTACGCGGGACGATGACGACACCATTGGCGTCAGCTACAACGATGTCGCGGGCGCAAACCCGAGCTTGGCCAACCGACACAGGCTGGTTTACAGCCACGACTTCCACGCGGTCCTTGCCGGTACGCATGAACCGTCCTTTGCTGAACAGCGGGTAGCCTTCGCCCAGCGCCTTGTTCACATCGCGGCAGACACCGTCAATGACCGTGCCGGCAATACCCCGGGCCAGTGCGTACTGGGTCATGATGTCGCCCCACACCGTGCAATCGGTACGGCCGTCATTGGCGATGACCACTACGTCACCTGGTGCTACTTCATCAATGAAGTCTCCGACTGTGCCGGGCGGTGTGCTCGCACTGACGTACTGAACAGTGAAGGCAGGGCCGACCACGACCTGGCTGTAGTTGGCCAATGGCGCGATACCGAAGGCCTGGCCTGGCAGGCCCAGTTTATCCATCGCGTCGGACACACCCGGGGTATCCAGGCCCTCGAACAAGGCAACCAGGTCTTTATCAGAAAGGCTCATATCAGTGCTCCACCTTGATGGCTTCGAATTGCGTGTCGTGCATGACTTCTTCCACCGAGCGACCGGCGCGTACAGCGTCGACCATGCCGGCTTGTCTCCGGTCAATACGCTCGGCCAGATTCAGCACTTTCTCGATGGCATTGGCCGGTACGAAAACGGTGCCGCATTCATCGGCGATCACATAGTCGCCCTCATCAACTTCAACACCCGCCATGCGAACTTTGACGGCCGCGTCGAGCTGAATGAGCCTGTTGCGCGCACTGATCATGGTCACGCCCCGCCCGAAGACCGGGTAACCGATATCGGCGCTGCCGCGGATGTCGCGGCTGAAGCCATCAATGATCGACCCGCGGATGCCTTTGCGCTGGGCCGCGTTGGCCAGGATGTCGCCCCAGCTGGAGATACCGTCCACGCCACCTGCGATCACCAGCACGCGGTCATCGGTGGTGACTTGTTCTACGACCGGGCTAATAAGGTGAACCGTGGGCGCCACGTCCTGCTTGGGCCCCAGTTGCACGGTGCTGGCCCGGCCGACAATTTTGGGGCAGTTCCACAGCGGCATCAGGCCGTTAGTGGCGCCAGGCAGTTCGAGGAAGTCCAGCGCGTCCGACACTGTGTTGGTATCGAGCGCAGCCAGGCGTTCAAGCGGGGCTTTCAAGCTCATCTGTTGCAGGCCTCTTGTTGGTGAGGCTTGAGTATCGGCGCCGAGGTTTGATACGTATATTACGAAGAAGCTAAGCTTGTTATATCCAAAACCTATGGAAAAGTACCGTGATCAACTTTCGCTTGATACGCCACCTGTGGCTGTTCCTGGCTGTGGCAGAAGACCAGAATTTCAGTCGTGCGGCCAAGCGGCTGGGTATGTCGCAACCGCCGTTGACCGAGCAGATCCAGGCGCTCGAACAGTCCCTTCGCGTTCAACTGTTTACCCGTTCGCGCCGCGGTGCACAGCTGACTGCCGCCGGCGCCGCGATTCTTCCTGCGGTCCGGAAATTCGCTGATCAACTGGAGCGACTCGAGTTGGCAGTTCACGAAGCCGTCGCAGGCCATGCCGGCGTGGTGACCATCGGAGCAATTACGTCAGCCATGATCGACGTGCTCCCCCCATTGATCGAGCGTTTCAAGCAGAACCATCCGTTGATCACGGTATCGGTTCGAGAGATCGATAGTGCAGAAGCCATACCCGCGCTGGAGGCAGGTGATATCGACATTGCTTTCGCACGCCTGGAAGGGAATCTCGGTCGACATATTCAATCCTTGCCGTTGTCCGAAGACAGGCTGGCTGTCGCGCTTCCCAAAGACCACCCTTTGGCTGCCAAGGATTCGATCTCCCTGCAATCTCTCGCGGACGAAACCCTGGTCATGGCTTCACGGGACGTGAGCCCTGTGTACTTCGACTACCTGGTTGGGCAGTGCAAAGCCAGCGGCTTCGCTCCGCGCATCGTCCACCAGGTGCGGTCCGTATCGTCACAAGTCGCCTTTGTCAGTTGCGGTCAGGGCATCGCATTGGTGCCGACGTCCATGGATAAACTTGCGCCGGAGAACGTCGTCATACGCCCTCTGCATCCCGAAGTGAAAGTGGTGATCACAGCCGTGGCCTGGCATGGCGAGCACAAGAACCCATTGGTGGAGGCAATGATCGACCATGCAAGGCAAGATTTGCTGTCATAGGCCGGGCGTATCACAGGGTTCGTGGCTTCGTATTTTACAAATCATTTGGCGCGTTCAACATTGGGGGCTCTGTTATAGGAGTTTCTATCCGTGTCCCATGCAGCTCGCTTCACGTACGAGAAAGTCCCACTGAACATCGAGGGTGTGCAGCTCGATCTGGCGGTGATACACCGCAGCGGGCCGAAAACGCCCATCCTGTTCCTCCACGGTTTCGGTTCCACCAAAGAGGACTATGCCGATATCACGCTGCAAGCGTCTTTCGAAGGACACCCCTTCATTGCCTACGATGCGCCAGGTTGCGGTGAAACGGAGTGCGCCGACCTCTCGCGCATCAACATTGAATTCCTGGTGAAAACCGCGCAGGCCGTGCTCAAGCATTTCGGAGTCGACAAGTTCCATCTGGTAGGCCATTCCATGGGGGGGCTGACCGGCTTGGTATTGGCTCGCGAAGAGCCTGATCGCATTCAAAGCTTCGTTGATATCGAAGGTAACATCGCACCTGAGGATTGCTTCCTCAGTCGGCAGATCCATGATCATGATCGCGAGGACGACGCGGGCTTCTTCCGTGATTTTATCAATCGCACCCGGTTGGCTTCTGATCCTGCAAGTGCACTCTATGCCGCCAGCCTCGCGCATAAAGTACGGACCGGCGCAGTGCGTGGCATTTTCGAATCAATGGTGGACTTGTCCGACAACGCTCAGTTGATGGACAAGTTCCTCGCACTACCCTTCCCGCGCCAGTATATGTATGGGATAACCAACTCACACCTCTCCTACCTCGACCACATCGCTGCACAAGGCGTGGAACTGGCGTGCATCCCTGATTGCGGTCATTTCCCGATGTATTCGAATCCCGCCCTGATGTGGAAGCACATCAAGGCATTGCAAGACCGCGCCTGAGCGGACCACATCTTTACCACGCGGCTGAGTCGGCCGCGTGAAGCTCGCACTACTCCCAGTAAAAATAATAATGAGGTTGCGCCATGCTCGAAGCCATCAATGGTTTTCTTTCGGGAAAGCTGCTTATCGTGAATCGCCCCGGGTTCCTTAGACACCTCCAAGCCTCACAATCAACCGCCGAAGACTGGAAGCCAGCGTCTGCGCGTCCGATTGGTACCTAGCGTTCCACTGCAAGAGCCAATCACGAGGAGACCCGGCCTCCTCCCACTCGGCTAACGCGAGGGCATTAATGATTTCCATCTCAAACCACAGCACCTGCCACTCGGCAGCATCTGAAACCAAGGCTTGATCTTGCCAAGCAAATTCAGTCAGCGCTACGAAGCGAGACCAGGATGCCAGATCCTGGGGTGCGCCAGTGACCATAGACCACAGCGCCGAAGCGGTGAGCATGATGCCCTCCTTTAGCAAATCGATTCCTGAGCATTCTGCCAGAGCGGTTCGCAAATAGTACTTGAAGCCCCGAGCCTGAGCCGCCCACTGAACCGCGATCGCCTTTCGAAGTCGAAACCTTCACGCTATAACTGGACGCAGCCGCGACATTGTTGACCAGATTGACCACGCGGGCATGTGAAAAGAGAAAGCGGCAGCGCCAGCGCTCATGCGCAATTGAAAGAGGTCGAATGCAATGGCAAACCAGATTGCAAAGCTGGACGCGCACTTTGAACTGCTTGCACACATAGCCGACGAGCTTGAGCAGCAGGTTGGGCCTTGCCCAGCAACTCGCCCCCTATTGATCGCGTGGCTAATGGGGTGGATTCGAAGTACTGATGCTCTGGACGAAATACGGCGTGAGTTGCCTCGCCTGCCCCAGATTCTGAAATCGGCGTATCGCGAGTACGCTCAACGAGGTGGCGGTCAGTAAGGTGCCACCTCGATCACTCCCCATCACGGAATACAGCGTCCGGGGCCTCACGCAACACGTTGTTTCGCCAGCATTAATAGCCAAAAGTCGCTGCTCATTCAGCTAATTCAACTAGCCATCCCTCGATACACTTTCGGGCTTCGCACTCATTACCACAACAACCATAAGGTAACCCGCAACCATGGCTATTCAGCGTCTGCACAGCAACAAGCGCCTGAGCAACACCGTGATCCACAACGGTGTGGTTTATCTGGCCGGCCAGCTGGCCAACAACCACGAAGCCGATATCCGCACGCAAACCGCCGAAACCCTGGCCAACATCGATGCACTGCTGGCAGAAGCCGGCAGCGACAAGTCGAAGATCCTTTCGGTGACCATCTACCTCAAGGACATCATCAACGATTTCGCCGGGCTCAACGAAGTCTGGGAGGCCTGGGTGGCAGAAGGTCATGCCCCTGCACGTGCCTGCGTCGAAGCGGCCATGTTCAAGCCAAGCCTGCTGGTGGAAATGTCCGTGGTAGCTGTGCAGGGCTGACAGCCTGGGCACCTGAAAAACAAAGCCGCAGCCGTTTCAACGAAGGGCTGCGGCTTGTTGGTATTGCCTGCAGATCAGCGGTCGTGCAGGTGCTTCTTCAAAAATGCCCGGGTGCGGTCCTGTACGGGATTGCTCAGTATTTCACTCGGTGCACCCTGCTCTACTACCACCCCACCATCCATGAACACGATCTGGTCGGCTACCTCGCCGGCAAAACGCATTTCGTGGGTGACGATCAGCATGGTCATGTGCTCGGCGGCCAATTGCTTCATGACCAGGTTCACTTCTTCGACCAGCTCAGGGTCCAGCGCCGAGGTTGCTTCATCAAACAGCATGACCTTGGGTTGCATGGCCAGTGCCCGGGCAATGGCAACGCGCTGCTTCTGCCCGCCAGACAAGCGCGACGGGTACTCGTCGATCTTGTTACCCAACCCGACTTTTTGCAGGTATTCCAGCGCCAGCTCCCTGGCCGCGCTTTTCGAATAGCCTTTGAGCTTGATCGGCCCTATCGCGATGTTTTCACAGACGGTGAGGTGCGGGAACAGGTTGAAATGCTGGAACACCATGCCCATCTGCTGGCGCACCCGGTTGATATGCTGCTCGAAAGCACGGCCATGCAAAGGCCGGTTGACCTGGTCGCCATCAAGCCAGACTTCACCGCCATTAAGCACTTCCAGATGATTGATCGAGCGCAGCAGGGTGCTTTTGCCCGAGCCGCTGGGGCCGATGATGGCGAAGATCTGCCCACGCGACACCGACAGGTCGATACCCTTGAGTACCTCGAGCGAACCATAGGCTTTACGGGCGCCCTTCACTGCTACCATAGCGTTGTTGTTCATCGTGACATCTCGACCTTTGCTTCAATAAGATGCAGCCCTGCCTCAAGCACCAGGTTGGCCACGTAGTAGATGACCGCAACGGCAATGTAGAACTCGAACGGGCTGTACGTTTCGCTGACCGCCAGTTGGGCGCTGTAGACCAGTTCGGCAATACCGATGATCGATACCAGCGAGGTGTCCTTCAGCAAGACGATGAGGTTGTTGCCCAACGGCGCAATGGTCTTTCTCAGCGCCTGCGGCACAATGATGTAGCGCTGGGTCATGGCCCTGCTCAGGCCAATCGAGCGCGCGCCTTCAATCTGGCCAGGGTCGACCGCTTCGATCCCGGACTTGATCACGTCGGCGTTGTACACCGCAAAATGCAGGCTTAACCCGATAATGCCCGCAGCCAGGGCCGGAATATCGATACCCACCTGCACGAGGCCGTAATAGATCAGGTACAGCTGCAGCAACAGCGGCGTGCCCATCAACAGCCAGGTAACGAAGCGCACGGGCAATGCCATGGCCTTGGGTGCATACAGGTCAGTCAGGGCAAACAGCACGCCCACGACCAGGCTGATGACGCTGGAGCAAACAAACATGACCAGCGTCCACCACAGCCCGGTCGCCAGCATTTCAGTGTAAGGCGTGATGACACTCAGGTTTAATCCATCCATTGGCAAGCCCTTACTTGGTCGCGTAGCGCCGGTCCAGTACCTCGACCAGGTACTTGACCGAATAGACCATGACGATATAAAGCAGCGCCGACACCATGAAGATCTCGAACGGCTTGTAGGTTGAACTGATAAAGCGCTGCGCGGTGTAGGTCAGCTCAACCACGGAGATAGCCGATACCAGGGCTGACCCTTTTATCAAGCCAATTGCATTGACGCCCAATGGCCTGATCATGAGTTTCAATGCCTGGGGAATGATGATGTACAGCAATGTCTGACTGCGGCTGAAGCCAATCGAGCGGGCGCCTTCAGCCTGGCCAGGGTCGACATTATCGATAGCGCCGCGAATGGATTCAGACATATACGCCGCGATATTCATGCCCAAACCGATTACCGCCGCAGAAAATGGCTCCAGTTCAATTCCTATTTGTGGGCCACCAAAATAGATGATGAACAACTGCACCAGGCAGGGTGTGCCGCGAAAGACGCTGACATAGAGTTTGGCGGCCCAGCGCAAGAGCGCCACTGGCGATAGCCTGAGTGCAACCAGGAGGACTGCCAAGACCAGGCCAAGCGCCAAGGACAGCAACGAGATCTGCACCGTGACCCAGGCGGCCTCGAAGAAAAACGGGTAGGTACGATGGATTAAAGACAAGTCCATAAAAGCCACTCACAAAATCTGCCACCCCGGCCCAACCCAACGGTCGGGCCATTACAGGTAGATATCAGCGAATATCGCTACCCACCCATTTCATCGAGATTTCTTTGTAAGTGCCATCGGCGAGGATGTCGTCCAGCGCCTTCTGCAACTGGGCCTTGAGTTCCGGGTTGTTTCTACGGATGGCAATGCCCAGGCCCTCGCGACCGCCCTGATCGTCTGGCAAACTGATAATCCGCACTTTCTGCCCGGTCTCTTTCACGGCAACCATGACCGGTATGCTGTCCATGACCACCGCATCGATACGCCCGGCATCAAGGTCCACCAGCATTTCCGGCAGGCCCTTGTAAGTACGCACCTTCAAGTTGCCGCGCGCGCGTGCCCATTTGTCATGCGAGTCGCCCAGGGTGACGCCAACCGTGACATCCTTCAGGTCTTCCAGCCCCTTGATCGGCGAATCTTCCTTCACGCCGATGGTACGGCCGGCATGGTAATAAGGCCCGATAAAGTCAACCGCTTTCAGGCGTTCGGGGGTAATGGTCATCGAGGCAATCACAGCGTCGTACTTCTTGGCCAGCAGCCCGGCGATAATGCCGTCGAACGGTGTAGTGATGATCTTGATATTTACGCCCAGGCGTTGGGCAAGTGCCTCGCCTATGGAGGCGTCGAAACCGACGATTTCATTTTTTTCATTGGCAAAGCTGAACGGGGAATACTGCCCGCTCATTGCCACGCGTAGTACCTTCGACTCTTGAATGGCCTGCAGGTCATCGGCTTGCACTGCACCATGGGCGAACAGTGCAACCGCCGCTACAGCGGTGGAAGCCAATAGCATTCTGGTTTTTCTTGCCAGCATCGAGGCACTCCTTGGAAGTTTGTATTTCTTATTGTCCTGGGCGCCAAAGCCCCAACCTTCAACGAAAGCTTTGCATACTGAAACCTTGAAAGCACCCTGCAATGTGCGTGTTCGACGGGCACATTGCCGGAACCGACCGACATAATGTCGGTGCTACTTCGTGCCCTGCAAAAACTCAAGTAGTGTCTTGCCATGCACTACCAAGTAGCAAGTATTCAGCTGGTTTGCACCTGCACTGTGCAGGGCTGGCCGGCCCTTTACCGGTGATCGGCCAGGAGTGTCAGCATTGCGCGAACTAGACGTCAAGGATCGGGAAATTCTCGAGATACTTTCCAAGGAAGCACGTGTCGCGCTCAAGGCACTTGCAGCAAGAATCGGCCTGTCCAGAAGTGCCACCAGCGAGCGGATATTGCACCTTGAGCGCAGCGGGGTAATTCGTGGATACCGTGCGGATATTGGTGAGATCGATGCCAATGTCATACGGGCGATCATCCTGGTATCACTCAAGCGTACCCCGGCGCTCGGGCTGCTGGACCTGTTGGCGCAGAACGCCCAGGTGAAAAGGGTTTCGTCGGTCAGCGGGCAACTGGACCTGGTGATCGAGGTTGAAGCGCGGACAATTGATGATTTGAACCGGGTACGTGATGGGGTGGCGTGCCATGATTCGGTGGACGACATCACTACGGCAGTGGTGTTGCGGCGTGATATTGACCGGCAGAAAGCCTGACTGAATTCGCATGGCACCGGCTTAAGCATGATACCGGCCCGTGTAGGAGCGGCCTTGTGTCGCGATCGGGCTGCAGAGCAGCCCCGGCAATATTCGCATTGACGCTGAAATCCTGGGGCCGCTTTGCGGCCCTATCGCGACACAAGGCCGCTCCTACACGGGCCAGTGATACGGTGATTATTTCAGTGCCGCAGTAAAGCTGTCCTTCAGTACATCAAGCAGGAAGTCGGCATTGGCGCGGCTGAAGATCATCGAAGGGCGCATTTTCAACACGTTGTCATGCGGGCCTTCGGTACCGATCAACACGCCCCGCTCCCTGGCGCCATCCGCCACCTGCCTGGCCAAGGCCGTGGCCGAGGCCTTCGATTTGCGGTCGGTGACCAGCACGATACCGAGGAACAGGCCCAGCCCGCGCACATCACCAATCACCTCGAACTGCTGCTGAAGCCTACGGAAACCTTCAAGCAGGTAGTTACCGACCGCCAAGGCATTTTCCTTCAACTGATCGCGCTCGATGGCATCGAGTACCGCCAGGCCCACCGCGCACGACACCGGGTTGCCGGCAAAGGTGTTGAAGTACTCCATGCCGTTGTTGAACGCATCGGCAACCTCACGCGTGGTCACCACCGCCGACATCGGGTGGCCGTTGCCGATCGGCTTGCCCATGGTGACCGCATCCGGCACCACGCCTTGCGTCTCGAACGCCCACCAATGGCTACCCACACGGCCAAACCCGACCTGCACCTCATCGGCCAGGCAAAGCCCGCCCTCGGCACGCACCATGGCGTACACCTCCTTAAGGTAGTGCTCGGGCAGGAACACCTGCCCCGCCACGCTGGGGATCGACTCTGCGAGGAAGTACCCAGGGCGCTTGCCGGCCTTGCGCATGGCCTGCAGCTGCTCGGCCACCGATTCGGCAAAGCGCTTGCCGTGCTCCTCCAATGGCCAGTGCTCGGGGGCGTAGTAGCTTTCCGGGACCACGGCCTCGTAAACGTGCGCCGCCCTGCCCTTGCCGGCTTTGCGCTTGTACTTGTAGGGGCTCAGGTCGATCAGCTCTTGCGTGGTGCCGTGGTAGGCCCAGTCCAGTACGATTGCCTGGTCACTGCCGGTGTAGTTGCGCGCCATGCGCAACATCAGGCTGTTGGCTTCGCTGCCCGAACAGCCGAACGAGGCTACGCAAAGGCCCTCGGGCAGCGTGCCGGTCAGCCGCTCGGCGTACTCGACGATGTTGTCGTGCAGGTAGCGGGTGTTGGTGTTGAGCATTGCCGCCTGGCGGGTCAGGGCTTCGACCACGTCGGGGTGGCCATGGCCCAGGTGGCAGACGTTGTTGAAGCAGTCCAGGTAGGCCCGCCCGAAGTTATCGATCAGCCACACGCCATCACCGCGCACGAACTTGATCGGGTCGGAGTAGGAAATGGACAGGTTCGGTAGCAGCAGCTCCTTGCGCCTGGCAATGATCTGCGCCTTGGTCATGCCCTGCTGCTGGTAGGTTTCCGGTGGGATACCGGCCAGGGCCGAGGCATCCGGGAACAGGTCCGCCCACACTTCGCGGTACTCGGGCTCACCCACGCCAATCACTTCGCTGGCGGCCAGCCGGGTATCGGTAGTCATCTGCAGGTGCAGGTGTGGAATCCAGCCACCGTTTTCGTGGTCTGCGCCCATGTAGCCGACCAGGTCGCCGGCTTCGAGGTGGTCACCCACCCGCAGGCGGCCGAGTGCCTCGTGGGCCATGTGCCCCCACAGGGTCAGGAATGGCGGGCAACCTGGCGGGGCGTGCTCGATCATCACCAGGCCACCGTAACCCAGCGGGTCGGGTTCTACCTCGACGCTTTTCACGGTACCCGCGACCGGTGCGTACAACGGCGTGCCTGCTGGCATTACCAGGTCGACCCCCACATGCAGCGTACGCCGCTGCCCCTTGATGAAACGCGATTCAAAGGCGCTGTCGGTGTAGATGGTGCGCAACTCGCCCCATGGCCCGATGGCCAACGGCACGTTGTGCGCGGCGGAGAACGCGTCCCACCAGCGGGTCGCATCGGCCGGGCGCTGCTGGGCCGAGGCAATGGTCATTTCGTGGCTGGCGTCGCCAAACGGCGCGATCACTTTGTTCAGGATGGCTGCGGACGGGCGCACCAGGTCGGCAAAGGTTTTCTGGTTGGCGGCAATCCAGCGGCGGATATCCCCGGCACCCTCGATGGCGTCGAAACCACAGGCCTTGCGCAAAATGCCGGTAGCCAGCCGCGGGTTCATCGAGTCCAGTTGCTCCAGCAGGCGCCAGGCAGGCGCCTCACTGATTGCCAGGTAGGGGTTGTCGTCGGTCTGCGCCTGCCGGGATGCGGAGAACGTGACGCTGATGACCAGGCGCATGGCGATCAGGTCGAACAGCACATCAAGCTCTTGCGCCTGCAGCGGGTATTTTTCATGGAAACCGGCAACCAGCGCGGCCGCCGCGCCGATCGGGTCGTCCATGTCGAGGATGGCGTACGCACTGGCAATTGCCACTTCGGCAATCAGCACGGTGTGCACGGCATCGCCGAAGTCGATGAAGCCTGTCACATTGGTGGTGGTTTCGGCATCGACCAGGATGTTCCAGTCGTTGGCATCGTTGTGGATCACCTGTGCCCGAAGCGAGGCCAGCCTGGGCTGTACCGTCTGTTCGAAGCGGGTGATAAAGCGCTCGGCAATGGCCCGGCGTTCGGCGCTGTTGATGAAGTGCAGCCGCGAACGCGAGCGCGCCGCATGGCGCAGGTCCCAGTCCAGTTCACGCACGGCGCCCGGGTGCATGAAACCCTGCAGGGCACGGTCCAGCTCACCCAGCGCCCGGCCGAAGTTGCCCATCAATGCCATGCTGCGCCTGGCCTCTGCCAGCGGAGTGCCCGGCAACCAGCTGACCAGGCGCACGGCGTGGTTTTCACCGCAGGCAGCGGCCACCGACGGCAAAAAGTCGCCAGCCACACTGGCCCGCAAGTGCGGCACGCCCAGGTGGGCGCCATGCACTGCCAGGTGACCGAGCAGCGCGGTTTGGAACTCGCTTTCTACCCTGGGCTCACTGGCATTGACGATTTTCAGGATCCAGCCTGCATCCACGCCGGTCTGCAAGCGGTAGTTGCGGTCACGCTCTCCGTCCAGGGGCGTTGCCGTGCCGGTGACATTGAACAAGTCTTTTGCAAGGCCCTCGGCATCACTTGCCGAGAACCGAGGTGCCGGGTGGGAAAGGTCTGTCATATCATCACGTTCCGAGCGAGCAAATTGTTTTTTCAATAGCTTGTCATGCACTGCCGAAACCGACACCCTGCATACGGTCGGGATCAACAGGCATTATGCCGGTTCAGGCCGGCATAAAGACGGCGAGCTCATTAGGTGGTGCAATGCGTGACCTGGACGCAAAAGATCGTGAGATTCTTGAAGTACTTTCGAAGGACGCGCGCATTGCGCTGAAGGCGTTAGCCGGCCGCATCGGCCTGTCCAGAAGCGCCACCACCGAGCGCGTAGCCAGCCTTGAACGCAGCGGGATCATTCGCGGTTACCGCGCCGATATTGGCGAAATAGACGCCAACGTGATCCGCGCGATCTTGCTGGTGACGTTGCAGCGCACGCCGGCCATGGGGCTGCTTGACCAACTGGCAACGGATGCACGCGTGCGGCGGGTTTCGTCGGTGAGCGGGCAACTCGACCTGGTAGTTGAAGTGGAGACCCGCACCATCGACGACCTCAATCAGGTGCGCGACAACGTGGCACGCCATGAGTCGGTGGATGACATCACTACCTCGGTGGTCTTGCGCCGCGACATCGACCGCCAGGGTGCATAACTACCTGCAGGCACCGCGTCGCCTTGTTCGCGGGCGCGCCCGCTCCCACAGGTACTGTACTGGCTTCGAGTTGACACCATACCCTGTGGGAGCGGCTTTAGCCGCGAACACCGGCATAGCCGGTGCCATACCGCAGATGATTCAACCTTCCCGAATATGCCGCTCCCGGCGCTCCTGCCGCTCTTTCGCTTCGATGCACAACGTCGCCGTCGGGCGCAGCAGCAACCGCTTCAGCCCGATGGGTTCGCCGGTATCCTTGCACCACCCGTACTCACCGCGGGCAATGCGCTCCAGTGCTTCATCGATCTTGTCCAGCAGCTTCTTCTCCCGCTCCAGCAGGCGCAGCTGCCATTGCCGATGCTCCTCGACCGTGCCCAAGTCCGAAGGGTCGCTGCTGGGCTCGAAGGTGCGCATGAGCTCGAACTCACTGGAAATCCGTGCTTGCAACTCGGTACGTTGCAAAAGCAGCAGGTCGCGGAAAAAGCCCAGCTGTGAGGCATCCATGTAGGCCGCTTCCGGCATGCAGAGCAGTTCCTGTTCAGTCATTGCAGTCATCTCGCGTTGTCACCGCTGTGCATGGAACGCCAGTGGCAGACCCTGGCAGTGCTCGTGCAGCCTGTGCTCATGCCAGGCCAACTGCCCGGACACAATCGTGGTCACCACGCGGTGGCGCAGCCGATGGTGCTGGAAAGGCGTCCACTGGCAGTGGGCAAGCACCGGGTCCAGGCTGACCGGCCTTGGCACGTCAAGGCGTTCGATCAGGGCCAGGTCCGCCCAATAGCCTTCGCGTATGTAACCACGCTCCTGAATCGCGAACAGTTCGGCCACCGCATGGCTGGTTTTATGCACCAGCTGGGTGATCGGCAGCACGCCCTGCTCGACCAGTTCGAACAGCGCCGGCAGCGCATGCTGCACCAGTGGCAGGCCGGAAGGTGCCGAGGCATAAGGGCGCTTTTTTTCTTCCAGGGTATGCGGGGCATGATCGGTGCCGATTACATCGATGCGATCGTCCAGCAGTGCCAGGCGTAACGCGTCGCGGTCGGCGCGGGCCTTGATCGCCGGGTTGCATTTGATGAGGTTGCCAAGGCTTGCATAGTCGCGGTCATCGAACAGCAAGTGGTGCGCGCACACCTCAGCGGTGATCAGCTTGTTGGCCAGTGCACCTGGCTCAAACAGTTGCAGCTCCCTGGCGGTAGTCAGGTGCAGCACATGCAGGCGGGTACCGAAGCGGTTTGCCAGCTCGACGGCCAGGCTGGACGAGCGCCAGCAGGCGTTGGCGTCGCGGATGAGCGGGTGCATGGCCGGAGGGATGAAATCACCAAACTGTTCACGGTAGCGAGCTTCGTTGGCGAGGATGGAGGGCGTGTACTCGCAGTGCGCCAGCAATACCGTCGGCACACATGAAAAAAGCCGCTCGAGTACCTTGGGGTCGTCGACCAGCATGTCCCCGGTAGAGGCGCCCATGAATACCTTTACCCCGGCAATCTGCCGCGGGTCCAGCCGGGCGATGGTCTCGAGGTTGTCGTTGCTGACGCCGAAGTGAAAGCCGTAATTGGCAACCGATGACGCGGCGGCGCGGGCCTTCTTGTCGTCAAGGGCTGCCAGGGTCAAGGTCGCCGGGTTGGTATTGGGCATGTCCATGAAGCTGGTGATGCCACCAGCGACCGCGGCCCGTGACTCACTGGCCATGCTGCCCTTGTGCGCGGCCCCGGGTTCGCGAAAGTGCACCTGGTCGTCGATCATTCCGGGCACCAGCCACCGCCCTAGGGCATCGATTTCAACGGGGGCATTCATGCCCTCGATGCTGCTGGCGACTTTCTCGATTCGCCCATGGGCAACCAGGACATCGGCCTCGAACACCTGGCCTTCATTCACCAGGCGGGCATTCCTGACAAGGATAGCGCTCATGGGCGAGCCTCCCCAAGGCTACTGCTCAGCACCTGCTTGCGCTTGAGAAACATGATCCGAAACCTGTGTTGATAATGTTATGTTATAACACGCTATCGTACTTGGCATGACCTTGCCACTCATCCTCTTGAACCTCAGGTAAGCCCCATGAGCGCAACCGCCGCCTCCCCCACTCACGCTGAACCCTACGCCGATACCGAACTGGCCTGCCTGGCAGGGGCCAAGGCCGCGCTCTACCGCTGGGCGGCAACGGTGGCCACGCGTGACGTTGATCAGGTGCTGGCGCTGTATGCGCCAGACGCCATCCTGGTCCCCACCCTGTCCAACCAGGTACGGGACTGCGACGACAGCCGCCGCAACTACTTCGACAATTTCCTGGCCAATGACGGCCTGGTATGTGACATCCAGGTGTTCAAGAAGCGGGTCAGTCGCAAGCTCGGCACTGTGGTGGTGGGTGGGCTCTACACGTTCGTCTATCGCGACCAAGGTGTGCAGCGCGTGGTGCCGGCGCGGTTTTTGTTCACCTTTGAGCGGATTGATGATCAGTGGCTGATCACCGGGCATCACTCGTCGATCGAGGCATGAACCCAGAGTTGTTGCAAATCAATCGCAACTTCGTTTATTTTGTTACTGTATAACATTAACCAAGGAGCTCGAAATGAAACCCGGCATTCACCCCGACTACCGCCCCGTCCTGTTTCACGACGTGGCTGCCAATGCCTTCTGGCTGATTGGTTCGACCATCGATACCGACAAGACCCATGTGCACAGCGATGGCGTCAGCTACCCCTATGTCACACTCGACGTGTCCAGCGCTTCGCACCCGGTCTACACCGGCCAGGAGCGTAAAGCCAAGGCCGAAGGCCGGGTGGCTGGCTTCAACAAGCGGTTCGCGGGTTTTACCGCGAAGTAGGATCGGGCCGCTTCCGGTAAGGGAAGCGGCTTTGGCACTAGCATGCGCGCGTTTCAGGCTGCCCAGGTTTCCTGCAGATGGCGCCACAAGGGGCGCCCGCCTTCATCACTGAACACAGCAGTCGAGACCCGCGTCTTCGCGGGTTGACCGGGCAAATGGTGCGTCTCGCGGTAGCGAACCACCGCCCCCTCTGGCCATTGCGCGATGGTTTCCAGCCCGCAGAGCTCAATGCTCAAACCTGGCTGAGCGCCTGCGCGTTGCGCAAAAAGCGAGGCGACATCGTCAAGGCTTAGCTGGGCGCCGCCAGGGGTGACCATCGTGAAGTCGCGATGAAAACGCCCCAGCATGGCTGCCACCGTGCCCTGCGCGCCGCCAAACAGCGCCTCGATCAGTACATGCAGATCAACGACTTCTTTCAGATACCGGTTCATGCGTTTCCTTTGTTTTGAGATAAGAACCAATGCGCAGCCAGGCCAGGGCTGCCAGGCAGGATGCCTGCACGCCCCCCGCCAACAGGAATGTGCCTTGGTAAGCTTGCCGGGCCCCGAATTGCGCAGACAGCAAGCCGAACACCAGGCTGGCCGCCGTTACGCCCAGGCAGAAGCTCAACTGCCGGTTCAAGGCCCAGAGGGTACTGCCCTGGCCGAGTGCTTCAGGGGCCAGGGAAGAAAACGCAGCGCTTTGCGCGACACTGGTACACAGGCTACCGCCAACGCCCAGCAACGCGTAGGCAAGCATCAGCCAAGGTACGCCCGCACCCAGCGCGAGCAACGCATAACCCGCTACTTGCAGCGCCAGCCCCGACAGCAGCAAGGCACTAGGGCCGAACAAGCGGTAGCACCAAGTTGTGCAGGCTATCGCCAGCGCTGCGCCCAAGGTCCATGGCACCATCAGGCCACCCGCAGCCCCCGCGCTCCAGCCAAGCTCGGCCTGAAGGTAAAGCATGGCCAGCAGATTCACCCCGATGAACAGCCCAGGTACCGCCAGATACAACATCAGCGCTGCGGCGAAAACGGGCTGGCGCGCCACCGAAAAATCCAGCAGTGGCGCAGCGCTGCGTCGTGAATGAACCCAGTAACCGCCGAGCAAGATGGCAGCCAGTACGGCACACCCCATGGCCATTGCGCCCTGGCCATTACCGGCCTCGGTCATACCGAGCAAGCCACTGCTCACACCCGCCCCAACCAGCAACAGGCCTCTGCCATCAAAGGGTTCATTGCGCGCCGCTAGCGGTGCATGTGGTAACCAGCAAGCGCCCAGCAGCAAGGCCAGCAGCGCCATGGGCAGGCTGGCGGCCAGCACCCACTGCCAGGCCATCTGTTGCGACAACCACCCGCCTACCAACGGTGATACGGCCGGCGCCAGCAAGCCTGTGGCCATGATCGCCATGGTCACCTTTGGCCGCTCATCGGCCGAGTACTGGCGGTAGACCAACGCCTGCCCTGCGGGAATGAACAGGCCAGCGGCCAAGCCCTGCAACCCGCGCAAAGGCAAGAGCGTGAGCATCTGTGCGGCCCAGCCGGTCAGCAGTGTCGCGCCTGCGAACAGGGCCAGCGAGCCGAGCAGCAGCGGGCGCTCACCCAAGCGTTCAGCCAACCAGCGACTGGGCAACATCCCCAGCATCAGCCCCAGCAGATAGGCTGTGCTCACCCAGGCCAGGGTAGCGACATCGGCGTGCAGGGCTTCACCGATTTCTGGCGAGACCACGGCCGTGATGAAGGTATTGATCAGGTCTACGAAGAACCCGAGCAGGTAAAAAAGGGTAATGCGACGGCGTTTGTTGAGTAAGGCCACAGTGAACTCCATTCTGCGAGCCCGACTGTAAGCCTGTAACAGCAGCGGCATAAGTGCTGTAATGTCAGCCACACTGTTAACTGTTTTTTGACAATGATGCTCGACCTCAATCGTGTTGCCAGCTTTGTCGCTGTTGCAGACAGCGGCAGCTTTACCAAGGCGGCCCACTTGCTGGGGCTGTCCAAGGCCCGTATCAGCTTCAATGTGCGGCGCCTGGAAGCCGAGCTGGGCGCCAGCCTGCTGGCGCGCAATACCCGGCACACCGTGCTGACCGATTGCGGTGAACGTTTTTTGCACGAGGCGCGGCTGTTGCTTGATCAGGCGCAGCGGGCGACAGCCAGCGTGCAACCGTCACCTGCGGAGCTTGCCGGGCGCTTGCGCATCACCAGCACGTCTGCCTTCGCACTCCAGGCGGTACTGCCGGTGTTGGCCGACATGGCAGAGGCGCATCCCGGGCTGGCCATCGAACATGTCGCCTCATCGCACCTCTGTGACCTGGTTGCCGAGCGTTTTGATGTGGCCATCCGGCTGGGCGAACTGCCTGATTCCGATTACAAGGCCGCCAGGATCGGCGACTACGCCTTGCAACTGGTTGCCAGCCCAGGGTATCTGCTACGCCACCCGGTTGGCTCGGCAGAAGCACTGGCCCAGGTGGACTGGCTGGCCCATTCGCACCTGAGCAATGCCCCTTGGCGTTTTTTCAATGCACCCGCCACCCCTGAAATCGACCGCTTCGAGCGCCCGTCCAGGTTACAGGCAGACAGCGCCGAAGCATTGCTGGCCATGGCCTTGCGCGGGCTGGGTGTTGCGCTGCTGCCCGGCTGGCTGGTCGCTGACACCCTCGCCAAGGGTGAGCTCGTCAGTGTGATTGACCCTGGCCAGTTCGCACGGCAACCCATCCATGCGCTGTACCGCAACAGCATGTACGTGCCGGCGGCGGTACGGGTTTTCATCGACCAGCTGACGCAGCGATGGGCCACCCAGGAAAGCCAGTACTGACAGCAAGATCGGCTTGTCGGCCCAACTTACGCGTTGCGCAGCACTGCCAGTATTTCGCCCACTACCTGCCGGGTTGCCTGGTCGACAGTGCCTTCATTGCGGCACAGCACCCAGCCCTGCTCGGCGACCGCTCGCTCGAACGCGTCGGTGCTGGCAACCTGTTCGTCCAGCGTGTGGATCACCGTACTGCCCAGCCCACGATTGCGCGCCGCGGCCCTTGCCCATGAGGTTTCAGGGGCAGTGACAACGCCAACATGCAAATCGGGCACTTGCACGCCGCGCTCAAGGTTCAGTTGCAGGATCTGCGCAAACGGCACGGTACGGCGAAACGCCGCGTCAGAGGGGTACCAGCGATCGATCAGGATGATGCTGTCAGCGGGCTGCCTGGGCAGTACCGTACGGGAAATCCAGGCGCGGCTCTCGGCAAAACGCTCGCAAACCTGATATTCCAGCTGCTGGCATGGGCTTCGGGCGAGCCTGTTGACCAGTACCATGGTTTCGCCGCGGTAGGGGTCGTTGTTTCTCTCGCACAGGCGCACCACCTTGCACCCTTCCAGTCTCAGGGCTTGCGTCACAGCCTCCAGCAGTGTGGTCTTGCCGGTACCTTTGGGGCCATCGATGGCAACAAACAGCGGGCGGTTCATCGTTCAATACCAATAAGCGCAGGCGCGGGATGAGAGCACTGATCATGCCCTGCGTTCAAGCGCTTCTCGAAAGGAGTACACCTGTACTCCAGCGGCGAAAGGCGGCACCTGCCGCCTCCGCGCCTGGGTCGACCCCTCAGATCTGCGCCTGGCCACCATCCACGAACAGCTCGGCACCGTTGACGAAGCTGGCATCATCGCTGGCCAGGAACACCGCCGCGTTGGCGATTTCTACCGGTTCCCCTACCCGGCCCAGCGGCACTTGCGCGGCCAGGTAGTCGAGCAGGCCCTGCTGTTGCTCCGCATCCGGGCCTGCGAGGTCGACCAGGCCAGGCGTACGGGTTGCTCCGGGGCTGAGGGTATTGACCCGAACCCCGCGGTCCTTGAGGTCCAGAATCCAGCTGCGGGCCAGGGCGCGTACGGCGGCCTTGGAAGCGGAGTACACACTGAACGCCGCGGTGCCAGAGCTGCCTGCCGTAGAGCCGGTCAGGATGACCGAAGCGTTGCGCGCCAACAGTGGCAGTGCCTTTTGCACGGTGAACAGCACGCCTTTCACATTACGATCAAAGGTATCGTCATAGTGCGCTTCGGTAATGTCGCCCAGCGGCAACATCGACCCGCCGCCAGCGTTGGCAAACAGTACGTCCAGGCGCCCATGCTGCTGTTCAATGCGGGCATACAGTTGGTCCAGCTGGTCCAGGCGAGTGGAGTCGACCGCAACCCCGGTAGCGTTGCCAACCAGCGCCACTGCCTTGTCCAGCTCCGCCTGGCGGCGGCCGGTGATGTAAACGTGTGCGCCTTCTTCGGCAAAGCGTTTGGCGGTGGCCAGGCCGATGCCGGTGGTGCCGCCAGTGACCAGTGCAATCTTGCCTTCGAGTTTCTTGCTCATGGTGTTTCTCCCGTCAGGTTGGTGAGTTGCTGTGGGGAGAAGCGTATCGACTTGCTATTAGTTTCAAAATAGAATCATTTGAAACTCATCATTGCAGAATTGAAATGGCAAGAATTCCGGATTTCGAAGGGTTGGCGATGTTTGCCAAGGTGGCTGAAGAAGGCTCCTACGCAGCGGCATCACGTGCCATGGGGGTGTCAGTGCCTACGGTTTCACGCGCAGTCGCCCGCCTGGAAGAACGCCTGGGTGGGCGCTTGTTCAACCGCACCTCGCGCCAGCTGTCGCTAACGGAGTTCGGCCAGCGCATGGTCGAACAGGCCAGCGCGCTGTATCGCCAGGCCGAGGAAATGGAAAGCGAGGCGCTGGAGCTGTCGCTACAGCCGCGCGGACTGGTGCGCCTGGCGGTACCCATGTCATTCGGCCTGCGCTGGGTGGCGCCATTGCTGCCCGAACTGCTGGCGCGTTACCCAGGGCTGGAGCTGGACCTGCATTTGTCCGACTCGACGGTTGACCTTGTGGCCGACGGTTTTGATGCCGCCCTGCGGATTGCCGCACTGCCCGACTCTTCACTGGTGGCGCGGCGTATCTGCGCGGTGACCCAGTATTTGCTGGCGGCACCGGGGTATCTTGCCGAGCATGGCCGCCCTGAGCATCCGCGCGATCTGGCCGAGCATGCCTGCATGAGCTACGCCTACCGCGCCCGCAGCCAGGTGTGGCGCTTTACCCACCACGATGGCACGGAACAGGATGTGACACCGCGTGGGCCGCTCCGGGTCACCAACTCCGATGCCCTGGTGGCGCCGTTGCTGGCAGGTTTGGCGATTGCCGAGCTCCCGGAGTTCATTGCCGCTGAATACCTGGCTGATGGCCGCCTGGAACGGCTTCTGCCCGAATGGAGCATGACCCAGGGCGGGTTGTTTTTTGTCACGCCCTCGGCGCGCAGCCGGCCGCGTAAGGTGCAGGCATTGGCCGATTTTTTTGTCGAGCGTTTGTCCAAGCCCGCCTGGGGTCGTCACTAGGCATTTTTTCTTTGGGCCTGCCAGCCCACTTGCCTGAGCGCAGTCAGCAAGCGCTCCCCGGTCAGGCCCGGCACCTCGCGCCCATCCTCAGTCTGCATCGGGCACCCCGCCAGGATCGCATTGACAATTGCCTCTTCCACCGCCTCGGCTGCCGCGGCGAACAGCGGCGAAATATGGTCGTTGTTGACCATCGCCACCTGCGCCGTCACGGGCAAGTCGCGACGGTTGTAATCGGCAGGTGCAAGCCCCGTATTACCCGTCGAAAACGCCAGGAAGATATCGCCACTGGAGTCATCGGTGCCGCCCCCCGTGCGGGCAATCCCCAGCGCCGCCCGTTGCGCCAGGCGCTGGCACTGGTGCGGCAGCAATGGGGCATCAGTGGCCAGCACCACCACGATCGAGCCCATGCCCGGGGTGTCCTGCTGGTCGAATGGCGAAGGCAGGTCATGCAACACCCTGCCGACCGGGTAACCATCCACCCGCAGGTCCCGGCGCTGCCCATGGTTGGCCTGGACAAAAGCACCCACCGTCCAGCCACCCTGCCCGGCCGGCAATACCCGCGATGCAGTCCCGATACCGCCCTTGAACTCATGGCAAATCATCCCGGTCCCCCCGCCAGCCGCACCCTCTACCACCGGGCCGCTGCGGGCTGCCCCCAGCGCCTGCTGCACCAGGTCGGCATTGACATGCTGGCCCCAGATATCGTTCAGCACCCCGTCATAGGTCTCCATCACCACGGGCATGCACCAGTACGTCGCGTGGTCCGCCAGGGTCGCATGCTCATGGGCAATCAGTGCGTCACGTACCACGCCGACGCTGTGCGTGTTGGTGGTGGCAATGGCCGTGGTCAGCAGGCCTGCTTCGCGAATCCACTCAAGGCCCGTGGCATCACCGTTGCCGTTCAGTACATGGCAGCCGGCAAAACAGGGCTGATAGCGCGCCGGGCCTTCCCGCGGCTCGATGATACTGACCCCGGTACGCACCGGTTTGCCGGCATGAGTGGTGTTCAGGGTGGCATGACCAACCCGCACACCGGGTACATCGGTAATGGCATTGTGCGGGCCTGGCTCGCCAAGGCCCAGGGTGATGCCTAAATCGCGTGCTCGCATCGTGTTTCTCGCTCAAAGTTTCTGGAAGGCTGGGCTCAACTTGCCATAGGTGCCGTACAGCAACACCGAGACAAGCAAGATACCAACGATGATGAAAATGTCCCGGGCTGACGCCGCAGCCAGCAGGGTCGTCAGCAGGTAACCGGCACCGGTCACGGCCACCAGTGCCGGCAGCGGCCACAGCGGCATGCGGTACGGGTGCTCACGGTCACGCCGCAGCACCCGGCTGAACAGTGCGCACAAACCCACCACCAGGTACACGCAGAGAATCAGCAGTACCGTGAACGAGGTCAGCTCGGCCAGGTTGGAACTGAACGTAAGGCCCGCAGATGGCACAGCCAGGAACAGCGTGGCCAGCCAAGGCGACTCCCACTTGGCGTGGGTCCGGGTAAAGGCACGGTTCAAGGTCGGCATCCACAACGCGTCGCGCCCGCTGCTGTAGATCACACGCCCACTCTGGATCACCAGCGCGATGATGGCGTTGAACACCGAAAGGAAGATCCCGGCACTGACCAGGCGCGACAAGGTTTCGTTGCCATGTGCCGTCAACAGGTAGCCGATCGGATCAGGGCTGGCCAGCATCGCTTGCAGCGAGGGCGCACCGATCAAAAGCGCTACCAGCGGGACCACTTCGATGGCCACCACCAGCACCAGTGACCACAGCACCGCCTTGGGGATACCGCGGCCGCCGCACTTCATGTCCTCGGCCAGCAGCACGGCGCCGCCATAGCCGTTGAACGAGAACAGCGCGGTGCCGATCGCGCCAACCACCAGTGCCCAGGGCGCTGCGTGCAGCATGCCGTTGTCGAGTACCAACGGGCTGACCAGGCTGCTGACCGGCTGCTGGGCATGGCCGAAACCCAGCACCACAATCACCATCAATGCCGTCACTTCAAGCAGCAGGCAGATGCCGGTAACCCAAGCGTTCAGCTTGATGTTGAGGATAGCCAGCAGGTAACCCAGCGTGACAATCACCAAGGCCACCGCCTGCCCGTCAAGGTCGGTACCCAGCGCCGCATTCAGGTAAGTGGCGGCCCCGGTGGCCAGGACCGGTGGAATGAACACCAACATCGCCAGCACGGTGAGGAAGGTGGCATAGCCTGCCATGCCGCCGAATACCCGCTTGGCAAACACGTACTCACCGCCAGCCGCGCTGTGCGCCCGGCCCAGCTCGGCGTAGCAAAGCGCAAACATCAGCGCCAGCATACCGCCCAGCATGAAGGCCCAGATGACCCCGGTGCCGGCCTGGGCGATGGCAAATGGCGCGATGACGAAAACCGAACTGGCGGGGGTTACCGAAGAAACGGTGATGGCGACTACATCAGCGACGCTCAGCGTCGGTTTGAGCGCTGGAGCGGGTGCACTACTGGACGTCATTTGTTCATCCTCACGTTATTGTTGGTGTCAGGAGGCAGAACCAGGAAGCGAAGCGTGGCGGGCTCGACGGCCCGCTTGATGGGGATGGAATCTATGCGGCGGTAACCGGCTGGGCAATTCCCACTAAGGGGTACCCCCGGTTGACAGCTGTGGCGAATCAGGCGCCAATGCCCCCGGGGCTGCTTTGCAGCCCATCGCCGGCAAGCCAGCGCCTACAGGGGCTGCGTGGTTGCTTGCATCGGCGCGGTCCTGTTTACCCCTTCCAAGGATGCTGTCGTGGACATTCTCTTTCATGAAGTTGCCAGCCACACCGCACTGGCCCGCGCAATCGAGCACATTGGCAGCCCGCGCTTCTGGCGCCAGCTGATCCTGGTGCTGCGCCATTGGGTGCCGTTCGACAACGCCTTGGCGATACACTTCCCGGCGCAGGGCGCACCGCTTGTGCTGGAGGAATACGACGCCGCCCCGGCGCCTGCCGCCGGTGAGTTGTACCTGGATGGTTTGTACTTGCTCGACCCGTTCTACCAGGCTGCTCGCGAAGGCCTGGCCAACGGTTGCTACCACCTCGAAGACGTGGCCCCGGACCATTTCTGGCAAACCGACTACTACCAGAACTACTTCCAGGACCATGTGCTGGTAGACGAAGTGCAGTTCCTGCTGCAGCTTCCCTCAGGTGTGCTGTCGCTGTCGCTGGGTATGCGCCGCACTTTTGACACAGCAGAGCTGGGCAAGCTGAACCTGGTCAGTGCCTGGGTGCTGGCCCTGCTCCAGCAGCACTGGGCACGCAGCGGCCAATCGCTGCCTGTACAACCCCCGGTTGGCGATGCCCTGGCCAGGTTCGGCCAGGGCCTGCTGTCCGAGCGGGAACTGGAAATTGCCCGGCTGATCCTGCGCGGCTACTCGTCAAAAGCCATGGCGCAAAGGCTGGGCATCTCACCGGAGACCATCAAGGTGCACCGGCGCCACCTGTACGCAAAACTGAACATCTCGTCGCACCCGGAGCTGTTTTCGATGTTCATCCGCGAACTGGGCTTTACCGAAGCGCGCAGTGACGCTTCCATGTAGTCACAAGGCGGGCAAGGCCTGCTAGTCTGACGGACGATGGCAGCCTGCTGGCAGCCTCTTATTCTTCTACAGGCGCGGCCAATGACCTCCGAAAACCCAGTAAACCTGACCAACTGCGACCGTGAGCCTATCCAGATTCCCGGCAGCATCCAGCCCCATGGCTGCCTGCTGGCCTGCGATGCATCGGCAACCGTGGTCTTGCGTCATTCGGTCAATGTCCCGCAAATACTTGGCGTAAGCGGCGAAATCAATGGCCAGAAACTGCAAGCGGTGCTCGGTGACGAGGTAGCCCATACCCTGCGCAACGCATTGGCCCGTACCCGGGAAGCCTCGCGGTCTGCGCTCAGCTTCGGCGTCAAGCTGCCCAGCGGCCAGGCCTTTGATATCGCCGCCCATCTGTTCAAAGGCACGGCTATCCTCGAATTCGAACCCGCCGGTGCCAGCATTGCCGAGCCCGTCGAGCTGGCCCGTACGCTGATCGCCCAGCTGCGTGAAATCGACCAGACCAGCAGGTTGTTTCGCGACGCCGCACGGTTCATACGTGCCGTGCTCGGTTATGACCGGGTGATGATCTACCAGTTGGGCGCGGACGGCGCCGGCAAGGTGGTCGCAGAGGCCAGGCGCAGCGACTTGGAAAGCTTCATGGGCCAGTATTTCCCTGCTTCCGACATCCCCCAGCAGGCCCGCGCGCTGTACCTGCGCAACCCGATCCGGGTCATCTCCGATGCCCAGTTCAAGACAGTGCCCATCGCCCCGGTGCTCGACCCCTCGGGCGAGCCACTTGACCTCTCCTACGCGCACCTGCGCAGCGTCTCGCCCATCCACTGCGAGTACCTGAGCAACATGGGTGTGGGCGCCTCGATGTCTATTTCGGTGATCGTCAACGGCGAGCTGTGGGGGATGATCGCCTGCCACCACTATGCGCCGCGCACGCTGGCCATGGGGCAACGGGTGGCAGCGGAAATGTTCGGTGAGTTCTTCTCGCTGCATATCGAGACCCTGCGCAGCCGGCAAAAGCTCGAAGCCGCAGTGCACGTGCACAAAGCGCTGGACAGCCTGCTGCGTGACGCCAACCAGGCTGCTGACATCGACGGGTTCTTCCATGCGCGCCTGCCTCGGCTGATGTCGCTGATCCCCTGCGACGGCATCGGCATGTCGCTGCAGGGCCGCTGGGCGACCGCCGGGCTGGCCCCACCCAAGTCAGCCGTGCCTGATCTGCTGCGCCTGGCCGACATGGTCAGCGACGGCCGCACCTGGGCGTCCAACCGCCTGTCGATGGTGCTGCCTGCAGCCCAGGCATACTTCACCGACGTGTCTGGCGTGCTGATCATTCCGATGTCGCAGCACCCCAGGGATTACCTGATCTTCTTCCGCAAGGAAGTGATCGAGACGCTCGACTGGGCCGGCGACCCGAACAAGACCTACGACAGCGGCGCGCTGGGCGACCGCCTGACACCGCGCAAGAGTTTCGCCCTCTGGAAAGAAACCGTTCACCAGCAGTCGCTGCCGTGGTCCGAGCAGGACCGCCAGTTCGGCGATGCCATTCGTACCGCCATTGTCGAAGTGGTGCTGTATAACAGCGAGCTGCTGGCCAGCGAGCGCTCCAAGGCCGAAGTGCGCCAGCGCATCCTCAATGAAGAGCTCAACCACCGGGTCAAGAACATCCTCTCGCTGATCGGCGCGCTGGTTGCCCACCCGACCTCCGAAAGCCAGACCCTGCACGATTACGTGGCCACGCTGAAGGGGCGCATCCAGGCGCTGTCATTGGCCCATGACCAGGTAGTGCGCGGCGATGGTGGCGGGCGCTTGGCCAAACTGCTGGAGGCCGAGCTTTCACCCTACCGCACCGCTGCCGGCGTGATCGAATTGCAAGGCCCGAACGTGGTGCTCGATGCCCGCGCCTATTCGGTCATGGCCCTGGTGCTGCATGAACTGGCAACCAATGCCGCAAAATACGGCGCGCTGTCGCGGGCCGGCGGCAAGCTCACCGTGGGCTGGAACATTGATGCAGCCGGTACCTGCGCCATCACTTGGGGTGAAGTCGGCGGGCCGACAGTGCGCCCGCCCAGCCGCCGTGGCTTTGGCTCGGTGCTGATCGACCGCAGCATCCCGTTCGACCTTGGTGGTAGCAGCGCGGTGGAGTATCACCCTGAAGGCCTGCAAGGTTTGTTCAGGATCCCGGCCAAACACCTTTCCGTAGCCGAAACAGCCGAGCCCGCCAGCGTTGTCGCGCCGATCGCCCGTGCAGAGGATGCCTTTGCCGCCCGTAGCGGTTTGTGTGTGCTGATACTGGAAGACCAGTTGGTGATCGCCGTTGGCCTGGAGCAGATTCTCAATGACGCGCAGATCAAGGACGTGATCACCGCCAGCTCCGAGGACGAAGCAATACGGCTGCTAGCGGAGCGTACACCGGACGCTGCGATACTGGATGTAAACCTGGGTACTGGCACTTCCATTTCGGTGGCTGATGAACTCGTACGGCGGAAGGTCCCGTTCCTGTTTGCCACTGGTTATGGCGACGGCATCAGTATCCCCGAGCACTTGCAGCATGTACCCGTAACGCGCAAGCCCTACGATGCCAATGCCATACTGGCCAGCCTGCAAGGCCTGTTGAAGACAGCTTCCTGATCTGTTCAACAACCAGGTGCTTGCGCAATCCCTGTGGGAGCGGCCGTGGCCGCGAACACCGGCAAAGCCGGTGCCATCCACCGTGTTGGATTGTTCGCGGGTGAACCCGCTCCCACAGGTACTAGGCAGGCCCCAGGCTGACGCGGTCCCTGTGGGAGCGGCCGTGGCCGCGAACACCGGCGCAGCCGGTGCCATGTACCGTGTTGGATTCTTCGCGGGCTTGCCCGCTCCCACAGGGACTGCACTGGCTCAAGTGCCTTGGCTGTAGCTCGCCAAGGCGCTCTCCAGGGCCGCCAGAAACACCTTCACCCGTGTCGGAACGTACCGGCGGGTCGGCATCACCGCCCAGACGGCCAACTGCTCCATCTGTGCATCCTGCAGCGCAATTTCCACCAGCGCGCCATCACGGATCTGCTGAAACACATCCCAGTAGGCCAGCATGGCGATGCCCAACCCTTGAACAGCTGCCGACCTGACAGCATCAACGCTACTGGTACTCACCCGGGCAGGCAGGCGCCGATACTGCAGCGCCCCGTCGACCACGAACGGCCAACGCGGCACAGCCTGCAACATGATGCAGGCATGCTGTTCCAACGCCTCCAGCGTACCGGGCTGGCCATGGCGCTGCAGGTAGGCCGGCGAAGCACACAGTACCCGAGGGTTGGGGGCAAGCTTGCGCGCCACCAGCTCCGAGTCGGCCAGGGGTGCCACGCGCAAAGCCAAGTCCATGCCCTGCCCGACCAGGTCCACCACCTTGTCCGACACATCCAGGTCTATCCGCAACTCCGGGTGCTGCGCCAGCAATGCCGGCAGCAGTCCTACCACGATGCCCTGGCCAAATACGCTGGGCGCGGTGATGCGCAAAAGGCCCTTGACGCTGCCCGAGGATGGACGCAGCTCACCCATCACGTTGTCCTCGGCCTCCGTCATGGTCCTGGCGTACGGCAGCAGCGCTTCGCCTTCGGCGGTCAGCGACACGGCGCGGGTGGTGCGATGGAACAAGCGCACGCCCAGTTCCTCTTCCAGCGAGGCGAGCCTGCGTGACACCTGCATCGGCGAAATGTCGAGCTGGCGGCCTGCCGCCGACAGGGTACCCGCGGCAACAACGGCAAGAAACACGCGCAGGTCTGCAACGAGCATGGCTTTATCCTTTTTGGTTAAACCGGCTTCTCTCTTGGCCAGCTTGGTCCGAAGCAAGCACAGCCGTAGCCTTGATGGAACCAAGCTACTGAGCCCGCCATTGCTGGCCCGAGAGGAAATCCGATGACGCATTGCACAGCACGCACTTTAACTCAAACAGATATTGCCGGCCGCACATTGCGCAATCGCCTGGCGGTGGCACCCATGACCCGTGTCAGCGCCACCGCGGCAGGCGACGCCACCGTGGCAATGGCCGACTACTACGAGCGCTTCGCCAAGGGCGGTTTCGGCCTGATGATCAGCGAAGGCCTGTATACCGACCAGGCCTACTCGCAGGGTTACCTGAACCAGCCGGGCATGGCGAGTGAGCAGCAGGCGCGTACCTGGCAAACGCTTGTCCAGCGGATCCAGGCACACAGAGGCCTGGTGTTTGCCCAGCTGATGCACGCCGGCGCACTAAGCCAGGGCAATCGTTTCAGGCCAGGGACCATTGCACCCTCGGCGGTAAGACCTAAAGGCGAGCAGATGCGCTTCTATCACGGCGATGGGCGCTATGCCGAGCCCAAGGCCATGAGCGATGAAGAGATCGCCGATGTCATCAGTGGCTTCGCCAGTGCCGCGCAACGGGCCGTGTGCGTGGCAGGTTTCGACGGTATCGAGATCCACGGCGCCAATGGCTACCTGCTGGACCAGTTCCTCACCGACTACAGCAATCAGCGCACCGACCGTTGGGGCGGCAGCAGCGACCGTCGCGCGCAACTGACGCTGGAGGTGATCAAGGCGGTTCGCGCCAGTGTCGGGGATGTGCCGCTGGGTGTGCGGATATCCCAAGGCAAGGTGAACGACTTCGAACACAAATGGGCGGGGGGTGAACAAGACTCGGAGGTGATCTTCGGCTCGCTGCAGGCAGCCGGTGTCGACTTCATCCATGTCACCGAACATCAAGCCTGGCAGCCTGCGTTTGTGGGTAATACCGCCAGCCTGGTGAAACTCGCACGCCGCTATGCGCCTGGTACGCTGCTGATTGCCAATGGTGGCCTGGATGACCCGCAGCGTGCAGTAACCGCTCTGGACGAGGGCGCCGATATCATTGCGCTTGGCAAGGCCGCGCTGGCCAACCCCGACTACCCGCAACGGCTCGCCACCCAGCAGCCACAGGCAGCATTCGACCCGGCGATTCTCGGCCCGGTTGCCAATATCAAGGATGTTGAGCTCGCCCGCTGAGGGGGGACGCGATGGATGGCACCGGCTTTGCCGGTGTTCGCGGCTGAAGCCGATCCCACAGGGCTCGCGAACCTCTCGAGCCCTGCGTGGTACCTGTAGGAGCGGCCTTGCGTCGCGATGGGGCGCGCAGCGGCCCCGGGATCTCAGCTTCGCAGCAGAAATTGCAGGGGGCCGCTGCGCAGCCCATCGCGACACAAGGCCGCTCCTACAGGGACGGGGCCCCCCAAATCGGGGGGGGGGGGGGCGC
>NZ_JBNNVS010000049.1:0-39279 GCF_050280665.1 Pseudomonas sp. NPDC089547 | reverse complement strand
GGCTTCGCCCAGAGCGCGGGCCTGATCCTGGGTGGTTCGATCAGCCAGAGCAACTTCCTGGGTACCGGTAACAAGGTGTCCGTCGGCCTGACCCGTTCGGAATACCAGACCCGCTACAACTTCGGCTTCGTGGACCCCTACTTCACTGCCGATGGCGTCAGCCTGGGCTACAACGCGTTCTACCGTAGCACCGACTACGACGACCTTGACGTCGACGTGGCCAGCTATGCGGTGGACAGCTTCGGTGCCGGCGTGAGCCTTGGCTACCCGATCAGCGAAACGTCGCGCCTGACCTATGGCCTGAGCGTGCAGCAGGACAAGATCAAGACCGGTAAGTACACCGTTGACGAGATCTTCGACTTCCTTGACCAGGAAGGCGATAACTTCCTGAACTTCAAGGCATCGATCGGCTGGTCCGAATCGACCCTGAACAAAGGTGTGCTGGCTACCCGTGGTCACTCGCAAAGCCTTACCCTGGAATCCACCATTCCGGGTAGCGACCTGTCGTTCTTCAAGCTCGACTACCGCGGCCAGCTGTTCAAGCCGATTACCAACGACTACACCCTGCGCCTGCACACTGAACTGGGTTATGGTGATGGTTACGGCAGCACCTCCGGCCTGCCGTTCTACGAGAACTACTTCGCGGGTGGCTTCAACTCCGTTCGCGGCTTCAAGGACAGCAGCCTGGGCCCACGCAGTACCCCTAGTATTGGTGAGGCCGCGGGCGGCAAGCCAGGTACCATCGCCGACCCGGACCAGGATCCGTTGCCGTTTGGTGGTAACGTGCTGGTGCAAGGCGGTGTCGAGTTGCTGTTCCCGCTGCCGTTCGTCAAGGACCAGCGCTCGCTGCGCACTTCCGTGTTCTGGGACGTGGGTAACGTGTTCGACACCAATTGCGGCAACAAGCCAGATTGCGAGAAGGTCGGTTTCTCGGGCATGGCCAGTTCGGTCGGCCTGGGTGTGACCTGGATCACCGCGCTGGGCCCGCTGAGCTTCAGCCTGGCAATGCCGGTGAAGAAGCCGGACGATGCCGATACCCAGGTGTTCCAATTCTCTCTGGGCCAGACCTTCTAAGGTCGGCCCTTGCTTAATGACAACGGTTTATCCAGGAGTGCATCGTGCGTAAATTGGCTCAACTGGCCGTAGTGGCCGCGGCGCTGGTCGCCACCCCGGCATTCGCCGAAATGAAGGTAGCCGTTCTGAACTATCAGATGGCCCTGCTCGAATCGGATGCCGCCAAGAAATACGCGGTGGATGCCGAGAAGAAGTTCGGCCCGCAACTGACCAAGCTGAAAAGCCTGGAAAGCAGCGCCAAGGGCATCCAGGATCGCCTGATCAAGGGCGGCGACAAGATGCAGCAGCAGGAGCGTGAGCGCCTGGAGCTGGAATTCAAGCAAAAGGCCCGTGACTTCCAGTTCCAGTCCAAGGAGCTGAACGAAGCCAAGGCCGTTGCCGACCGCGACATGCTCAAGCAGCTGAAGCCGAAGCTGGATGGCGCCGTCGAGGAAGTGATCAAGAAGGGCGGTTTCGACCTGGTCCTCGAGCGTGGTGCGGTCATCGATGTCAAACCTCAGTACGACATCACCCGCCAGGTCATCGAGCGCATGAACCAAGCCCGTTGATATGAGTGTGACCATGACGCTAGGCCAGCTGGCCGAGGCCCTCGGTGCCACCCTCAAGGGGCCCGAGGCGTTGCAGATTACCGGGCTGGCCACCTTGCAGGAGGCAGGCCCCGGTCAATTGAGCTTCCTCGCCAACCCGCAGTACCGCAAATACCTGGATAACTGCCAGGCAGGTGCGGTATTGCTCAAGGCTACGGATGCCGAAAGTTTCGCTGGCAATGCCCTGATCGTGGCCGACCCATACCAGGCGTATGCGCGTATTTCCCACCTGTTCGACCCCAAACCCAAGGCTGTGGCGGGAATCCATCCCAGCGCCGTGGTGGCTGAGGACGCGCAGGTGCACGCCAGCGCCAGTATCGGGCCGTTCGCGGTTGTCGAAAGCGGTGCGCGCATCGAGGCTGACGTCAGCATCGGCGCACATTGCTTCATCGGTGCGCGTTGCGTTGTAGGCGAAGGCGGCTGGCTGGCGCCGCGGGTGACCTTGTATCACGACGTCACCATCGGCAAGCGCGTGGTCATCCAGTCGGGTGCCGTGATCGGCGGCGAAGGCTTCGGCTTTGCCAATGAGAAAGGCATCTGGCGCAAGATCGCCCAGATTGGCGGCGTCACCATTGGTGATGACGTGGAAATCGGTGTCAATACAGCCGTCGACCGTGGCGCGCTGTCCGACACGCGGATCGGTGACGGGGTAAAACTCGACAACCAGATCCAGATCGCCCACAACGTGCAGATCGGTGACCACACGGCCATGGCCGCTTGCGTGGGCATTTCCGGCAGTACGCGCATCGGCAAGCATTGCATGCTGGCCGGCGGCGTAGGCCTGGTTGGGCACATTGATATTTGCGATAACGTATTTGTTTCCGGGATGACCATGGTAACCCGTTCGATCACTGAACCCGGTTCCTATTCATCCGGCACAGCCATGCAGCCTTTGGCTGACTGGCGCAAGAGCGCTGCGCGTATCCGTCAGCTGGATGACATGGCCAAGCGCCTCCAGCAGCTGGAAAAACGCGTCGATACCGTGACCTCAGGTGGCCTGCCGACATCAGAAGGCTGATACCATTCCCTGAGCAAGAGTGAACAGTCGCTAGCTGGCTCCTCTTTTGGATTGCAAAAGGAGCGTGTGGTCAGCACCTGCGCTCCCTATTCTTATTACAGGCTTCCCCCCCGAAATGATGGACATCAACGAGATTCGCGAATACCTGCCTCACCGCTACCCGTTCCTGCTGGTGGACCGGGTGACGGATCTGGACTTCGAGGCCCAGAGCATTCGTGCCTACAAGAATGTCAGCATCAACGAGCCGTTCTTCAACGGCCATTTCCCGGCGCACCCGATCATGCCCGGCGTGCTGATCATCGAGGCAATGGCCCAGGCGGCCGGGATTCTCGGTTTCAAGATGCTCGACGCCAAGCCGGCTGATGGCACCCTGTACTACTTTGTCGGTTCCGACAAGCTGCGCTTCCGCCAGCCGGTACTGCCGGGCGACCAGCTGGTGCTGGAAGCCAAATTCATCAGCCGCAAGCGCATGATCTGGAAGTTCGAATGCCGTGCACTGGTTGACGGCAAGGCCGTCTGCTCGGCAGAAATCACTTGCGCGGAACAGTCCCTATGAATTCGATTGACCCTCGGGCCATTATCGATCCATCGGCCAAGCTGGCCGATGGCGTCGAGGTCGGCCCTTGGTCGATTGTTGGCCCCGATGTGGAAATCGGGGAGGGCACGGTTATCGGCCCGCATGTTGTGCTCAAAGGCCCGACCCGCATCGGCAAGCACAACCGGATCTTCCAGTTTTCCTCTATCGGTGAAGACACCCCGGACCTCAAGTACAAGGGTGAACCGACGCGCCTGGTGATCGGCGACCACAATGTGTTCCGGGAAGGGGTGACCATTCACCGTGGTACCGTTCAGGACCGTGCGGAAACCACAGTGGGTGACCACAACCTGATCATGGCCTATGCCCATATTGGTCACGACAGTGTCATCGGCAACCACTGCATCCTGGTCAACAACACGGCGCTGGCCGGCCATGTGCACGTGGGCGACTGGGCGATCCTGTCCGGCTACACCCTGGTGCACCAGTACTGCCATATCGGCGCCCACGCGTTTTCCGGCATGGGCACGGCAATCGGCAAGGACGTCCCGGCGTTCGTCACCGTGTTCGGCAGCCCGGCCGAAGCCCGCAGCATGAACTTCGAGGGCATGCGCCGCCGCGGTTTCAGCGACGAAGTGATCCACGTGCTGCGTCGTTGCTACAAGATTGTCTACCGTCAGGGCCTGACCGTTGAAGACGCGCTCAAGGAACTGGCCGAAATGGCCGCGCAACATCCTGAGGTCGAACTGTTCCGTCAGTCGATCGTGAACTCCGCCCGCGGCATCACCCGCTGACATGGCCCAGCTTTGCGTAGCCTTGGTCGCAGGTGAGGCCAGCGGCGATATTCTGGGCTCAGGCTTGATGCGTGCCCTCAGGGCTCGTCACCCCGACGTACGTTTCATTGGCGTTGGCGGCCCGCTGATGGAAGCCGAGGGCCTGCAATCGTACTTTCCCATGGAGCGCCTGGCCGTCATGGGCCTGGTCGAAGTGCTGGGGCGCCTGCGCGAGCTGCTCAAGCGCCGCAAGCTGCTTATCCAGACGCTGATCGACGAAAAGCCGGATGTCTTCATCGGCATCGACGCCCCGGACTTCACCCTCAACATCGAACTGAAACTGCGTCAGGTCGGTATCAAGACCGTGCACTACGTCAGCCCGTCGGTCTGGGCCTGGCGGCAAAAGCGCGTGCTGAAAATTCGTGAAGGCTGCGACCTGATGCTGACACTGCTGCCGTTCGAGGCGCGGTTCTACGAAGAGCAGGGTGTGCCGGTGCGCTTTGTCGGTCACCCGCTGGCCGACACAATCCCGCTTGAGGCAGACCGCCCGGCCGCACGTGCAGCGCTAGGGCTGGGCGAGGGGCCGGTGGTGGCCCTGATGCCGGGCAGCCGGGGAGGCGAAGTAGGGCGCCTGGGGGCGTTGTTCCTCGATGCCGCCGAGCATTTGCGCCAGCAGGTGCCGGGCGTGCGCTTCGTGCTGCCATGCGCCAACGCCGCACGGCGCGCCCAGGTCGAGCAGATGCTCGAAGGGCGTGAATTGCCATTGACCCTGCTTGACGGCCAGTCTCACCAGGCCTTGGCGGCCTGTGATGCGGTGCTGATCGCGTCGGGCACTGCCACCCTGGAGGCGCTGTTGTACAAGCGTCCAATGGTGGTCGCCTACCGCCTTGCGCCGTTGACCTACTGGATCCTCAAACGCCTGGTGAAGAGCCCCTACGTGTCCTTGCCTAACCTGCTTGCCCAGCGCGAGCTGGTGCCCGAGTTGCTGCAAGACGCTGCTACCAGCGAAGCCTTGGCCAACACCCTTGCGCCGCTGGTGCGCGATGGCAGCCAGCAGACCGAGCGTTTCGACGAAATTCATCGCACCCTGCGCCGTGACGCCTCCAACCAGGCGGCGCAAGCGATACTGGCCTTGCTCAAGGACCGCTGACATGCAAATTGGACTGGACTTCAACCTGGTCGAAGACCTGGTTGCCGGCGTTGACGAAGTGGGCCGCGGCCCGCTGTGCGGCGCAGTGGTGACGGCGGCGGTGATCCTCGATCCCGCACGCCCGATCCTCGGGCTGAACGATTCGAAGAAGCTCACCGAAGCCAAACGCGAGGCGTTGTTCGACGAGATCTGCGAAAAGGCCTTGAGCTTCTGCATCGCCCGTGCCGAGGTCGAGGAAATCGACCGCCTGAACATCCTGCAGGCCACCATGCTGGCCATGCAGCGTGCGGTGGAAGGCCTGCACATTACGCCCAAGCTTGCCTTGATCGATGGCAACCGCTGCCCCAGGCTGGCGGTGCCGGCGTCGCCGGTGGTCAAAGGCGATAGCCAGGTGCCGGCCATCGCGGCTGCTTCGATCCTGGCCAAGGTGACCCGTGACCGCGAGATGAGCGCCTTCGAGCTGATCTACCCAGGGTATGGCATGGGTGGGCACAAGGGCTACCCGACTCCGGTGCACCTTGAAGCCCTGGCGCGGCTTGGGCCGACGCCCATTCATCGGCGTTCCTTTGCCCCGGTGCGGGCGGCCTGGGAAGCTCGCGAAGGCGTCACCGACTCCCTGATCTGACCCTGGGGGCCGCTTTGCGGCCCGATCGCGACACAAGGCCGCTCCTACAGGCGTTACGCGATCCCCTGTAGGAGCGGCCTTGTGTCGCGATCGGGCTGCAAAGCAGCCCCAAAACCCCCGCGCAATTAAGCTACAATCCCGCCCTTGTCGTTCGCCACTGCTACAGGATCTTCCATGTCGGTTCCCTTCGTTCACCTGCGCGTCCACTCCGAATTCTCGCTGGTCGACGGCCTGGTGCGGATCAAACCGCTGGCCAAGGCGCTGGCGGGGATGAACATGCCGGCGGTGGCGATCACCGACCAGAGCAACATGTGCTCGCTGGTGAAGTTCTACAAGACTGCCATGGGCGCCGGCATCAAGCCGATCTGCGGTGCCGACCTGTGGCTGGCCGGTGCCGACCCGGAAGCGCCGTTGTCGCGTATCTGCTTCCTGGCCATGAACCCAACCGGCTACCGCAACCTCACCGAGTTGATTTCGCGGGGCTGGACCGACGGCCAGCGCAATGGCTTGGTGATCCTCCAGCGTGAATGGATCGCCCCAGCCAGCGAGGGCCTGATTGCCCTGTCAGCCGGAAAGGAAGGCGACATCGGCATGGCCTTGCTGGCCGGCCGGGACGATGAAGCCCAGTCCCTGCTGCAAGACTGGATGGGCATGTTCCCCGAGCGCTTCTACGTCGAAGTGCAGCGCACCAACCGTGCCCGGGACGAAGAGTACGTGCACGCGGCGGTAGCGCTGGCCGACACATTCGGCGCACCGCTGGTGGCCACCAACGACGTGCGTTTCGTCAAGCAAGCTGACTTCGACGCTCACGAAACCCGCGTGTGCATCGGCGAGGGCTGGACCCTCGACGACCCGCGCCGCCCGCGTGGCTACAGCGACCAGCAGTACCTGAAGTCGGCCGAGGAAATGGCCGAACTGTTCAGCGACCTGCCCGACGCCATCGCCAACACCGTCGAAATCGCCAAGCGCTGCAATATCCAGGTACAGCTGGGCAAATACTTCCTGCCTGACTTCCCAACGCCCAACGGCATGGGCATCGATGACTACCTGCGGCATGTGTCCCACGAAGGCCTGGAAGAGCGCCTGGCGGTGCTGTGGCCGAAAGACACCACGCCCAATTACGAAGAAAAGCGCCAGGTCTACCTGGACCGCCTGAAGTTCGAGCTGGACATCATCATCCAGATGGGCTTCCCCGGTTACTTCCTGATCGTTATGGACTTCATCAAGTGGGCCAAGAACAACGACGTGCCGGTAGGCCCGGGGCGTGGTTCGGGTGCCGGTTCGCTGGTGGCCTACGTGCTGAAGATCACCGACCTCGACCCGCTGGCCTATGACCTGCTGTTCGAGCGCTTCCTCAACCCTGAACGTGTTTCCATGCCCGACTTCGACGTCGACTTCTGCATGGACGGCCGTGACCGGGTGATCGACTACGTGGCCGAGGCCTATGGCCGCAACGCGGTGAGCCAGATCATCACCTTCGGCACCATGGCCGCCAAGGCGGTGGTGCGTGACGTGGCGCGGGTGCAGGGCAAGTCCTACGGCCTGGCCGACCGCCTGTCGAAGATGATCCCGTTCGAAGTGGGCATGACCCTGGAGAAAGCCTACGAGCAGGAAGAAATCCTGCGCGACTTCCTCAAGGGTGACGAAGACGCCCGCGAAATCTGGGACATGGCCCTGAAGCTGGAAGGTGTGACCCGGGGTACCGGCAAGCACGCCGGTGGTGTGGTTATCGCCCCGACCAAGCTTACCGACTTCTCGCCGATCGCCTGTGACGAAGAGGGCGGCGGCCTGGTAACCCAGTTCGACAAGGATGACGTCGAGGCGGCCGGCCTGGTGAAGTTCGACTTCCTTGGCCTGCGTACGCTCACCATCATCAAGTGGGCGATGGAGATCATCAACCGCGAGCAGGCCAAGAACAACCTGCCCGACCTCAACATCGACTTCATTCCGCTGGACGACCGCAAGACCTACGAGCTGCTGCAAAAGGCCGAGACCACGGCGGTGTTCCAGCTTGAATCGCGCGGCATGAAGGAGCTGATCAAGAAGCTCAAGCCCGACTGCCTGGAAGACCTGATCGCACTGGTGGCGCTGTTCCGCCCGGGCCCGCTGCAATCGGGCATGGTGGACGACTTCATCAACCGCAAGCACGGCCGCGCCGAGCTGGCTTACCCGCACTCCGACTACCAGTATGAAGGCCTCAAGCCGGTACTGGCGCCGACCTACGGCATCATCCTGTACCAGGAACAGGTGATGCAGATTGCCCAGGTCATGGCGGGCTATACCCTGGGCGGCGCCGACATGCTGCGCCGGGCGATGGGTAAGAAAAAGCCCGAGGAAATGGCCAAGCAGCGCGGCGGTTTCATCGAGGGTTGCGTCGCCAACAATATCGACGCGGACCTGGCCGGTAACATCTTCGACCTGGTAGAGAAGTTCGCCGGCTACGGCTTCAACAAATCCCACTCCGCCGCCTATGGCCTGGTGTCGTACCAGACCGCCTGGCTGAAAACCCACTACCCGGCGCCGTTCATGGCCGCGGTACTGTCGGCGGACATGCACAACACCGACAAGGTGGTGGTGTTGGTCGAGGAAGTACGCAGCATGAAGCTGCGGCTCGACGCGCCGGACGTGAACTTCTCCGACTTCAAGTTCACCGTGAACAACGATGGCCGTATCGTCTATGGCCTGGGTGCGATCAAGGGCGTCGGCGAAGGCCCGGTGGAGGCCATCGTCGAAGCCCGAGCCCAGGGCGGGCCGTTCAAGGACCTGTTCGATTTCTGTGAACGCATCGACCTCAAACGGGTCAACAAGCGAACCCTTGATGCGTTGGTGCGCA
The DNA here is from genome assembly GCF_050280665.1 of Pseudomonas sp. NPDC089547. Taxonomy (NCBI): domain Bacteria; kingdom Pseudomonadati; phylum Pseudomonadota; class Gammaproteobacteria; order Pseudomonadales; family Pseudomonadaceae; genus Pseudomonas; species Pseudomonas sp. NPDC089547. Next base: position 30,684 of record NZ_JBNNVS010000049.1, on the reverse strand, counting down.
GCGGGGCGCTGGACCGCCTGGGCCCGCACTTCCATGACGAGATCAAGGCCTACCAGGCCAACATCGACATCAACCGGGCGACCTTGCTCTCGGCACTGGGCGAAGCCATCAAGGCTGCCGAGCAGGCCGCGCATACCGCTGACAGTGGCCATGTCGACCTGTTCGGCAGCATGTTCGACGCCGTGGATGTGGATGTTTACGCCAACCACCGCAAGGTGCGCGAACTGACCCTGAAGGAGCGCCTGAAGGGCGAGAAGGACACCCTGGGCTTGTACCTCACCGGTCACCCGATCGACGAATACGAGACCGAGATCCGCCGTTTTGCCCGCCAGCGCATCATCGACCTCAAGCCGTCCCGCGAAACCCAGACCATCGCCGGCATGATCATTGCCCTACGGGTGATGAAGAACAAGAAGGGCGACAAGATGGGCTTCATTACCCTGGATGACCGCTCCGGGCGTATCGAGGCCTCGCTGTTTGCCGATGCCTACATCGCGGCACAGTCCTTGCTGCAGAACGATGCCATGGTGGTGGTCGAGGGCGAGGTCAGCAACGACGACTTCTCCGGTGGCCTGCGCCTGCGGGTGAAGCAGGTGATGACCATGGAAGACGCGCGTACCAAGCTGGCCGAAAGCCTGCGCCTGAAGGTGGCACACGAAGCGCTCAAGGGTGACCGCCTGAAGTGGCTGGGTGAACTGATCACCCGCCATCGTGGTGCTTGCCCTATCACCCTGGAATACACCGGCAGCGACGCCAAGGCCATGCTGCAGTTCGGTGAGCAGTGGTCGATCGACCCGGCCGATGGGCTGATTCAGGCGCTGCGTGACCAGTTCGGCCGTGAGAACGTCTTCCTGCAATATCGTTGAACCGACAAAAATTTAATCTCGACCTGAATGCGCCTGATCCCTTAAGGTAGGGCGCCAAACGGATCAACCGGCCGGCCGCCTGGCCGTAGACCCAAGACGGATGACTATGAACCCGAATTTTCTCGATTTCGAACAGCCGATTGCCGACCTGCAAGCCAAGATCGAAGGCCTGCGCCTGGTAGGCAACGACAACTCGCTGAACATCAGCGATGAAATTGCCCGTCTGCAAGACAAGAGCAACACCCTGACCGAAAGCATCTTCGGCAACCTGACCAGCTGGCAGATCGCCCGCCTGGCCCGTCACCCGCGTCGTCCTTACACCCTGGACTACCTGGAGCACATCTTCACCGAGTTCGAAGAGCTCCACGGTGACCGCCACTTCTCCGACGACGCCGCTATCGTGGGCGGTACCGCACGCCTGGACGGCAAGCCGGTCATGGTCATCGGCCACCAGAAGGGCCGTGAAGTGCGCGAGAAGGTACGCCGCAACTTCGGCATGCCGCGCCCGGAAGGCTACCGCAAGGCCTGCCGCCTGATGGAAATGGCCGAGCGCTTCAAGATGCCGATCCTGACCTTCATCGACACCCCGGGTGCCTACCCAGGCATCGACGCCGAAGAGCGCAACCAGAGCGAAGCCATTGCCTGGAACCTGCGTGTGATGGCACGCCTGAAAACCCCGATCATCGCCACTGTGATTGGCGAGGGTGGTTCCGGCGGTGCGCTGGCCATCGGTGTGTGCGACCAGCTGAACATGCTGCAGTACTCCACCTACTCGGTGATCTCGCCGGAAGGCTGCGCTTCGATCCTGTGGAAGACTGCCGACAAGGCAGCTGACGCGGCCGAGGCCATGGGCATTACTGCCGATCGCCTGAAGAGCCTGAACATTGTCGACAAGGTCATCCCGGAGCCGCTGGGCGGCGCCCACCGTGACCCGGCGAAGATGTCGGAAAGCATCCGTGCTGACCTCGTGCAGCAGCTGGACATGCTCGGCAAGTTCGATAACGACGCGCTGCTGGCCCGCCGTTACGAGCGCCTGATGAGCTACGGCCTCTGATTCGGATTTGCCCCGGGGGCCGCTTTGCGGCCCTGTCGCGACACAAGGCCGCTCCTACAGGCGACCGCGTTTCCCTGTAGGAGCGGCCTTGTGTCGCGAAAGGGGTGCAAAGCACCCCCGGCAATCTCAAGCCAAGTGAGGAGCAGATGATCAACCTCACCCCCTGGCTCAACGCCCCGACCTGGTACATCGCCTTCTCCGGCGGCCTCGATTCCACCGTCCTCCTGCACCTGCTGGCCGATCACGCCCGCAACCACGCCTCACCCCCGCTGCGCGCCATCCACATCCACCACGGCCTGCAACCCGCCGCTGATGCCTGGCCTGCCCATTGCCAAGCCATCTGCGACGACCTAGGCATCGAACTCCAGGTCACCCACGTCCAGGTCACCGCCGGCGCCAGCCTCGAACAGGCCGCCCGCGACGCCCGCTATGACGCCTTCAGGCAAGCCCTTGGCCCAGGCGATATCCTGTTCACCGGCCAGCACCGCGACGACCAGGCCGAGACCCTGCTGTTTCGCCTGCTGCGCGGCGCCGGCCTGCGCGGCCTGGCCGCCATGCCGGGGCAGCGGGCATTGGGGCAGGGGATTCTGGCCAGGCCGTTGCTGGGCTGTTGCCGGCAACAGTTGCAGGGCTACGCCAAGGTCCACGGGCTGCGCTGGATCGAAGACCCGTCAAACGCCGACACACAATTTGCCCGCAATTACCTGCGCAGCGACGTGTTCCCGCGCTTGCAGCAGCGTTGGCCGCAGGCCACCCAGAACTTCGCCCGTGCCGCAGATCATCTGGGCGAGGCACTGGGCCTGCTGGACGAGCTGGCACAGGCCGACCTGGCGCTTGCAGGGGGGGGGGCGCCCGTTGCCTGGCCGGGGCTGGACTCCCTCGACCTGGCCGCCCTGATGGCCCTGTCGCCGGCCCGTCAGCGCAATGCCCTGCAATACTGGCTGAGCCAGCGCACCCGCCTGCCCGACACCCGGCATTGGGCTGGTTGGGCGGACCTGCGTGATGCCGGCGCCGATGCCCAGCCGGTCTGGCGGTTGGCCGATGGGCAACTGCTGCGCAGCCACGGGCGTATCTGGTGGTTGAGTGGCGACTGGCTGCAGCCGCCCGCTGGTCAACTGGCCTGGGTCGATACAAGCCTGCCTTTGCAGCTGCCCGGCAACGGCAGCGTGCGTCTTGTTGGCGCAGCACCGCAGGGCGGGTTGCGCATTGCCTACCGCCAGGGCGGCGAAGTTGTCGAGCTTGCCGGCCGCGGCCGACGCGACCTCAAGCGCCTGCTCAACGAGCAACAGGTGCCGCATTTCCTGCGCCCGCGCCTGCCGCTGCTGTACCAGGGCGAGCGCCTGCTGGCGGTGGCCAACCTGCCCGGGCTGGTACAGGCTGATTGCCAGCTGCATTGGCAATTGCCGACGAGCGCACAAGGTTTGAGCTGAAGGGTACATTCCGGTAGACTACCCTCCCTTCTTGATACAACTTCTGTGGGTTCCGCGAAAACACAGCAGTTGCCGATTACCAAGCAGTTTTTTGCTGGGCTGATTCTGAAAATGACGAGCGAGCTCCATGCCGGGGATAACCCTGGTCTGTACAGACGCGGCAGTTTTTTGAGATGCACTGTGATTGACGCAGGTGATCGGGGGCTTCGGCCTTCCTTCGCTTTCTCCGGCGGCCCAGGCCGCCTTAACGCAGACTTCTAGGGTTTTTCATGACGCGCTACATATTCGTCACGGGCGGTGTTGTTTCTTCATTGGGGAAAGGCATTGCCTCGGCTTCCCTGGCGGCCATCCTGGAAGCGCGGGGCCTGAAGGTCACCATGCTCAAGCTGGATCCGTACATCAACGTCGATCCGGGCACCATGAGCCCGTTCCAGCACGGTGAGGTGTTCGTCACCCACGATGGCGCCGAGACCGACCTCGACCTGGGCCACTACGAGCGGTTCATCCGCACCACGATGACCCAGAACAACAACTTCACCACCGGCCGTATCTACGAGCACGTGCTGCGCAAAGAGCGTCGTGGTGATTACCTGGGCGCGACCATCCAGGTCATCCCGCACATCACCGACGAAATCAAGCGTCGCATCATCAAGGGCGCCGGCGATGCCGACGTGGCCCTGGTGGAAATCGGCGGTACCGTGGGTGACATCGAGTCGCAGCCGTTCCTCGAGGCGATTCGCCAGCTGCGCGTCGAAGTGGGCTCCAAGCGCGCCATGCTGATGCACCTGACCCTGGTCCCGTACATCGCCACCGCTGGCGAGACCAAGACCAAGCCGACCCAGCACTCGGTCAAGGAGCTGCGCTCCATCGGCCTGCAGCCTGACGTGCTGATCTGCCGCTCCGATCACCCGGTCGATGCTTCGTCGCGTCGCAAGATCGCGCTGTTCACCAACGTTGAAGAGCGTGCGGTGATTTCGCTGGAAGACGTCGACACCATCTACAAGATCCCGGGCGTGCTGCACGCACAGGGCCTGGACGACTTCGTCGTCGAGCGCTTCGGCCTGCAGTGCAACAGCGCCGACCTGTCCGAGTGGGACAAAGTGGTCGATGCCAAGCTCAACCCGGAGCAGGAAGTGACCATCGCCATGGTCGGCAAGTACATGGAGCTGCTGGACGCTTACAAATCGCTGATCGAAGCGATGAGCCACGCCGGCATCACCAACCGTACCAAGGTCAACCTGCGTTACATCGACTCGGAAGACATCGAGAACCAGGGCACCAGCCTGCTCGAAGGCGCCGACGCCATCCTGGTGCCGGGCGGTTTCGGCCTGCGCGGCGTTGAAGGCAAGATCACTGCGGTGCAATACGCCCGTGAGAACAAGGTGCCGTACCTGGGTATCTGCCTGGGCATGCAGGTTGCCGTTATCGAATTCGCCCGTAACGTGTTGGGCTGGAAAGACGCCAACTCCACCGAATTCGACCGCAACAGCGGCCACCCTGTGGTCGGCCTGATCACCGAATGGGCCGACGCCACCGGTGCCGTCGAAACCCGCACCGAGGCTTCCGACCTGGGTGGCACCATGCGCCTGGGCGCACAGGACTGCCAGCTGATTGCCGGTTCCAAGGTGCACGACTGCTACGGCAAGGACGTGATCACCGAGCGTCACCGTCATCGCTACGAAGTGAACAACAACCTGCTGCCGCAACTGGTCGACGGCGGCCTGGTGGTTTCCGGCCGTTCCGAAGACGGCGCACTGGTAGAAGTGGTCGAGTCCAAGGACCACCCATGGTTCGTCGCCTGCCAGTTCCACCCGGAATTCACCTCGACTCCGCGTGACGGCCACCCGCTGTTCAGTGGCTTCGTCAAGGCAGCCCTGGCTCAGAAGAACAAGGCCTGATCAATGACCCAGAAGATCATTCGCGTCGGTAACATCGAGATCGCCAACGACAAGCCGTTCGTCCTGTTCGGCGGCATGAACGTCCTGGAATCCCGTGACCTGGCAATGAAGGTCTGCGAGGAATATGTGCGGGTTACCGAGAAGCTCGGTATCCCGTACGTGTTCAAGGCCAGCTTCGACAAGGCCAACCGTTCGTCGGTGACGTCTTATCGTGGCCCGGGCATGGAAGAAGGGCTGAAGATCTTCGAAGAGATCAAGCGCACCTTCAACGTGCCGGTAATCACCGATGTGCACGAGCCTTACCAGTGCGAGCCGGTGGCCAAGGTGTGCGACATCATCCAGTTGCCGGCCTTCCTGTCGCGCCAGACCGACCTGGTTGTCGCGATGGCCAAGACAGGCGCTGTGATCAACATCAAGAAGGCGCAGTTCCTGGCGCCGCACGAAATGAAGCACATCCTCGCCAAGTGCGTCGAGGCCGGCAACGACCAGCTCATCCTGTGTGAGCGCGGTTCGAGCTTTGGCTACAACAACCTGGTGGTGGACATGCTCGGCTTCGGGATCATGAAGCAGTTCGAGTACCCGGTGTTCTTCGATGTGACCCACGCCCTGCAAACGCCGGGTGGTCGCGCCGATTCCGCCGGTGGCCGCCGTGCCCAGGTCACCGACCTGGCCAAGGCCGGCATGAGCCAAGGCCTGGCCGGCCTGTTCCTCGAAGCCCACCCCGATCCGGACAACGCCAAATGCGATGGTCCATGCGCCTTGCGCCTGGACAAACTGGAGCCATTCCTGGCCCAGCTCAAGCAACTGGACGACCTGGTGAAAAGTTTTCCGACGGTAGAAACCGCGTAAAGCTCATTTCTCGGGTAAAGTACCGCCCGATCCACCCCTGACCAATCGGTCAGGGGCTCCCTTCACCCGGCCTGCCCACTGCAAGTCCGCCCGGTGAACGGCAAGAATTTCTTAAGCTAAGTTGTTTTCGTCAATTCTGGAGTGCTTACAACAATGGCAAAAATCGTCGACATCAAAGGTCGTGAAGTTCTCGATTCGCGTGGCAACCCCACCGTGGAAGCCGATGTACTGCTCGACAACGGCATCATCGGCAGCGCTTGCGCGCCGTCCGGTGCTTCCACCGGCTCGCGCGAAGCGCTGGAGCTGCGTGATGGCGACAAGAGCCGTTACCTGGGCAAGGGCGTGCTGAAGGCCGTCGCCAACATCAACGGCCCGATCCGTGACCTGCTGCTGGGCAAGGACCCTTCCGACCAGAAGGCCCTGGACCACGCCATGATCGAACTGGACGGTACCGAGAACAAGGCCAAGCTGGGCGCCAACGCCATCCTGGCGGTTTCCCTGGCTGCTGCCAAGGCTGCTGCCCAGGACCAGGACCTGCCGCTGTACGCGCACATCGCCAACCTGAACGGCACCCCGGGCCAGTACTCGATGCCGGTTCCGATGATGAACATCATCAACGGTGGCGAGCACGCCGACAACAACGTCGACATCCAGGAGTTCATGGTTCAGCCGGTTGGCGCCAAGACCTTCTCCGACGGCCTGCGCATGGGTACCGAAATCTTCCACCACCTCAAAGCCGTGCTGAAGGCCCGTGGCCTGAACACTGCCGTAGGTGACGAAGGTGGCTTCGCCCCTAACCTGGCTTCCAACGAAGACGCCCTGGGCGCCATCGCCGAAGCGGTCGAGAAGGCCGGCTACAAGCTGGGCACCGACGTGACCCTGGCCCTGGACTGCGCGGCTTCCGAATTCTACGAAGACGGCAAGTACAACCTGTCCGGTGAAGGCAAGTCGTTCGACGCCGAAGGTTTCGCTGACTACCTGAAAGGCCTGACCGAGCGCTTCCCGATCATCTCGATCGAAGATGGCCTGGACGAGTCCGACTGGGCTGGCTGGAAGATCCTCACCGACAAGATCGGTGAAAAGGTACAGCTGGTGGGCGACGACCTGTTCGTGACCAACACCAAGATCCTCAAGGAAGGCATCGAGAAGGGCATCGGTAACTCGATCCTGATCAAGTTCAACCAGATCGGCTCGCTGACCGAAACCCTGGAAGCCATCCAGATGGCCAAGGCTGCCGGCTACACCGCAGTCATCTCGCACCGTTCCGGTGAAACCGAAGACTCGACCATTGCCGACCTGGCTGTAGGTACCGCTGCCGGCCAGATCAAGACCGGTTCGCTGTGCCGTTCCGACCGCGTTTCCAAGTACAACCAGCTGCTGCGCATCGAAGAGCAACTGGGCGCCAAAGCGGTATACCGTGGTCGTGCCGAGTTTCGCGGCTAAGCAAGAGATGGTAAAAAGACAGTAGCCGGAGTTGTAGGAACGTTCGTACTGATCTTTCCTTCATTCCAACGGGTTTCTGTCAACGAAGCCTGGCCTCGGCCAGGCTTCGTGCTATTCGAGGCCCCGATGTAACAAATACGCGGCAGCCTTTTCAACCTGGATAACGTGATGCGCAGTCCCTATTGGGTGTTCCTCGTTCTGCTCCTGCTGCTGGGTGGCCTGCAGTACCGCCTGTGGGTGGGTAATGGCAGCCTGGCGCAAGTGACCGAACTGAAGCAGCAGATTGACGAGCAGCATGCCGAGAACGAGCGCTTGCTTGAGCGTAACCGCGTGCTCGATGCCGAAGTGCTGGAGCTGAAAAAAGGCATGGAGACCGTTGAAGAGCGGGCTCGCCACGAATTGGGAATGGTCAAAGAGGGCGAAACCCTCTTCCAGTTGCCACAGAAATGATCGATACCTTACCGGCCTTCTGGGCCGTGATTCCTGCTGCGGGCGTAGGTGCCCGCATGGCTGCCGACCGACCCAAGCAATACCTGGAGCTGGCCGGGCAGACCCTTCTCGAGCATAGCCTCGACTGTTTTCTTGGCCACCCGTCGCTCAAGGGTGTGGTGGTCAGCATTGCCGAAGATGACCCGTACTGGCCGGCCCTGCGTTGCGCCGGCAACCCGCGTATCCAGCGTGCGGCGGGCGGGCGTGAGCGAGCCGACTCGGTGCTCAACGCCTTGCTGTTGCTGCATGCCCAAGGGGCGTCGGACAGCGACTGGGTGCTGGTGCACGATGCCGCACGGCCAAACCTTGCGCGCAGCGACCTGGACAAGTTGTTGTCGGAGCTGGCGGACGACCCGGTGGGTGGCCTGCTGGCCGTGCCGGCGCGTGACACGCTCAAACGTGCCGACAGCAATGGCCGGGTGAGCGCTACCGTGGACCGCAGCACCATCTGGCAGGCCTATACGCCGCAGATGTTCCGCCTGGGGGCCCTGCATCGGGCGCTGGCTGAGTGCCTGGTGTCGGATGTGGTGGTAACCGATGAGGCCTCGGCCATTGAGTGGTCCGGCCAGGCGCCGCGGCTGGTCGAAGGGCGCAGTGACAATATCAAAGTGACCCGGCCTGAGGATTTGGAGTGGTTGCGCCAGCGCTGGTCAGGTAGGCGCTGAAACCGTCGGGACCGCTGCGCGGTCCTTTCGCGACACAAGGCCGCTCCTACAGCAGACCGCAATCCCCTGTAGGAGTGGCCTTGTGTCGCGAAAGGGCGCGCAGCGGCCCCAGCTTTCCATCAGGCCAACCGGTACTCCGGCAACCCCGCCAACCCTTCCTTCAGGTAATCCACCAACCGCCGCACTTTCGGCGACAAATGCCGCTGCTGCGGGTACAACGCCCACACCGCCGTATTCGGCGGCTGATGCCCCTCCAGCAACGACACCAGCGCACCACTGTGCAGGTGCTCCAGCACGTAATAGTCCGGCAGCTGGCACAGCCCGATCCCCAGCAGCGCCGCATCCAGCACCGCCTGCCCGCTGTTGCAGCGCCAGTTGCCCTGTACCCGCTGGCTGATCTCGCGCCCGTCCTGCTGCAACGCCCACAAATCCGAACTACCCACCAGGCAGTTGTGCCGCGCCAGTTCCGACAGGCTGTGCGGCCGGCCATAACGTTCCAGGTAAGCCGGCGAGGCACACAGGTACATGCGCCGCGGCGCCAGGCGGGTGGCCACCAGCCGCGAGTCGGCCAGCCGGCCCAGGCGGATGGCCAGGTCCATGCCTTCATGCAGCAGGTCGAGGGTGTGGTTGCTCAACTCCACATCCACCCGCAACTGTGGGTATAGCGCCATGAACCTTGTCACCAGCGGCACGATGAAACGCTCGCCGTAAGCCACCGCGCAGGTCATGCGCAACAGCCCTTTGGGCTCGCTGGCCAGGTCGCCCATGGCGCGCAGGGCTTCCTCGCGGCCATCCTGCAAGCGCTGGCAATGCTGCAAAAAGGTCTGCCCGGCCTCGCTCAGGGTTACCCGGCGTGTGCTGCGGTACAGCAGGCGAGTCTGCAAGCGCTCCTCAAGCCTGGCGATCTGCCGGCTGATGTGCGACGACGAAACCCCCAGGCGCTCGGCGGCTGCCGTGAACTGGCCTGATTCGGCCACGGCGACGAATTCGTCGATGCCTTCCCAGCGGCTGCTCATGGATTATCCCTGTGTAGCAATAATGTTTTGTCTTCGGCCGGATTATTCATCAAAACGCAGTGAATTACACTGCCAGACTGAATCGACCCTCTGTCTGGAGACCTTTGATGATCAAGTCCCGTGCTGCCGTAGCCTTCGAGGCCAAGAAACCCCTGGAAATCGTCGAAGTCGACGTCGCCATGCCCAAGGCCGGTGAAGTGCTGCTGCGCGTGGTTGCCAGTGGTGTGTGCCACACCGATGCCTACACCCTGTCCGGTGCAGACCCGGAAGGCATCTTCCCGTCGATCCTTGGCCACGAAGGCGGCGCGATCGTCGAAGCGGTAGGCGAGGGCGTGACTTCGGTTGCCGTGGGTGACCATGTGATCCCGCTGTACACCCCGGAGTGCGGCAAGTGCAAATTCTGCCTGTCGGGCAAGACCAACCTGTGCCAGGCCATCCGCGCCACCCAGGGTAAAGGCCTGATGCCGGACGGCACCACGCGCTTCTCCTACAAGGGCCAGCAGCTGTTCCATTACATGGGCACCTCGACCTTCTCCGAGTACACCGTGCTGCCGGAAATCTCCGTGGCCAAGATCCAGAAAGAAGCCCCGCTGGAAAAGGTGTGCCTGCTGGGCTGTGGCGTCACCACCGGTATCGGCGCGGTACTCAACACCGCCAAGGTCAAGCCGGGTGACACCGTGGCCATCTTCGGCCTCGGCGGCATCGGTTTGTCGGCAGTGATCGGTGCGGTCAAGGCCAAGGCCTCGCGCATCATCGCCATCGACATCAACCCGGCCAAGTTCGAAATTGCCCGCCAGCTGGGAGCCACCGACTGCATCAACCCGAAAGACTACGACCGCCCGATCCAGGAAGTGATCGTCGACCTCACCGACGGTGGCGTGGACTTCTCTTTCGAGTGCATCGGCAACGTGCAACTGATGCGTGCGGCGCTGGAGTGCTGCCACAAAGGTTGGGGTGAGTCGGTGATCATCGGTGTGGCCGGTGCCGGCCAGGAAATCGCCACACGTCCGTTCCAGCTGGTGACCGGCCGGGTATGGCGCGGTTCGGCGTTCGGTGGCGTGCGTGGCCGCAGCGAGCTGCCAAGCTACGTGGAAATGTCCGAGAAGGGCGAGATTCCGCTGGATACCTTCATCACCCACACCATGGGCCTGGAAGACATCAACAAAGCCTTCGACCTGATGCATGAAGGCAAGAGCATCCGCAGCGTGATCCACTTCTGAGGTCAGCCATGAGCCTGGATAACATCTCCTGCCAGAAGAGCTTCGGCGGCTGGCACAAGCGTTACCGGCATCACTCCAAGGTGCTGGGCTGCGACATGGTGTTCGCCGTCTACCTGCCGCCGCAGGCTGAGCAGGGCGAGAAGCTGCCGGTGCTGTATTGGCTCAGTGGCCTCACCTGCACCGATGAGAACTTCATGCAGAAGGCCGGCGCCCAGCGCCTGGCCGCGGAGCTTGGGCTGATCATCGTCGCCCCCGACACCAGCCCGCGTGGCGAGCAGGTGCCGGGCGACCCGGATGGCGCCTGGGACTTCGGCCTGGGGGCTGGCTTCTACCTCAACGCCACCCAGCAACCCTGGGCCAAGCACTACCGCATGCACGACTATGTGGTGGAGGAGTTGCCCGCCCTGATCGAGGCGCATTTCCCGGCATCGGGCGAGCGCAGCATCAGCGGCCACTCCATGGGCGGGCATGGCGCGCTGGTGTGCGCCTTGCGCAACCCGGGGCGCTACCGCTCGGTGTCGGCGTTCTCGCCGATCAGCAACCCGATGGATTGCCCGTGGGGCGAGAAGGCCTTCAGCCGCTACCTGGGTGAAGACCGTGCGCGCTGGCGTGAATGGGATGCCAGCGTATTGCTGGCCGAAACCCCAGCTGGCGAATGCCCGCCGTTGCTGGTGGACCAGGGCGACCGTGACGACTTCCTCGAAAAGCAGCTCAAGCCTGAAGCGCTGGAGCAGGCCGCACGCAAAGGGGGCCATGAACTGACCCTGCGCCTGCAGCCGGGCTATGACCATAGCTACTACTTCATTGCCAGCTTCATCGAAGAGCACCTGCGCCATCATGCGGTGGCACTGGGTCGGGTGTAACGCATGGCTGTAGGAGCGGCCTTGTGTCGCGATCGGGCCGCAGAGCGGCCCCCCTGCTGTTAGTGTTGATGCATATATCGCCGGGGCTGCTTTGCAGCCCGATCGCGACGCAAGGCCGCTCCTACATGGCGGCCCCAATACCGGCTAAAGCAGGTAGAATCACGCCCTGACTCATTCAGGGCGTTTTTCTATGCGTATTGGCCACGGCTACGATGTGCACCGTTTCTGCGACGGTGATTTCATTACCCTGGGCGGGGTGCGTATCCCCCACAAATACGGCCTGCTGGCCCATTCCGACGGCGACGTGCTGCTGCACGCCCTGAGCGATGCCTTGCTGGGCGCTGCGGCGCTGGGCGACATCGGCAAGCACTTCCCCGACACCGACCCACAGTTCAAGGGTGCTGACAGCCGTGTGCTGCTGCGTCATGTGGTCGGTATCGTCAAAGACAAGGGCTGGAAGGTCGGCAATGTCGACGCCACCATCGTCGCCCAGGCGCCGAAGATGGCCCCGCACATCGAAACCATGCGCCAGCTGATCGCCGAAGACCTGCAGGTCGAGCTCGACCAGGTCAACGTCAAGGCCACAACCACCGAAAAACTGGGCTTCTGTGGCCGCGAGGAGGGTATTGCCGTGCATTCGGTTGCCCTGCTGCTGCCAGCATGACCGAACTGGAACTGCTGGGCCCGCGCGCATCGGGCGAACCACTGGGTACCGCCGTTCTCAAGGCGGTAGCCGAAGACTTCCAGGTCGACGAAGTGCTGGACATTCCACTGTCCGGTCAGGGTGAGCACCTGTGGCTGTGGGTCGAGAAGCGTGACCTTAACACCGAGGAAGCCGCCCGCCGCCTGGCCCGCGCTGCCGGTGTGCCGGTGCGCACCATCAGTTATGCCGGGCTCAAGGACCGGCAGGCCCTTACCCGCCAGTGGTTCAGCCTGCACCTGCCGGGCAAGGCCGACCCGGACCTGTCGCGTGCCGAAGACGCCAGCCTGCGCGTGCTCAAGCAGGTGCGCCACCAGCGCAAGCTGCAGCGCGGCGCGCATTCGGCGAACGGTTTTACCCTGCGCCTGACCGGCCTGGTTGCCGATCACCAGGCGGTTGATGCCCGTCTGGAACAGCTCAAACAGCACGGCGTGCCCAACTATTTCGGCACCCAGCGCTTCGGCCATGGCGGCGGCAACGTCCATGACGCCCTCGACTGGGCCGCTCGCAAAGCCTTGCCCGAACAGCGTAATGTGCGTTCGCGCCTGCTTTCGGCCGGGCGCAGCTACCTGTTCAATCGGGTGCTGGCTGCACGTGTCGCCGAAGGTAGCTGGGCGCGTGCGCAAGTCGGCGACCTGCTGGCGTTCACTGACAGCCGTAGTTTTTTCCCGGCGGGTGAGGCGGAATGTGCCGACCCACGCCTGGCGATTCTTGACCTGCACCCGACCGGCCCGATGTGGGGCGAGGGCGCTTCGCCTGCTGGCGGGGCCACTGCCCACCTGGAAAACACCGTCGGCGCAGGCCAGCCGGCACTTTGCCAGTGGCTGGCCCAGGCGGGCATGGATCACGAACGGCGTATTTTGCGGCTCCCTATTGGCGGCCTGACATGGCATTATCCCGAGCCTGATATCCTGCAACTGGAATTCGTCCTGCCGGCCGGATGCTTCGCCACCGTGGTGGTGCGTGAAGTCGTGGATCTGGTGTCGGCAGGGCAGACGGACAGCCCATGCGTATTCTGATTTCGAACGACGACGGTGTTACCGCACCCGGCATCGCCGCGCTGCACGCTGCGCTGGTGGATTATGCCGAGTGCGCGGTGATCGCCCCGGATCAAGACAAGAGCGGCGCCGGCAGTTCGCTGACGCTGGACCGGCCGCTGCACCCGCAAACCCTGGCCAACGGTTTCATCAGCCTCAACGGCACGCCAACCGACTGCGTGCACCTGGGGCTCAACGGGCTGTTGCCGTACACGCCAGACATGGTCGTGTCGGGCATCAACCTGGGGGCCAACCTGGGTGATGACGTGCTGTATTCGGGCACGGTCGCCGCAGCGTTGGAAGGCCGCTTTCTGGGCGGTACGTCGCTGGCCTTCTCGCTGTTGTCACGCCAGCCGGACAACCTGCCGACCGCAGCCCATATCGCCCGCCGCCTGGTCGAGGCACAGTCGCGCCTGGCGCTGCCGCCACGCACCGTGCTCAACGTCAATATCCCCAACCTGCCGCTCGAGCATATCCGGGGCATCCGGCTCACCCGTCTCGGGCACCGGGCCCGGGCGGCGGCACCGACCAAGGTGGTCAACCCACGCGGCAAGGAAGGCTACTGGATCGCCGTGGCCGGTGATGCCGAAGACGGCGGGCCGGGTACCGACTTCCATGCAGTCATGCAGGGCTACGTATCGATCACCCCGCTGCAACTCGATCGCACCTTCAATGATGCCTTCGAGCAACTCGACGGTTGGCTGGAGGGCCTGCTCTGATGCGCGAGGACGATATGCTGCGGCGCGGTATCGGCATGACCTCCCAGCGTACCCGGGAGCGGCTGATCCAGCGGTTGTGCGAGGAGGGTGTTTCGAACACCAAGGTGCTCGACGTGATTCGACGTACCCCGCGCCACCTGTTCGTCGACGAGGCACTGGCGCATCGTGCCTACGAAGATACCGCACTGCCCATTGGCCATAACCAGACCATCTCGCAGCCGTTCATGGTTGCCCACATGAGCGAGCTGCTGCTCGAGGCCGGGCCGCTGGACAAGGTGCTGGAGATTGGTACCGGGTCGGGTTACCAGACGGCGATCCTGGCCCAGCTGGTGGAGCGGGTGTTTTCGGTAGAGCGCATCAAGGTGCTGCAGGACCGTGCCAAAGAGCGCCTGGTGGAGTTGAACCTGCGCAACGTGGTATTCCGCTGGGGCGATGGTTGCGAAGGGTGGCCGGCGCTGGCGCCGTACAACGGCATTATCGTCACGGCGGTTGCGCCGGAAGTGCCGCAGGCGCTGCTTGACCAGCTGGCACCCGGGGGCCGCATGGTGATCCCGGTGGGGCCGGCCGGCGAAGCACAGCAACTGATGCTGATTGTGCGCGAGGAGCATGGATTCTCCCGCCGCGTGCTGGGGGCCGTGCGCTTCGTGCCGCTGCTCAATGGCCCGCTGGCCTGAGCGCTGCGGGTAGGCGCCGCGCGGTATTTTTGCGCAAGCGGCGAATTCTTGCAGCTTCGTCCTGTCTATCTGGCGGTGCAAAGCGCTAGTGCGCAACGGGGCTTTGCAACAGCCTTTTGCACCAGCCTGCCAATCACGGCCAGCTTGGTTATAATTGCAATATTATTGCATTTCTTGTCTTCATATCGTTTTTGGCACCATGAGGGGAGCGCGGGTGGGTCACACAGTCATTCGGCAGCGCAAGGACGGGTCGGGTTTCAAGCTTCTGGTGATTGCACTGGCCATGGGCACGCTACTGGTGGGTTGCTCAAGCAGCAGCAGTAGCAGCAGCGCGCGGGTGGTCGACCGCAACAACAGCGTGCCCAAGCGCCCGGCAGTGACCTCCGGGCAGTACGTCGTCAAGCCTGGCGACACCCTGTTCTCCATCGCCTTCCGTTATGGCTGGGACTACAAGGAGCTGGCCGCCCGCAACGGCATAGCGGCGCCTTATACCATCCGCCCAGGCCAGGCGATTCGTTTCAGCAGCGGTTCGAGCAGCAGCACCACGGTGGTGTCCAACCCATCCTCGTCGAGCCGCACCACGGTCACGCGGCGGCCTGTGGGCAGCACTGCCACATCGTCTGCCAACACCAGCAAACCGGCCACGCCGGCGCCTTCCAGCAGCACCCCGGTGGCAGCCACCGTGCCCGCCGCGGAGCGTGCGGTAGGCGGCTGGACATGGCCCGCCAACGGCGTGCTGATTGGAAAATTCGCTTCAAACGGTAGTTTGAATAAAGGCATTGATATCGCCGGTGATTTGGGACAGCCTGTTTTTGCTGCGTCTGATGGTGCGGTGGTTTACGCCGGGAGTGGTTTAAGGGGCTACGGCGAGCTGATCATCATCAAGCACAGCGATACCTACGTCAGTGCCTACGGTCATAACCGCAGGCTGTTGGTTCGGGAGGGGCAGCAGGTCAAGGCAGGGCAGTCGATTGCTGAAATGGGGTCCACGGGCACTGATCGGGTGAAGCTGCATTTCGAGATTCGCCGCCAGGGCAAACCCGTCGATCCACTCCAGTTCCTGCCACGCCGTTGATCGTTGTACCCGGCCTGTTCCTCTGATGTAGAGGGGACAGGCTCAAGCGCTGCCAGGGATAAAGGTGCCGCTCGAGTCTGAGTTCGAACTCAGCAAAGGACTATAACAATGGCTCTCAGTAAAGAAGTGCCGGAGTTTGACATCGACGATGACGTCCTCCTGATGGAGACGGGCATCGTTTTGGAAACGGATGTGGTGTCAGACGAACCTGCTGTATCTTCGGTTCGGACGAGGGCCAAGTCGGGCTCTTCGCTCAAGCAACACAAGTATATCGATTACACCCGGGCGCTCGATGCCACCCAGTTGTATCTCAACGAGATCGGCTTCTCGCCGTTGCTTTCGCCGGAAGAGGAAGTGCATTTTGCGCGCTTGTCGCAAAAGGGCGACCCTGCTGGCCGCAAGCGCATGATCGAAAGCAACCTGCGCCTGGTTGTAAAAATTGCCCGTCGTTACGTTAACCGCGGCCTGTCGCTGCTCGACCTGATCGAGGAGGGCAACCTGGGGCTTATCCGTGCGGTCGAGAAGTTCGACCCGGAGCGTGGTTTCCGTTTTTCGACCTATGCGACCTGGTGGATCCGCCAGACCATCGAACGGGCGATCATGAACCAGACCCGCACCATTCGCCTGCCGATCCACGTGGTCAAGGAACTGAACGTCTACCTGCGCGCCGCACGCGAGCTGACCCAGAAGCTCGACCACGAGCCTTCGCCGGAAGAAATTGCCACATTGCTGGAAAAACCGGTCGCCGAGGTCAAGCGTATGCTCGGCCTGAACGAGCGTGTGTCTTCGGTGGATGTGTCGCTTGGCCCGGACTCTGACAAGACCCTGCTCGACACCCTGACCGACGACCGCCCGACCGACCCGTGCGAACTGCTGCAGGATGACGACCTGTCGCAGAGCATTGACCAGTGGCTGGGCGAGTTGACCGATAAGCAGCGTGAAGTGGTAGTACGCCGCTTTGGCCTGCGCGGGCACGAAAGCAGCACCCTTGAAGATGTGGGCCTGGAGATTGGCCTGACCCGTGAGCGGGTGCGGCAGATTCAGGTGGAAGGGCTTAAGCGTCTGCGGGAAATCCTGGAGAAGAATGGCTTGTCCAGCGAGTCGTTGTTCCAGTAGCGAAAGCCTGTAATACAAAACGCCCCGATGTTCTCGGGGCGTTTTTGTGTGTGGCGGAAAGTGCTGATCCGTTTGAAATTGCCGGGGGCGCTGCGCGCCCCGATCGCGACACAAGGCCGCTCCTACAGATGACCGCAATTATCTGCCTGATCGTGTCCATTCTGTAGGAGCGGCCTTGTGTCGCGATTGGGCTGCAAAGCAGCCCCAAAATCTGTCCGAAGAAACAGATATCCAATGTGTACCACGCCACCCCAGTAACATTGCATGTAAGCCTTTTCTTACTTGTTTTGTAAGCTATCTATGCATGCTTCAGTAAATCATTGTCGTTTCCAGCCCCTGTATTTTTCCAAACCATTGAAACTCATGGATTATTCGGCTGTGAGGAAATGTGTCCCTTGCAATACCTTGTGAGGTTTCGCGCTTGCTCGCTCAGCTCAACCCGCTAGTATTCGAACTGTGCACACGGACATGCACAGGCTTCCAGGGAGGAGGCCAGGGACATCGCAAGAAGCGATTTCATCAGGATGATGTTTGGGACAAGCAGGGACTACGGAAAAAAATGTGGGCGGGTCAAACCGCCCCTTTTTTTGCCCGCAGAAAAACAAAAAAGGCCCCGAGGGGCCTTTTCTTGTCCGGGCGCTATCAGCGCTCCAGGTCTGCAATCTTGCCAGTCTTGCCGTCCCACTCTTCAGCGTCCGGCAGGGCATCCTTACGCTCGGTGATGTTAGGCCAGACTTCCGCCAGTTCGGCGTTCAGCTCGATGAAGTTCTCCATCCCGGCAGGGATCTCGTCTTCCGAGAAGATGGCTTGCGCCGGGCATTCCGGTTCGCACAGGGCGCAGTCGATGCACTCGTCCGGGTGAATGACCAGGAAGTTCGGGCCTTCGTAGAAGCAGTCCACCGGACAGACTTCCACGCAGTCGGTGTATTTGCATTTGATGCAGTTGTCGGTGACGACGAAGGTCATTTCTAGTTCTCTCCTCAGGCGACGGCGGCGGCCCTTCCTCTCAGGGCCGCGCGGTTTACTGGTATGTGGCTGCAGGCCAGGCTAATAACCTGCAGCACCAGCAAACCGCGGCGGATTCTACCAGCTTGTAGTGGGCGCCGTTATAACAGGTTCTTTAGTTGATATAGCATTTCGATAGCTTGACGCGGGGTCATGTCGTCCAGCTGCAGCTTGCCCAGCTTCTCGATGGCCGGGTGAGGCAGGCTGGCGAACAGGTCGCTCTGGTGCGGCACCTGGGGTACATCCTTGGCCTTGTGGGCCGGGACTTGTTCATGCGGCAGGCTGGTGGTTTCCAGGCGCGCCAGGTGTTCGCGGGCACGCTGGATGACCACCGTGGGCACGCCGGCCAGCTGTGCCACAGCCAGGCCGTAGCTCTGGCTGGCAGGGCCAGGCAGAACATGGTGCAGGAACACGATGCGTTCGTTGTGCTCGGTAGCGTTCAGGTGGACGTTGGCCACCAGCGGCTCGCTTTCCGGCAGCACGGTGAGCTCGAAGTAGTGGGTGGCGAACAGTGTGTAGGCACGCAGCTGGGCCAGGCGCTCGGCAGCGGCCCAGGCCAGCGACAGGCCGTCGAAGGTGCTGGTGCCGCGGCCCACTTCGTCCATCAGCACCAGGCTGCGGTCGGTGGCATTGTGCAGGATGTTGGCCGTTTCGCTCATCTCGACCATGAAGGTCGAGCGCCCGCCGGCCAGGTCGTCGCTGGACCCGATACGGGTGAAGATGCGGTCGACCAGTGACAGCTCGCAGCTGGCCGCCGGCACGAAGCTGCCGATGTGCGCCAGCAGTACGATCAGGGCGGTCTGGCGCATGTAGGTGGACTTACCGCCCATGTTCGGGCCGGTGATGATCAGCATGCGCGTGCTGTTGTCCAGGCCCAGGTCGTTGGCCACGAATGGCGTGGTCAATACCTGCTCCACCACCGGGTGGCGGCCTTGCTCGATGCGCAGGCACGGTTCGTCGACGAAGCGCGGGCAGTTCAGGTCGAGGTTGAGCGCACGTTCGGCCAGGTTGCTGAGCACATCCAGTTCGGCCAAGGCGGCGGCACTGTCCTGCAGCGGCGCCAGGTGGCTGATCAGGGTTTCCAGCAGGGCGTCATAGAGCATTTTCTCGCGGGCCAGGGCGCGGCTTTTCGCCGACAGCGCCTTGTCCTCGAACGCTTTCAGCTCGGGGGTGATGAAGCGTTCGGCGCCCTTGAGCGTCTGCCGGCGGATGTAGTCGCCCGGCGCTTGCTCGGCCTGCTTGGTCGGCAGCTCGATGAAGTAGCCGTGTACGCGGTTGTAGCCGACCTTGAGGTTGGCCAGGCCGGTGCGGGCCTTTTCCCGGGCTTCCAGGTCGATCAGGAACTGGCCGGCGTTTTCGCTGATGGCCAGCAGGTCGTCCAGTTCGTTGTCATAGCCGGCCTTGAGCACGCCGCCGTCGCGAATCACCGCTGGCGGGTTGTCGATGATCGCCCGCTCAAGCAGGCTGGCCAGCTCCGGGTAGGTGCCGGTAATGGCTGCAAGGCGCGCCAGGTGCGGCGCTTCCAGCTCGGTCATGGCGTTTTGCAGCTCGGGCAGCGCGCCCAAGGCATCGCGCAGGCGCGCCAGGTCACGAGGGCGGGCGTTGCGCAGGCCGATACGGGCGAGGATCCGCTCGATGTCGCCAATTTCCTTCAGCTGCGGTTGCAGCTTCTCGAAGCGGTAGCTGTCGAGCAGGCAGCGGATCGAGTCCTGGCGTGCTTGCAATACTTTCAGGTCGCGCAGCGGGCGGTTCAGCCAGCGGCTCAGCAGGCGGCTGGCCATGGCGGTCTGGCAGCGGTCGACCACCGATTGCAGGGTGTTTTCACGCCCACCCGCCAGGTTGACGTCCAGCTCCAGGTTGCGACGGCTGGCGCCATCGAGGATGACCGTGTCGTCCAGGCGCTCGTGGCGCAGGCTGCGCAGGTGCGGCAGGGCGGTGCGCTGGGTTTCCTTGGCGTAGGTCAGCAGGCAGCCGGCGGCGCCAATGGCCAGGGTCAGCTTGTCGCAGCCAAAGCCCTTGAGGTCCTTGGTCGCAAACTGCTGGCACAGGGCTTTGCGTGCCGAGTCGCGGTCAAAGTCCCACGGCGCACGGCGGCGGGCGCCTGGGCGTTTTTCGGCGGGCAGGTCACGTGGCCAGTCGTCGGGGATCAACAACTCGACCGGGTTCAGGCGCTCAAGCTCGGCCAGCAGGTTTTCCCAGCCCTTGATCTCCTGCACGCTGAAGTTGCCGCTGGTGATGTCCAGCACGGCCAGGCCGAACAGGCGTTCGTCGCCGAGCAGTGCGGCAATCAGGTTGTCGCGGCGCTCGTCGAGCAGCGCTTCGTCGCTGACCGTGCCGGGGGTGATAATGCGCACCACCTGGCGTTCCACCGGGCCCTTGCTGGTGGCCGGGTCGCCAATCTGCTCGCAGATCACCACCGATTCGCCCAGCTTGACCAGCTTGGCCAGGTAGCCTTCCAGCGAGTGGAACGGAATCCCGCACATGGGGATGGACTGGCCGGCCGACTGGCCGCGTGCGGTCAGGGTGATGTCCAGCAGTTTTGCGGCCTTCTTTGCATCTTCGTAGAAGATTTCGTAGAAGTCGCCCATGCGGTAGAACATCAGCTGGTCCGGGTGCTGGTTTTTCAGCTTCCAGTACTGCTGCATCATCGGGGTGTGTGCGGAAAGATCTGAAATTGCTTTATTCATCAAAGGCTTAGAAAGTAGGTCTCAACATTGTGGGGCAAATTGGGGCGTTCCGTGTTGCATGCGCGACGCCGAGACCCACCTGGATTTTCAAGCCGCATAGGTTAACACGGCTACCGCACAGGCAGCACCTGCAACGCCGGGCAGCGCAGGTGTAAGGGCATGGCTTGTTGACAGCATGGTGCTCCCATGGAAGATTGCGCGCTTTTGGCCGTGCCAAGTTAACCGTTATTGCAATCAGGTTGGTTAGTGCAGTGAGTGGAATTCGTTTTGATGTCGATGCGGTTTTTTGTATCTCCCTCGACACGCGGGATGACCGGCGCAAGCTGTTCAGTGAAACCATCGGGCGGCAGCTGGACAACGAAGTGGTCTTTCATGTCGTGGCGAAAAACAGTGACCCCAAGCGTGGTTGCTACGAATCGCATCAGCAGTTGGCACGTCACGCACTGGACAACGGGCTGGATCGAATCCTGATCTTCGAAGACGATGCCAAGGCTTATGATTTCAAGCCTTCGCAGGTGCGCTGGGTGAACCGCTTCATGCAGAACCGCTCTTTCCAGGCCCTGCACCTGGGCTATTCCATGGGGCGAACCTGGCTGACGTGGTTCCCGTTCATTGCCAGGGGGCGGGTGGTTGCACTGCACGCTTATGTACTGTCGCGCGAAGGCTGCCGGATCCTGGCAGAAGCGCCCTACGATGGCACACCCGTGGATGTTGTGGTCAAGCACAAGATCCGTCAGCACTGTGTGTTCCCGATGCTGTATCGCCAACATGCTGCAGCTGTGGCGGGTAGCGATCTGGAGCAGGTAGTGCGTAATGAGGATGAGTGGTGGGAGCGTAACTGGGCCAAGCACCGGCGTTCACCGATCAGGAACTTCTGGCGTACCGTACTGCGGCTGAACTTCTGACATGCCCCATTGGCTGAGGCGTATGATCTGCGGACTGTACAGGCACAAAGCGGTCGAGGTCGAACGCCTGTTCATTGGCGAGATCGTCATTTCGCGGCAGGTTTGTTGTCGTTGTGGCTGCCCGCTTCGCGATCTGGCTGAATATCAGTGAACGCAACTAGCTGATAGGGTAGAGGGCAGCCTTCCAGGAGCCCGACATGGACCCGATCACCACGCTTGCCACCCGCCTGGGTGAGCACCTGCGCCGTTTCAATGCACAAGTGACCACCGCCGAATCCTGCACCGGCGGCGGCATTGCCGAAGCCATCACCCGCATACCTGGCAGTTCGGCCTGGTTCGAGGCCGGCTACGTGACCTATTCCAACGCTCAGAAAACCCGCCAGTTGGGGGTGCCCGAGGCCTTGTTCGGCCAGGTGGGCGCAGTTAGCCAGGAAGTGGTCGAAGCCATGGTTCGCGGTGCCCAGGCTGCCAGCGGCGCGCGCTTTGCCGTGGCGGTAAGCGGTGTGGCCGGTCCGGACGGTGGCTCTGCAGCCAAGCCGGTGGGCACCGTGTGGCTGGCCTGGGGTGACGACAGCCGGGTATTCAGCGAGCGCCGCCAGTTCGACGGCGACCGCGAAGCCGTGCGCCGACAGACGGTGATCGCCGCGTTAGACGGCTTGTTACAGCTTGGTGCCGAGTAAATCGACGACAGGGGTTTGCGTCAGCGCCTGCCTGTGGAATAATACTGGCTACTTATACAGGTATTCCGGCCGTCAGGGCCACGTCGAACACGTGAGGATTTCAATGGACGACAACAAGAAGCGCGCCTTGGCTGCGGCCCTGGGTCAGATCGAACGCCAATTCGGCAAAGGCGCAGTCATGCGCATGGGCGACCAGGAACGCCAAGGTATTCCTGCCATCTCCACCGGTTCCCTGGGCCTGGACATCGCCCTGGGCATTGGCGGCCTGCCAAAAGGCCGTATCGTCGAGATCTACGGCCCGGAGTCGTCGGGTAAGACCACGCTGACCCTGTCGGTCATCGCCGAAGCCCAGAAAAACGGCGCTACCTGTGCCTTCGTCGACGCCGAGCACGCCCTGGACCCTGAATACGCTGGCAAGCTGGGTGTCAATGTTGACGATCTGCTGGTCTCGCAGCCGGATACTGGCGAACAGGCCCTGGAAATCACCGACATGCTGGTGCGTTCCAACGCCGTTGACGTGATCATCGTCGACTCCGTGGCCGCCCTGGTACCAAAGGCCGAGATCGAAGGCGAAATGGGTGACATGCACGTGGGCCTGCAGGCCCGCCTGATGTCGCAGGCGCTGCGCAAGATCACCGGTAACATCAAGAACGCCAACTGCCTGGTCATCTTCATCAACCAGATCCGTATGAAGATCGGTGTGATGTTCGGCAGCCCGGAAACCACCACCGGTGGTAACGCCCTGAAGTTCTACGCCTCGGTACGTCTGGACATCCGTCGTACTGGCGCGGTCAAGGAAGGCGACGAGGTGGTCGGCAGCGAAACCCGCGTCAAGATCGTCAAGAACAAGGTTTCGCCACCGTTCCGCCAGGCCGAGTTCCAGATCCTCTACGGCAAGGGCATCTACCGTAACGGCGAGATCATTGACCTGGGTGTGTCCCAAGGCCTTGTCGAGAAGTCGGGTGCCTGGTACGCCTACCAGGGCAACAAGATTGGTCAAGGCAAAGCCAACGCTGCCAAGTACCTGGCCGAGAACCCGGCTATTGGTGCAGAGATCGAGAAGCAGATCCGTGACAAGCTGCTGAAAGCGGGTGCTGTTGCTGAAGCGGGTAAAGCTGCTGCTGCCGAAGCTGATGCCGATGACATGGCAGACGCTGACGCTGGTTATTGATTCCGCGATAGATAGCCAATATGTCCGCCGTACTCGACACCCCCGTCGCCATCCGGCGGACAGCCATGGACCTGCTCGCGAGACGTGAGCATGGTCGCGTCGAGCTGACGCGTAAGTTGCGTCAGCGCGGTGCTTTGGATGAGATGATCGAGCCTGAACTCGACCGGCTCACCGAAGAAGGGCTGCTCAGTGAGGCCCGCTACCTCGAAAGCTTTATCCGCTACCGTTCCGGCTCTGGCTATGGCCCTGTGCGTATTCGCGAAGAGCTGGGCCAGCGCGGCTTGGCGCGCAGTGATATCGACCAGGCATTGCGTGAGAGCGAAGTGGATTGGGGCGAGCGCATGCGTGATGTGTGGCAGCGCAAGTTCGCCGGGCAGCGGCCGCAGGATCCGCGTAGCCGTGCCCAGCAAACCCGGTTCCTGGCTTACCGGGGGTTTCCCATGGATTTGATCGGCCGCCTGCTCAGTGGGCGGGATCTGGACGATTACTGAAGTCTATGCGTTGGCTTCGGGCTCACACGGTCTCTGCGAGAGATTGCCCAGCCCATTGGGCTGTACTGTCGCGTGCACCGCGTACCCTGTGGGAGCGGGCGAGCCCGCGAACACCGGCAAAGCCGGTGCCATTCACCGCGCTGGCTTTTTCGCGGGTGAACCCGCTCCCACAGGTATTGCGCTAGCTTCGGGCGCACACGATACATGTGGGAGCGGGCGAGCCCGCGAACACCGGCAAAGCCGGTGCCATTCACCGCGGTGGCTTCTTCGCGGGCTCGCCCGCTCCCACAGGTATGGCGCTGGCTTCGGGTTAACACGATCCCTGTGGGAGCGGCTTCAGCCGCGAACACCGGCAAAGCCGGTGCCATTCACCGCGCTGGCTTTTTCGCGGGCACGCCCGCTCCCACAGGTATGGCGCTGGCTTCGGGCTCACGCGATCTCTGTGTGAGCGGCCGGCACCATCAACTGGCCTTCAACGCCTCCCTGGCCCGCTGGGTGGTATGCATCGGCTGCGGCTTGGCCCAGTTCTCCGGCAGGTTGATGAAGTCCACCAGTTCGCGCAGTCGGCCCTGGTCCCGGCCATTGAAGGCGAACGACAAGCGCGTCAGGTGGCTGAAGTTGCCTACCTCATGCTCGGCGCCGCTGTCCGGTTGCTGGTAGTACTTGCCACTCAGGCGCAAGTCGGCAAAACCCTCCTGAATGTCGAACAGTGCCGCTTCGCTCAGCGGGTGGTGCATGCGGATCACGAATTGGCTCTTCAGCCAGCGGCTGGAGTGGTAGTTGCTGTAGAACTGGTTGATCTCCTCCACGGCCTCATCGGCACTGTGCACCAGGCGCACCAGCTTCAGGTCGCTGGGCAGGATGTAGCGGTTTTCTTCCAGCTGGCGGCTGATAAAGTCCAGGCAGTCACGCCAGAAACTGCCACCGGGTGAGTCCAGCAGCACCACCGGTACCAGAGGGCTCTTGCCGGTCTGGATCAAGGTCAGTACTTCAAGCGCTTCATCGAGGGTGCCGAACCCCCCCGGGCACAGCACCAGGGCATCGGCCTCCTTGACGAAGAACAGCTTGCGGATAAAGAAGAAGTGGAAGGGCAGCAGCTTGTCGGTGCCGCCCACGGTCGGGTTGGCATGTTGCTCGAAGGGCAGGGTGATGTTGAAACCCAGGCTGTGGGCGCTGCCAGCGCCTTCGTGCGCGGCGGCCATGATGCCGCCGCCGGCACCGGTGATGACCATCAGGTCGGAGCACGCCAGGGTGGCGCCAAGCTCGCGGGCCAAGGCGTACATCGGGTGTTCCAGCGGCGTGCGTGCAGAGCCGAACACGGTCACCTTGCGCCGGCCTTTGTAGTGCTGCAGGGTGCGGAATGACTGGTCCAGTTCGCGCAAGGCCTGCAGGGTGATCTTGGCGCTCCAGCGGTCGCTGTCGTCATGGGCCATGCGCAGGACGGTCAGCATCATGTCGCGGTACAGCGGCAGGTTGGGGCTGTCGGGTGCTACCAGTTGCAGTTGTGCGTCGATATTGCTGAGGTCGATGTTGTTGTCGCGGAAGTGGCTGAACAGCAGTTCATTCGATTGGTAAGGCATGCAACGTCTCCTTCTGCACCAATACCCATGACCTCAATCTAGACCTTCGCGACCGATTGTGCCGGGCGGTTTGCCACAACCGCCGGTCGGCCTGCCGCCAGCGGCAGCATGGGTTTGGTTAACTGGTAAAGCGAAACGTGTCGATGCAGGAGGTGGCGGTATGCATCGCTTGACCATCGAAGTGGACCGGCAGCTTTATCAGCAGCTGGAAAGTGCGGCTCAGGTGCATCACCTGAGCCTGGAGGCCGAGTGCCAGCGCAGGTTGGCGGGGGTCGAGTGCCAGTCGCGCTACTTGCAGGCGTTATTGGCCGAGATGCGTGCCGAGGCCGCCGAGGGGCGCTGGTGCGCCCGCGAGGACGAGAAGGTGTAGCCCGAAAGCGGCTGTTACTTCTTCTTGTTGCCGGCTACGCAACTGGCGCTGTCGAAGGCCTGGTCCATGATTGGCTGGTTGGTCTTGTAGACCGTGAAGCGGTAGACCATGACCGCGCCTTTGGACATCAGGTTGCGGAAGCCGCTGTTGCGGCAGACGCTGTCACCCAGCTGGCTGCGAACCTGCTCCGGGTTGGCCTGCATGCGCTCGGCGTGGCTCTGGCGCACGCTCAGGTGGTTGACCAGCGCCTTGCCTTCAACGGTGTAGCCTTGATCGAGGATGTCCTCGTTGATGGCGCGCGGGGTGCCCGCGCTGCTTTCTTTGGCAACCTTCTGCAGCGTCTTGTTCAGGTCATAGTCCTGCTTGGAAGCCGCCTGGGCTGCCAGGGGCAGGGCGAGCAACAGGCTCAGGGCGGGGACGATAAGGCGCAGCATGAATCTCTCCTGGTTCGATGACTGGCGCTTTGACATGCGCGGGTCGACGGCGTTCCGTAAAACCGCACGGCATGAGCCGATGGCGCGGTAAAGCATCGATTATAAAGAGCGCCTTGCCACCTGCACAGCAAATGCCCCCTGTTCTGGTAGACTTGCGGTCTTGTTTTTTCCGAGTCATCCCAGTGTCGATTTCCGTTCCGTCCAGAGGCTTGCCGGCATGAGCCACGCGGTAGCGCGCCTGCGCGCCGAGCGCCTGGCCCGCAGCATCAAACCTTTCATCGCCCGTGGCTCGCGTGCCGAGCGCTGCCCGGACTGCCGGGTCATTGCCACCCACTGCCTGTGCGCCTGGAAACCCCGGGTGCAGGCAGACTCAGGCGTGTGCCTGCTGATGCATGACACCGAGCCGCTGAAGCCCACCAACACCGGCTGGCTGATTGCCGACCTGATCGAAGACACGTCCGCCTTCGGCTGGTTGCGTACTTCGGTCGACGAGCGCTTGCTGGCCTTGCTGGACGACCCGTGCTGGCAGCCCTACATCGTCTTCCCGGGGGAGTTCGTGGCCGAGCAGCGGGTGGTCAGCGAGGTGGTGCGTGAACCGGGCAAGCGCCCGCTGTTCATCCTGCTTGATGCCACCTGGACCGAAGCGCGCAAGATGTTCCGCAAAAGCCCGTACCTGGACCGTTTCCCGGTGTTGAGCCTTGAGGCCGAGCAGATGTCGCGCTACCGCCTGCGGCGCTCCAAGCGTGACGACCACTTCTGCACGGCAGAAGTGGCGGCCATGTGCCTGGACCTGGCCGGCGACACGCAGGCCTCGCAGGCACTGGATGCCTACCTGGACGTGTTCAGTCTGCACTACCTCAGCGGCAAGCGGCGCCTGCCGCTGGATGAGCAGGACGACACCCATCAGCGTTTGCATACCTTCCTATAGTCCAAGGGGCACAACCCCTGCTTTGGTTCATAATGACGGAGCTGGCAGCCAGGGTGGGCGAGACGGCAGGGCGATTGGCTTGACCACCCTTGACCGTGCTCGGCATCCTTGGCGCCGATTCCCCGCCGGGCGCTTCTCTTACCCCTCAGTGCCTGGCACAGAACAGGATCCTTAGATCGATGGCCACATACGAAATCCTGATTGCCGATGACCACCCACTGTTCCGTGGCGCCCTGCGCCAGGCCGTTACCCTCGGCCTGGGGCCGGATGTACGCCTGGTCGAAGTCGCGAGTATTGCCGAGCTGGAAACCCGACTGAGCGAGAAAGCCGACTGGGACCTGGTGCTGCTGGACTTGAACATGCCGGGTGCCTACGGTTTTTCCGGGCTGGTGCTGCTGCGCGGGCAATACCCGCAGATCCCCGTGGTGATGGTTTCTGCGCAGGAAGAGGCCGCCGTGGTGGTCAAGTCCCGCGAGTTTGGTGCCAGTGGCTTCATTCCCAAGTCCAGCACCCTGGAAGTCATCCAGGATGCAGTGCGCAAGGTGCTGGACGGTGAGGTCTGGTGGCCGCCGCAGGCATTCGAGAAGGTTGATGTATCGGCTGAGGCCAAGGCCGCCAGCGAGGGGCTGGCCAGCCTGACGCCGCAGCAGTTCCGCGTGCTGACCATGGTCTGCGAAGGCCTGCTGAACAAGCAGATTGCCTATGAGCTGAGCGTCTCCGAGGCAACGATCAAGGCCCACGTGACCGCCATTTTCCGCAAGCTGGGCGTGCGTACCCGGACCCAGGCCGCGCTGCTGCTGCAACAACTTGAATCGGTTGCCAGCAACTGACTGCGCGTGGCTTCACGCTTTTTTGACCCGGGCCGGTCTAGTCTGCTGGCCTTTCCGTTGTGAAGTGACTCACATGACATCGCCATTCAAAGGCCAGACCGGCCTGAAACGTATCTTCAACGCCGCTGGCTATTCGCTGGACGGCTTGCGCGCAGCCTTCAAGGGGGAAGCCGCGTTCCGTCAGCTGGTGCTGCTCAACGTGCTGCTGATCCCGATCGCATTCTGGTTGCCGGTAAGCCGCGCGGAGCGGGCGATCATGATAGCCGTGTGCCTGCTGGGGCTGATCGTCGAGCTGTTCAACTCGGCGGTAGAAGCGGCCATTGACCGCATTTCGCTGGAGCGCCACCCCCTGTCGAAAAACGCCAAGGACATGGGCAGCGCCGCGCAACTGGTGGCACTGACCATGGTGGCGCTGGTGTGGGGCGTGATCCTGCTTTAAGCGATCGGTGGCAGTACGATTTCGTCACTGCGGGTAAAGCCCGCAGTGAAGTTGCGGCACAGGTCGAGAAA
This sequence comes from Pseudomonas sp. NPDC089547, assembly GCF_050280665.1. Classification (NCBI taxonomy): domain Bacteria; kingdom Pseudomonadati; phylum Pseudomonadota; class Gammaproteobacteria; order Pseudomonadales; family Pseudomonadaceae; genus Pseudomonas; species Pseudomonas sp. NPDC089547. The sequence continues at coordinate 1,979 of NZ_JBNNVS010000049.1, read as the reverse complement.
CTCACGCATGGCCGAGGTCTGGTACTTCTGCTTGTGCCAGATGAAGTAGAACTGGCGCATCAGGTCCAGCTCCGGCGTTTCCACCGGCACCAGGCTGCCGCGGCGGAATGCATCCCGCAGGGCCAGGCGCGAAATGCAGCCAATGCCCAGGCCCGACTCCACAGCGCGCTTGATTGCCTCGGTGTGTTCCAGCTCCAGGCGGATGTTGAGGTTGGCGCGGTGATGGCGCATGGCCTGGTCGAAGGTCAGGCGCGTGCCCGAGCCTTGCTCGCGCAAAATCCACGCCTCTTGCGACAGGCTTTCGATATCGGCACGGCCCAGTTTGGCCAGTGGATGCTGCGGCGCGCAGAACACCACCAACTCGTCTTCGACCCAGGGCTGCACCTCCAGGTCCGGGTGGTTGCAGTCGCCTTCGATTAGACCCAGATCAATTTCGTAGTGCGCCACCTGTTGCACGATATGTGCAGTGTTCTGAACATGCAGCTTCACCTGGCTTTCCGGGTGGGTCTGCATGAAGCTGCCGATCAGCAGGGTGGCCAGGTAATTGCCGATGGTCAGCGTGGCGCCGACCGCCAGCGAGCCGAAACCGGACTTGCCGTTGAGCAGGTCCTCGATCTCCTTGGCCTGGTCGAGCAACGCCACTGCCTGTGGTAGCAGTTGATGGCCGAGCGCGTTGAGGGCCAGGCGCTTGCCTGCACGGTCGAACAGCTGGCAGCTCGATTGCCGCTCAAGCTCGGTAATGGAGGTGCTGGCGGCCGACTGCGACAACGCCAGCAGGCTGGCGGCCCGCGAGACGCTTTGATGCTGGGCGACGGCGACGAAGACCTGTAGTTGACGAAGTGTGAATCGCATATCGATATAACCGATAACACATATCTTGATAATCCAGTTAACAGATATTGTCGCTGCCCCTAAACTATCGCGCAACTGCGCGTTTTGCGCGCCGCGTTTTTCTTCAGGAGCCCCATCGATGAGCAACATGAACCACGAACGTGTCCTCAGTGTGCACCACTGGAACGACACCCTGTTCAGCTTCAAGTGCACCCGCGACCCGGGCCTGCGCTTCGAGAACGGTCAGTTCGTGATGATCGGCTTGCAGCAGGAAAGCGGCCGTCCGCTCATGCGTGCCTATTCCATCGCTTCGCCGAACTGGGAAGAGCACCTGGAGTTCTTCAGCATCAAGGTGCCGGACGGCCCGCTGACCTCGCAGCTGCAGCACCTGAAGGAAGGCGACGAGATCATCATCAGCAAGAAGCCTACCGGTACCCTGGTGCTCGACGACCTGAACCCGGGCAAGCACCTGTACCTGCTGAGCACCGGCACTGGCCTGGCGCCGTTCATGAGCGTCATCCAGGACCCGGAAACCTACGAGCGCTTCGAGAAAGTGATCCTGGTACACGGCGTGCGTTACGTGAACGAAGTGGCTTACCGCGAGTTCATCACCGAGCACCTGCCGCAGAACGAGTTCTTCGGTGAGTCGGTTCGCGACAAGCTGATCTACTACCCGACCGTGACCCGTGAACCGTTCGAGAACCAGGGCCGCCTGACCGACCTGATGCGCAGCGGCAAGCTGTTCAGCGACATCGGCCTGCCACCGATCAACCCGCAGGACGACCGTGCCATGATCTGCGGCAGCCCGAGCATGCTCGACGAAACCAGCGAAGTGCTGGACAGCTTCGGCTTGAAGGTTTCCGCCCGCATGCGCGAGCCGGGTGACTACCTGATCGAGCGTGCCTTCGTCGAGAAGTAAGGCGCAGGCTGGTACAAGAAGGCGACCCTCGGGTCGCCTTTCTTATGCCTGGGATTCAAGTATTGCCTGTACCGGCCCTTTCGCGGGCAAGCCCGCTCCCACAGGTACAGCACAGACCTGTAAAAGTGCACGGTCCTGTGGGAGATTCTATGGCCGGAGGCAAATTTTCAGTAGAAAAGCCCACGGCCTCTCTCAGCAACATCCAGGCACGAATCAGCCTGCCAGAGAA